>NZ_JBFBNW010000027.1:0-106300 GCF_040683955.1 Streptomyces sp. NPDC093111 | reverse complement strand
TCGCCGCGGGCCTCGCCTCGCGCTGCGAGGTCCAGGTCGCCTACGCGATCGGCAAGGCCGAGCCCGTCGGCCTCTTCGTCGAGACCTTCGGCACCCACACCATCGAGACCGAGAAGATCGAGCACGCCATCGCCGAGGTCTTCGACCTCCGCCCGGCCGCGATCATCCGCGACCTCGACCTGCTCCGCCCGATCTACTCCCAGACCGCCGCCTACGGCCACTTCGGCCGCGAGCTGCCCGACTTCACCTGGGAGCGCACCGACCGCGTCGACGCGCTGAAGAAGGCCGCGGGCATCTGACCCCACGCCCCACAGCAGTCGTACGAAGGCCCGGGACCCCTTGCGGGGTGCCGGGCCTTCGGTGTGTCCGCCGGACTGTCGGTGGCGTCTGGTAGGTATGAGGCTGTGAGCAGCGAGAACGAGAAGGACGGGAAGGCCGTGGGAGACGGGGAGCCCGAGCAGCTCGCGCTCATCCGGGAGACCGTGCGGACGGCGAAGGTGCCGCGGGCCAAGCCCCGGACGTGGCGGGGGGCCGCGCTGGCCAAGGAGCTGCCGGTGGCGCGGGTCGTGGTGAACAAGGGCGTGCTCCACCTCGACCAGTTCTTCGACTACGCCGTGCCCGAGGAGCTCGACGAGGCCGCCCAGCCGGGTGTGCGGGTGCGGGTGCGGTTCGGGGCCGGGGCGCACCAGGTCAGGGGCGGGCGGCGGGAGGGCGGCCGGCTCATCGACGGGTTCCTCGTGGAGCGGCGCGCCCACTCGGACTACTCCGGCCCGCTCGCCGCGCTCGCCGACGTCGTCTCGCCCGAGCCCGTGCTCGGCCCCGAGCAGCTCGCGCTCGCCCGCGCGGTGGCCGACCGGTACGCCGGGAGCCTCGCCGACGTGCTCCAGCTCGCCGTGCCGCCGCGCAGCGCCCGCGCCGAGGGCCGGCCCTCGCCCGCGCCGCTGCCGCCGCCGCCCGCGCCCGAGGCGGGGAGCTGGCGGCGGTACGAGCGGGGGGCGGCGTTCCTGGACGCCCTCGCGCGCGGCGGGGCGCCCCGGGCCGTCTGGAACGCGCTGCCGGGGCCGCACTGGGCCGAGGAGATCGCCCGCGCCGTCGGCGCCACCCTCGCCTCCGGGCGCGGCGCCCTCGTCGTCGTCCCCGACGGGCGCGCCGCCGACCGCGTGGACCAGGCGCTCACGGCGCTCCTCGGCGACGGGCGGCACGCCCTCCTGACGGCCGAGGCCGGTCCCGAGAAGCGGTACGCCCAGTGGCTCGCCGTCCGGCGCGGCGCCGTCCGGGCCGTCGTCGGCACCCGGGCCGCGATGTTCGCGCCCGTCCGCGAGCTCGGGCTCGCCGTCATCTGGGACGACGGCGACACCAGCCACAGCGAGCCGCACGCCCCCCAGCCGCACGCCCGCGACGTCCTGCTGCTGCGGGCCGCCCACGACCGGTGCGCCTTCCTGCTCGGCTCCACCAGCTGCACCGTCGAGGCCGCCCAGCTCGTCGAGTCCGGCTGGGCCCAGCCGCTCGCCGCCGGCCGCGACCAGGTACGGGCCGCCGCCCCCCTCGTACGGACCGTCGGCGACACCGACCTGGCCCGCGACGAGGCCGCCCGCGCCGCCCGACTGCCCACCCTGGCCTGGCAGATCGTGCGCGAGGGCCTGAAGACCGGCCCGGTGCTCGTGCAGGTGCCGCGCCGCGGCTACGTGCCCCGGCTCGCCTGCGAGCGCTGCCGCACGCCCGCCCGCTGCCGGCACTGCGCAGGGCCCCTCGAAGCGCCCGAGCAGCAGGCCCTGCACTGCGGCTGGTGCGGGCGCGGCGCGGACGACTGGCACTGCCTCGCCTGCGGCTCGAACCGGCTGCGGGCCCAGATCGTCGGCGCCCGGCGCACCGCCGAGGAGCTCGGCCGGGCCTTCCCCGCCGTGCCGGTGCGCACCTCGGGGCGCGACCACGTCCTCGACCGGGTCCCCGACCGTCCCGCCCTCGTCGTGAGCACCCCCGGCGCCGAGCCCGTCGCCGACGGCGGCTACGCCGCGGCCCTGCTCCTCGACGGCTGGGCCATGCTCGGCCGGCCCGACCTGCGCGCCGGGGAGGAGGCGCTGCGGCGGTGGATCGACGCGGCCGCCCTCGTCCGCGGCCAGGAGGACGGCGGCACCGTCGTGGTCGTCGCCGAGCCGACCCTGCGGCCGGTGCAGGCCCTCGTGCGCTGGGACCCCTTCGGCCACGCCCAGCGCGAGCTCGCCGAGCGGGCCGAGCTGGGCTTCCCGCCGGTCTCCCGGATGGCCGCGGTCGCCGCCCCCCCGGACGCCCTGGCGGCCTTCCTGGCCGCCGCAGAGCTGCCGCCCGACGCCGAGATCCTGGGCCCCGTCCCGCTCCCCGTCACCCGCCTCGGCGGCCCTCGGCGGCCCGGCGACACCCCGCCCGGCGAGCAGTGGGACCGTGCCCTGATCCGCGTACCGCCGGGCAGCGGCGCCGCCCTCGCCCTGGCCCTGAAGCACGCCCAGGCGTCCCGGCTCGCCCGCGGTGGGGGCGAGCCGGTGCGGGTGCGGGTGGATCCGCCGGACATCGGCTGAGCGCCCCGGGCGAGGGTGCCCGCGCACGGCGAAAGGCCGCCCGTCGCGTCCCGTGCGCGACCGGCGGCCTTCGGGCCGCGGGCGGCTCAGCCGTTGCGCGGGGCCGGGAAGGCCGGCGGACGCTGCTCCTCGCGGAGGGTCTGGCTGCCCGAGGTGGGCTGCGGCGGCATGCTGCGGGCCGGGGGCACCACCGGCAGCGTGCGGGGCGCGGCGGGCTCGGCCGCGCGCTCCGGCTCCAGGGCGGCGCCCGGCTGCGGGGCGCGACGGGAACCGTAGCGGCGGTGCACCGCCTGCTTGGTGACTCCGAGCGCGGAGCCCACCGCGTCCCACGAGAACCCGAGCGAGCGGTCGAAGTCGACCGCCGCCGTCACCAGGGTCTCGACGCTGTCCCGCAGCTCCTGGGCGAGGCGGACGGTCGGGGCGGGCGCGCGCCCGTAGACGACGAAGCCCGTGGACGGGGCGGAGCGGCGAGGGCGGTAGACATTGCCCAGTTGGGCCGTGAGCGTGCGCAGTGCGTCCACCTGCCGCCGGACCCGCTCGATGTCCCGCACCAGCAGGTGCAGACTCGCCCGGGCCTGGGCGTCGTGGGTTGCGTGGTCGGCCATGGATAAGCCTCTCGAACCGGCGTGAAAAGGGGCGGGCCGCTGGGGGAGGGGCGACCCGATTCGGTCAATCTCTCTTGACCAACGCGCCACCCGGGGTTGGGTCACGCTGCGGGGGCGTACACGCATATGCGCAGGGCGCTCGTCCCCGCGTACGCCCCCTTCGAACGCCGCCCGACGAGACCGCCCCGCGCCCCGCCCCGCGACCCGGCCTAGACTGGTGCGCTGCCCTCCCCCGAGCTCTCGGCTGCGCTCGGGCGGGCAGGTGCCACCATTCGCCCCTAGATGCGAGGTTTTCCCGCGTGAAGCTCGTCTTCGCTGGTACCCCCGAGGTCGCCGTACCCGCCCTGGACGCCCTGCTCGCCTCCGGGCGGCACGAGGTGGCCGCCGTCGTCACCCGCCCCGACGCGCCCGCGGGCCGTGGCCGGCGGCTCGTCGCGAGCCCCGTCGCCGAGCGGGCGGCGGAGGCCGGGATCGAGGTCCTCAAGCCGGCCCGGCCCCGCGACGAGGCCTTCCTCGCCCGGCTGCGGGAGATCGCCCCCGACTGCTGCCCGGTCGTCGCGTACGGCGCGCTGCTGCCCCGGGTGGCCCTCGACATCCCCGCGCGCGGCTGGGTCAACCTGCACTTCTCGCTGCTGCCCGCGTGGCGCGGCGCGGCGCCCGTGCAGCACGCGGTGATGTCCGGGGACCAGGTCACCGGCGCCTCCACCTTCCAGATCGAGGAGGGCCTGGACTCCGGCCCCGTGTACGGCGTGGTCACCGAGGACGTCCGCCCCACCGACACCAGCGGTGACCTGCTCACCCGGCTCGCCTTCGCTGGCGCCGGGCTGCTCGCCGCGACGATGGACGGCATCGAGGACGGCACCCTCAAGGCCGTTCCGCAGCCCGTCGACGGCATCACGCTCGCCCCGAAGATCCAGGTCGAGGACGCGCACGTCGACTTCGCCGCCCCCGCCCTGCGGGTCGACCGCGTGATCCGCGGCTGCACCCCGGCCCCCGGCGCCTGGACCCTGTTCCGCGGCGAGCGCCTCAAGCTGATCCAGGCCGCCCTCGTCACGGACCGCACCGACCTCGCCCCGGGCGAGCTGGCCGTCGGCAAGAACAACGTGTACGTCGGCACCGGCTCCCACGCGGTCGAGCTGCTGTGGGTGCAGCCCCAGGGCAAGAAGCCGATGAAGGCCGCCGACTGGGCGCGCGGTGTCCGCATCGCGCCCGGGGAGCGGGTCGGCGTCTGACGCCACCGCGGCGGACGTAGGCTGGGAGGGCCGGGGCGGCGCCCCCGGCCGTCCGCCTCCCGGCCGTCCGCCGGGAGCACCCCCTCCTTCGGCACCCCTCTTCACCGGTTCATTTCTCACGCGGAGCACCTTTGAGCGAGCAGGCACGTCCCCGTACCCCCAAGCCCTACCGGCGCCCCAAGAAGGATCCCGTCCGGATCCTCGCCTTCGAGGCGCTGCGGGCGGTGGACGAGCGGGACGCCTACGCGAACCTCGTGCTCCCGCCGCTCCTGAAGAAGGCGCGGGAGAAGGAGGGACCGGAGAAGTTCGACGGGCGGGACGCGGCCCTCGCGACCGAGCTCGTCTACGGGACGCTGCGCCGCCAGGGGACGTACGACGCGATCATCGCCTCCTGCATCGACCGGCCGCTGCGCGAGGTCGACCCGCCCGTGCTCGACGTGCTCGCGCTCGGCGCGCACCAGCTGCTGGGCACCCGCATCCCGAGCCACGCCGCCGTCTCCGCCAGCGTCGAGCTGGCCCGGGTGGTGCTGGGCGACGGGCGGGCCAAGTTCGTCAACGCGGTGCTCCGCAAGATCGCCCAGGACGACTTCGACACCTGGGTGGAGCGGGTCGCGCCGCCGTACGACGCCGACGCCGAGGAGCACCTCGCCGTCGTCCACTCGCACCCCCGCTGGATCGTCTCCGCGCTGTGGGACTCCCTCGGCGGCGGGCGCGCCGGCATCGAGGCGCTCCTGGAGGCCGACAACGAGCGGCCCGCCGTGACCCTCGTCGCCCGGCCCGGCCGGTCCACCACCGAGGAACTGGCGGCCGCCACCGAGACCGAGCCCGGCAGCTGGTCGCCGTACGCGGTGAAGCTGGCCGAGGGCGGCGAGCCCGGCGCCCTCCAGGCCGTCGCGGAAGGCCGCGCGGGCGTCCAGGACGAGGGCAGCCAGCTCGTCGCCATCGCCCTGGCCAACGCCCCCCTCGACGGCGCCGACGGCCGCTGGCTCGACGGCTGCGCGGGCCCCGGCGGCAAGGCGTCCCTGCTCGGCGCCCTGGCCGCCGAGCGCGGCGCCGCCCTGCTCGCCTCCGAGAAGCAGCCGCACCGCGCCCGGCTGGTCGAGCGCGCGCTGGCCGGCAACCCCGGCCCGTACCAGGTCATCGCGGCCGACGGCACCCGCCCGCCGTGGCGCGAGGGCGTCTTCGACCGGGTCCTGATGGACGTGCCCTGCTCCGGGCTCGGCGCCCTGCGCCGCCGCCCCGAGGCCCGCTGGCGCCGCCGCCCCGCCGACCTCGACGGCTTCGCCCCGCTGCAGCGGGGGCTGCTCACCGAGGCGCTGCGGGCCGTGCGCGTCGGGGGCGTCGTCGGGTACGCGACCTGCTCCCCGCACCTGGCCGAGACCCGGGTCGTGGTCGACGACGTCCTGAAGAAGGTGGGCGGCGCCGAGCTGATCGACGCCCGGCCGCTGCTGCCCGGCGTCCCCGAGCTCGGCGACGGGCCCGACGTACAGCTGTGGCCGCATCTGCACGGTACGGACGCCATGTATCTGGCGCTGATCCGCCGCACCGCCTGACACTCGGGCGGCGGAATCACCTGGTCTGTACCAGTACGTGACCTCCTCCTTCTGCCGCGAACCGCTTCGCGGCAAAGAAGTGCTCAAGAACATGGCAGGCTTGGCACATGGCGCAGATCAATCCCAGCATCCTGTCCGCGGATTTCGCCCGGCTCGCCGAGGAGGCGAAGGCGGTCGACGGGGCCGACTGGCTGCACGTCGACGTGATGGACAACCACTTCGTGCCCAACCTGACGCTGGGCGTGCCGGTGGTCGAGTCGCTCAGCCGGGCGACGGACACCCCGCTCGACTGCCACCTCATGATCGAGGACCCGGACCGCTGGGCCCCCCAGTACGTGGAGGCCGGCGCCGGGTCGGTCACCTTCCACGTGGAGGCCGCCGCCGCGCCGGTGCGCCTCGCGCGGGAGATCCGGGCCAAGGGGGCCAGGGCGTCCATGGCGCTCAAGCCGGCCACCCCGATCGAGCCGTACGAGGACCTGCTGCCCGAGCTGGACATGCTCCTGATCATGACGGTCGAGCCCGGCTTCGGCGGGCAGTCCTTCCTCGACATCATGCTGCCGAAGATCCGCCGCACCCGTGAGCTGATCTCCAAGCACGGTCTGGAGCTGTGGCTCCAGGTCGACGGCGGCGTCGCGGAGTCCACGATCGAGCGGTGCGCCGAGGCCGGCGCGGACGTCTTCGTGGCCGGTTCCGCCGTCTACGGCGCCGCCGACCCGGCCGCCGCGGTGCGCTCCCTGCGGGCCCGCGCCGAGGCCACGACCGCCTCGGCGGCGTGGGCGTGTGGCCACTGAGCCGCCAACGGACCTCCGGTACATGAACGCGGCCCGTCGGGCCGCCGACAGAACCGAACAGGACCCACCGGATCTGACAGGATGAACGGTGAGTCCAGAGTGTGAACGGAACCGGGCACTTCAGCCCCGGTGACGACAGCGTGACGTGGCACCAGCGGGTGTCACGCGCTACGTGAGCAGCCGTACGTGAACAGCAGTGAGGAGATCGCGGTGGCGGGTATGTCGGCGGGACGGTCAGCCCTGCGGATGGGCCCCGCGGAGCTCGTGCAGGCGGCGGCCATGGCCCGCCGCTTCTACCTCGAGGGCAAGTCCAAGATCCAGATCGCCGAGGAGTTCGGCGTGAGCCGCTTCAAGGTGGCCCGGGTCCTGGAGACCGCCCTGGAGCGCGACCTCGTGCGCATCGAGATCCGCGTCCCGGCGGAGCTGGACGCCGAGCGCTCGGACGCGCTCCGCGCCCGCTACGGACTCCGCCACGCCGTCGTCGTCGAGTCGCCGGCGGAGGGCGAGGACGAGTCGCCCGACCCGGAGAACCTCGGCGAGGTCGCGGCCGACCTGCTCGGCGAGCTGGTCACCGAGGGGGACGTCCTGGGCCTGGCCTGGGGCCGTTCCACCATCCACATGGCGGCGGCGCTCGACCGGCTGCCGCCCTGCACCGTCGTCCAGCTCACCGGCGTCTACGACGCGGGCACGGCCGAGCGCGGCTCGGTCGAGGCGGTACGGCGGGCCGCCCAGGTCTCCGGCGGCGAGGCGCACCCGATCTACGCCCCGATGCTGCTGCCGGACCCGGCCACCGCCGCCGCCCTGCGCAGCCAGACCGGGATCGCGCGGGCCTTCGAGTACTTCGACAAGGTGACGGTCGCCTGCGTCTCCATCGGCTCCTGGGAGCCGGGCATCTCCACCGTCCACGACATGCTCTCGGACGAGGAGCGCGCCCACTACGCGTCGCTGGGCGTCGCCGCCGAGATGTCCGCGCACCTCTTCGACACGGAGGGGCGCCGGGTCGGCCGCGACCTGGGCGAGCGGTGCATCACCGTCGAGGCGGACCGGCTGCGCCGGATCCCCGAGGTCGTCGCCATCGCGGGCGGCCAGCGCAAGGCGGCGGCGATCGGCGCGGTGCTCCGTTCGGGTCTGGTCACCAGCCTCGTGACGGACCGCTCGGCGGCCGACTACCTGCTCACCGAGTCCAGCCCCGGCCCCCGCCCGGCCCTCGACCGCGCGGACCCGGACGGCGTCTGACCCGGGACCCCCGCTCCGACACGCCCCGCCGTCCACCCGGCGGGGCGTTCGTGTCGGCGGAGGCGTGGCAGCATCGGGGCATGATCCTGCGATGTGCCCGGCTCGGGCTCGCCCTGCTGGCCGGGCTCGCGCTGCTGCTGACCGGGTGCTCCGGCGGGACGGGCGGCGCCACCGGCACCGGACCCGGCACCGCCACGAGCACCGCCACCGCCGGCCCCTCGCGCACCACGGACGCCGCCCCGCCCCAGGGCACGCGGAGTCCGGGCGCCGCCCCGACCCGCTTCTCCCGGCTCCCCGTCATCCACGAGGGAGCGCTGCCCGCCGAGGCCCGGCGGACCCTCGCGCTGATCAGGAGCGGCGGCCCCTTCCCGTACGCCAAGGACGGCACCGTGTTCTCGAACTTCGAGCGCGTGCTGCCGCAGCACAAGCGCGGCTACTACCACGAGTACACGGTGAAGACCCCCGGCGAGCGGGACCGCGGGGCCCGGCGGATCGTGACCGGGCGGGACGGGGACGCGTACTACACCGACGACCACTACGAGAGCTTCCGGGAGGTGGTCGCGGATGAGGCTCGATGAGCTCGGCGCCCCCGTCGTCCTCGACCTGTACGGGGTCGCCGACAAGGCCGCCTTCATGGAGCGCTGCGCCACCGCGCTCGCCCTGCCCGACTGGTTCGGGCGCAACTGGGACGCCCTCGCCGACTGCCTGACCGACCTGCCCGGGCCGGTAGCGCTCGTCGTCACCGGCTGGCAGGAGTACGCCGGGGCCCACCCGCGCGAGTGGCGGCTGGCCCAGGACGTCTTCGCCACGGCCGTCGAGGAGCGGCCCGCGCGCCTCGCCGTGTTCCTCTCCCTCGGGGAGGTCTTCGGAGGAAACGACGAAAGACCCCCCGGAAGCCTCGGATGAATCGCCCGGGGCTGGTATTCGTACTGACGTGGGACAATGAACTACGTGCTTTTTCCCCTGGCTGAAATGCCTAGGGGCCGATCCGAACGACTGGGATGTCAGCACGTGCGTTTCCTCAATGACGTCAAGCCGCCGTACGACCTCACGTACGACGATGTGTTCATGGTGCCGAGCCGCTCGGCCGTGGGTTCCCGCCAGGCCGTGGACCTCTCCTCGCCCGACGGGACCGGTACGACGATCCCGCTGGTCGTCGCCAACATGACCGCCATCGCCGGCCGCCGCATGGCCGAGACCGTCGCCCGTCGCGGCGGCCTGGTCGTCATCCCCCAGGACATCCCGATCGAGGTCGTCACCGACGTCATCGGCTGGGTCAAGAGCCGCCACCACGTCCTGGACACCCCCATCGTCCTGGCCCCGCACCAGACCGTCGCCGACGCGCTGTCCCTGCTGCCCAAGCGGGCGCACGACGCCGGTGTCGTCGTCGACGAGGACCGGCGTCCGATCGGTGTCGTCACCGACGCCGACCTGTCCGGCGTGGACCGCTTCACCCAGCTCTCCGAGGTCATGTCGAAGGACCTGCTGCTCCTCGACGCCGACATCGAGCCGCGCGAGGCCTTCAACACCCTCGACGCCGCCAACCGCCGCTACGCCCCGGCGGTCGACAAGGACGGCCGGCTCGTCGGCATCCTGACCCGCAAGGGCGCGCTCCGCGCGACCCTGTACAGCCCGGCCGTCGACGCCAAGGGCGGCCTGCGCATCGCCGCCGCCGTCGGCATCAACGGCGACGTGGCGGGCAAGGCCAAGCAGCTGCTCGACGCGGGCGTGGACACGCTCGTCATCGACACCGCGCACGGCCACCAGGAGTCGATGATCAGCGCGATCAGGACGGTCCGGGCGCTCGACCCGCACGTCCCGATCGTGGCCGGCAACATCGTCGCCGCCGAGGGCGTCAAGGACCTCATCGAGGCCGGCGCGGACATCATCAAGGTCGGTGTGGGCCCCGGCGCCATGTGCACCACCCGCATGATGACCGGCGTGGGCCGCCCGCAGTTCTCCGCCGTCCTGGAGTGCGCCGCCGAGGCGCGCAAGTACGGCAAGCACGTCTGGGCCGACGGTGGCGTCCGGCACCCGCGCGACGTCGCCATGGCGCTCGCCGCCGGTGCCTCCAACGTCATGATCGGCTCCTGGTTCGCCGGGACCTACGAGTCCCCGGGCGACCTCCAGCACGACGCCCAGGGCCGCGCGTACAAGGAGTCCTTCGGCATGGCCTCGGCCCGCGCCGTCCGGAACCGCACGAGCGACGAGTCCTCCTACGACCGCGCCCGAAAGGCGCTGTTCGAGGAGGGCATCTCCACCTCGCGGATGTTCCTCGACCCGCAGCGTCCGGGCGTCGAGGACCTGATCGACTCGATCATCGCGGGCGTCCGCTCCTCCTGCACCTACGCCGGCGCCAGCTCGCTGGCCGAGTTCGAGGAGAAGGCCACCGTCGGCATCCAGTCCGCCGCCGGCTACGCCGAGGGCAAGCCGCTGCACGCCAGCTGGAGCTGACCGCTCCCCGGCCTCTAGAGCCGACCGCGGGCCCCCGGGAGATCCCTCCCGGGGGCCCGTGGCGTTCCCGGGCGCACGAACCCCGTCGCCCGCAGCGCCCCGGTCACCGCCGCCGCGATCCGCCGGTGGCCCCGGTCGTTGGGGTGCAGCCCGTCGGCGAGGTCCCGGGGCCCCAGCAGCGGCCGGCCGGGCAGCAGGGCGAGCCGGGCGTCCCCGGCCGCCACGAGGTCCCGTACGGCCTCCTCCATGGCCGTCCGCAGCTCCGCGAGGGTGGCGCCCAGGGCGTTGCCGGTCCGCTCGGCCGCCGGGCGCAGCACGGGGGAGAGCAGCAGCAGCGGGGTGCCGGGGTGCCCGCGGCGCACCAGGCCGACGAAGGCGCGGGTGGTCTCGTAGAGCAGCGGGGCCGAACAGGGCACGGTGGACCAGCAGTTGGTGCCGAAGGCGAGGGTGATCAGTTCGCCGGGGAGCCGGGCGAGGTGCTCGGCGAGCGGGAGTTCGCCGCGCGCGCCGCCCGCGAAGCCGAGGTTGACCGGGTCCAGGCCGAGCGCCCGGCCCGCCGTCGCGGGCCAGGAGTGCGCGGGGCGGGTCGACCACCAGCCCTCGGTGATCGAGTCGCCGTGGACCAGCCAGCGGGGGCGTCGGGGTGCCGGGGACAGGGCGCCGCCGACCGGCCGCAGGCCGCCCACGACCGGCGCCTGGTCCTCCGGCAGGTGGACCGTGAACTCCCCGCCACTGGCCGGGAGTTCGAGCCGCACCGCGCCCTCCTCCGCCGGCTCCGCGAACACCTCGGCGAGGCAGCGCCGGCCCTGCCAGAGCGCGAAGCCGTGCCGCAGCGCGCGCAGCGCGTCCCCCGGCCGGGGGACCGCCGCCCGGTAGCGCAGCTCCACGGCCCGGGTGCCCGGCGCGGCCGTGAACTCGACCCGCACCCCGATGGGCAGCGCGGCCCGCTCGGCGATGTCCCAGGGCAGCCGTTCCAGGTCGGCGGGGTCGGCGCGCACCGGCCGGTCGCCGTCCAGCCAGGCCGTGCCGCGAAGGAAGGGGGCGGGCTCCAGCCAGCTCACGAGGGCCTCCGTCTCAGGCGGGTGCAGCGTGGGCCATCCGCCCGAAGGAGTCAAGGTGCGCGCACGGGTCGCTCCATGCCCCTGATGTGTCGATTCATGCAGGGGAGCGCAATGTTTCCCCGTCTGCGCCGCTAGCGCGCAATGATCATCTGCCAGTGCGCAACAACCCTGCATTACGAGTGCGAAGCTCCAGCCCTTAGGCTCATGCCCCGTACCAGGAGTGGCGGCGACCGCCTGCTCGGCGGTTCCCCCTTCCCCCGTGGGCTGTTCAGTCATGCCCGCGTACCGCCGCGGTCCCCGCCCCATCGTCAGGCAGCGATAAGGAGCCCCCGCAGTGCTGGACCATGGCGCAGCCCCCCCGGTCGAGGAATCGACCGTCCGCAAGCCCTCCGGGCTCTCCGCCCTGACCCGCCGCAAGCCGGTGGAGAACCTGGTCGCGGAGGGTGGACAGGGCGAAGGCGGCAGTCTCCGCCGCACGCTCGGCATGTGGCAGCTGACGATGATCAGCATCGGTGCGACGCTCGGTACCGGCATCTTCGTCGTGCTCGGCTCCGCGGTCCCCAAGGCGGGTCCCGCGGTCACCCTGTCCTTCGTGATCGCCGGTCTCACGGCGCTCTTCTCGGCCCTCTCGTACGCCGAGCTGGCCGGCTCCATACCGGTCGCGGGCTCCTCCTACTCGTACGCGTACGCAACGATGGGCGAACTCGTCGCCTGGGTCTGCGGCTGGTGTCTGGTCCTGGAGTACGGCGTCTCGGTGGCCGCGGTGGCGGTCGGCTGGGGCGAGTACCTGAACGAGCTGCTCGACGGCACCATCGGCGTCACCATCCCCGACGTGCTGTCCTCCGCCCCGGGCGAGGGCGGCGTGATCAACCTGCCCGGCCTGATCGTCGTCCTGCTGGCGATGGTGTTCCTGCTCGGCGGCGCCCGTGAGTCCGCCGTGGTCAACACGATCATGGTCGTGGTGAAGATCGCCGCGCTGGTGCTCTTCTGCGCCATCGGCTTCGTCGGCTTCAAGTCCGGCAACTACAAGGACTTCATGCCGCTCGGTATGGCGGGCGTCGGCGCCGCAAGCGCCAGCCTGTTCTTCTCGTACATCGGCTTCGACGCCGCCTCCACGGCCGGCGAGGAGGCCAAGGACCCCAAGCGCGACCTGCCGCGGGCGATCATGCTCTCGCTGCTCATCGTGACCGTCCTGTACGTGCTGGTCGCGGCGGTCGCCGTCGGCGCCTGGCACTGGAAGGACTTCGCGGGCTCCGAGGCCACCCTCGCCGCGATCATGAACGACGTCACGGGCCAGACCTTCTGGGGCACCATGCTCGCCGCCGGTGCCGTCATCTCCATCGCCAGCGTCGTCCTGACCGTGCTCTACGGCCAGACCCGCGTCCTGTTCGCGATGTCCCGCGACGGCCTCGTCCCGAAGGTCTTCGGCAAGGTCAGCCCCAAGACCGGCACCCCGCGCGTCAACACGGTGATCGTCTCCCTGTTCTGCGCCGCCCTCGCCTCGGTCATCCCGCTGGGCAAGCTGGTCGACGCGACCAGCATCGGCACCCTCTTCGCCTTCGCCCTGGTCAACATCGCGGTCATCGTGCTCCGCTACTCGCGCCCCGACATGCCGCGCACCTTCAAGGTGGCGTTCGGCCCGGTCTTCCCGGTGCTCGGCTTCCTCTTCTGCGCGTACAACATGTTCAGCCTCGACGCGATCACCTGGGTGGTCTTCGGTTGCTGGATGGCCGCGGGACTCGTGTTCTACTTCCTGTACGGCATGCGCCGCTCCCGACTGGCATCAGCAGAGAAGTGATCCACCCGTAGTGCGACTCAACGACCTCGACGAACGCATCGTCCACGCCCTCGCGGAAGACGCCCGCCGCAGCTACGCCGACATCGGCTCGCTCGTCGGTCTCTCCGCTCCCGCGGTCAAGCGGCGGGTGGACAGGCTCCGGGCCGAGGGCGCCATCACCGGCTTCACCGTACGGGTGGACCCGGCGGCGCTCGGCTGGGAGACGGAGGGGTTCGTCGAGATCTACTGCCGCCACAACACCTCGCCGGAGGACATCCGGCGAGGTCTTGAGCGGTATCCCGAGGTGGTGTCCGCGTCGACCGTCACCGGTGACGCGGACGCCGTCGTCCAGGTCTTCGCCTCCGACATGCGCCACTTCGAGCGCGTCCTGGAGCGGATCGCGGGCGAGCCGTTCGTGGAGCGCACCAAGTCCGTCCTGGTGCTCTCGCCCCTGCTGCGGCGCTTCTCCTCGGGCTCGCCCGCGTAACCCCTCCCGTACCGGCTACTCGGTCGGGTACGTGAACTGCCAGGGCAGCACCGTGAAGTCGCCGGTGCCGGCCTTGACCCGCTCGAACGGGGCGGCGCTGTTGCAGGGCGGGACCTCGTCCTTCGTCGGGTCGGACGCCATCCAGCTGTAGCCCAGCCGGTCGTGCCCGCCGTCGTCGTACACCGACACCCCGACCCGCTTGTGCAGGAGACCGGGCACGTCCGTCTTCGTGACCACGCCGGTGACCGTGGCGGCCTTGCCCCCGGTCGCCAGGCAGTCCACCTTCACCTCGGCGGTGCCGCCCCAGTCCCCCTTGAAGTGGCTGTAGCGGAAGGTGCCGGTGGCGGCCAGCGGGTTGTTCCGGTCCTTCGCCGCCAGGTGCGCGTCGAAGGAGAAGGTGATGTCGTCGCCGGCGGGCCGGTAGAGCTTCGCGGTGCCGGTCAGCGCCGCCGCCTCCCGGTGCGGGCCCTTCCCGTCGGCGGAGGCCGAGGCGGTGGCGCCGCCCGCCGCTCCGGCGGTGATCAGCAGAGCGGCGGCCACGGCGGCGATCTTCGTGCGGCGGTTCATGTCGTTTCGGTCCTTTCGGCAGGTCAACCGGACGACCACCACTCTTCCGCGTCGCTCGCGCCACGGCGTCGGACCGGGGAACGGTCCGCGCCTCCGCCGCGCGGCGGGGGAGGCGTACGACCCTGGTCGCGGCCGCACGCAACGAATCACCGCCGAGGCCGACGATCGCGCAACGGTTCGACGGTCGGTCCGCAACGGTCTCGCCTTGTCCCGACAGAGCCCGAAACCGTACCGTTTTTGACGTCTTCCCTTTGAATTACTCCCTCACCTTCTGCCCCGAGGATCGCCGATGCCCGCGCTGCGCACCGCCCTGCTCCAGAGCTCCGGACAGCTCGGTGACGTGGCCGCCAATCTGAAGATCCTCGACGAGGCCGCGGGCCGCGCCGCGGCGGCCGGGGCCGGGCTGCTCCTCGCCCCCGAGCTGTACCTCACGGGCTACGCCATCGGCGCCGACATCGCCCGCCTCGCCGAGCCCGCCGACGGCCCCTCCGCGCGGGCCGTCGCCGAGATCGCCGTCCGCCACGGCCTGGCCGTCGGCTACGGCTACCCGGAGCGGGACGTCGCGGCGCACGGGGTGCTCCACAACTCCGCGCAGCTCTTCGGCGCCGACGGTGCCGTGCTCGCGCACTACCGGAAGACCCACCTCTTCGGCGACTTCGAGCTGAAGTGGTTCACGCCCGGCGACCGCGCCGTCGTCCAGGCGGAGCTCGCCGGCCTCACCGTCGGCCTGATGATCTGCTACGACGTCGAGTTCCCCGAGAACGTGCGGGCGCAGGCGCTGGCCGGCACCGACCTCCTCCTCGTGCCGACCGCGCTCATGCACCCGGCCGAGGTCGTCCCCGAGTCCGTCGTCCCGGTGCGCGCCTTCGAGAACCAGATGTACATCGCGTACGCCAACCGGACGGGCCCCGAGGGCGACTTCGAGTTCGTCGGCCTGTCCACGCTCGCGGCCCCCGACGGCACCGCCCGGGTCCGCGCCGGACGGGGCGAGGACCTCGTCGTCGGCGACGTCGACAGCGACTTCCTCGCGGCCTCCCGCGCGGAGAACCCCTACCTCCGCGACCGGCGCCCGGGCCTCTACGGCCCCCTGGTCCACGACCGGGCCTGAGCCGCCCCCGCCCGTCCTCCCCAGCTTCGTTCTTTTCCCGCAAGGAGTCCGTACCCCATGACGTCCACCGTGCCCAACGCCGTCGAGCACGCCGACGAGCAGCAGCCGCCGATCACCATGTTCGGTCCGGACTTCCCGTACGCCTACGACGACTTCCTGGCCCACCCGGCCGGGCTCGGCCAGATACCCGCGACCGAGCACGGCACCGAGGTCGCCGTCATCGGTGGCGGCCTGTCCGGCATCATCGCCGCGTACGAGCTGATGAAGATGGGCCTCAAGCCCGTCGTCTACGAGGCCGACCAGATCGGCGGCCGGCTGCGCACCGTCGGCTTCGAGGGCCCGGAGACCGAGGGTCTGACGGCCGAGATGGGCGCGATGCGCTTCCCGCCCTCCTCGACCGCGCTCCAGCACTACATCGACCTGGTCGGCCTGGAGACCACGCCGTTCCCGAACCCGCTGGCCGAGGCCACCCCGTCGACCGTCGTCGACCTCAAGGGTGAGACCCACTACGCCGAGACCATCGACGACCTGCCGCAGATCTACCGCGACGTCGCCGCCGCGTGGAACGCCTGTCTCGACGAGGGCGCCGACTTCTCGGACATGAACCAGGCGATGCGCGAGCGGGACGTCCCGCGCATCCGCGAGATCTGGGCCAAGCTGGTCGAGAAGCTGGACGACGAGACCTTCTACGGCTTCCTCTGCAAGTCCGAGGCCTTCCAGTCCTTCCGCAAGCGCGAGATCTTCGGCCAGGTCGGCTTCGGCACCGGCGGCTGGGACACCGACTTCCCGAACTCCATCCTGGAGATCCTCCGGGTCGTCTACACCGAGGCGGACGACCACCACCGCGGCATCGTCGGCGGCTCCCAGCAGCTGCCGCTGCGCCTGTGGGAGCGCGAGCCGGAGAAGATCGTCCACTGGGCCCAGGGCACCTCGCTGAGCTCCCTGCACGAGGGCACTCCGCGCCCGGCCGTGACCCGCCTGACCCGCGCGGCCGGCAACCGGATCACCGTCACCGACGCGTCCGGCGACATCCGTACGTACCAGGCGGCGATCTTCACCGCCCAGTCCTGGATGCTGCTGTCCAAGATCGCGTGCGACGACTCGCTCTTCCCGATCGACCACTGGACGGCGATGGAGCGGACCCACTACATGGAGTCCTCGAAGCTCTTCGTGCCCGTGGACCGCCCGTTTTGGCTGGACAAGGACGAGGTGACCGGCCGCGACGTCATGTCGATGACGCTGACCGACCGGATGACCCGCGGCACCTACCTGCTGGACGACGGCCCGGACAAGCCGGCCACCATCTGCCTCTCGTACACGTGGTGCGACGACAGCCTGAAGTGGCTGCCGCTGTCCGCGAACGAGCGGATGGAGGTCATGCTGAAGTCGCTCGGCGAGATCTACCCGAACGTCGACATCCGCAAGCACGTCATCGGCAACCCGGTCACCGTCTCCTGGGAGAACGAGCCCTACTTCATGGGTGCGTTCAAGGCCAACCTGCCGGGTCACTACCGCTACCAGCGGCGCCTGTTCACCCACTTCATGCAGGACCGTCTGCCGGAGGACAAGCGCGGCATCTTCCTCGCCGGCGACGACATCTCGTGGACGGCCGGCTGGGCCGAGGGCGCGGTGCAGACGGCGCTCAACGCGGTCTGGGGTGTGATGCACCACTTCGGCGGTGCGACGGACGGCACCAACCCGGGTCCGGGCGACGTGTACGACGAGATCGCCCCGGTCGAGCTGCCGGAGGACTGATCCTCCGGCCCGGTCTACGGGCGGGCCAGCGGGGTGAGCAGCATCCGCCCCACCAGGCCCACCGACCGGTCGAGGCGTTCGGTGAACTCCTCGGCCAGGCCGGGCAGCCGCCGCAGCTGCCACAGCGAGCGGGCGGCGAGCCAGGCCCCGTCGCGGGCCCGGTCCAGGCTCCAGCAGCCGAGCAGATGCGTCAGCGGGTCCGCGACCTCCAGGAGGTCCGGGCCCGGCATCAGTTCCTCCCGGATGCGCTCCTCCAGGAGGACGAGGATGTCGCCGACCCGGTCGAACTCGTCCTCCAGCTCCGCCGGCGAGCAGTCGAGCGTCCGGCAGGTGTCGACCACGGCGAGGGCCAGGTCGTGCCCGATGTGCGCGTTGATCCCGGCGAGCGCGAACTGCAGCGGCCGTACGCCGGGATGCCGGCGGTAGTGGAAGAGCGGGCGCCAGCAGGCGGGCGCCCGGGCGCCGCTGCCGACCGCCTCGACGACGGCGAGGTAGCGCTGGGCGAAGCGCACGTCCAGGGTGGCGGCGGCCCGCCGGTCGCCGAAGGTGCCCGCCTCGATGGCGTGGCCGATCTCCTCGGTGACGGTCAGGTAGACCCGGTTGAACACCGCGACCCCGTCGGCCGGGTGCCAGGCCGAGCGGAAGGCCCGCATCCGGTCCACCACGGGGTCGACGGCGGTGAAGGGCCCGACGGGGAAGTGCTGCGTCTGCGCCATGGGTGCAGCGTGGCAGCCACGGAGCCGGACGGAGGGATTCCGCCGCCCGGCTTCCCCAGAACGGGCGAATCGCCTACGGCTTGGCGGTCTTCTCGTCGTCCGACGTGCCCTCGTAGGAGCTGGTGCCCGAGTCCAGCAGGGGTTCCTGCTGCTTGAGGTGGGCCGGGGCGAAGGCGCGCAGCACGTGGTAGCCGGTGATGACCACGATGGTGCCCAGCGCGATGCCGCCGAGCTCGAAGGTGTCGGTGAAGGTGAGCTTCACGCCGCCGACGCCGATGATGATGCCGGCCGCGGCGGGCACCAGGTTGAGCGGGTTGCGCAGGTCGACCTTGGCGTTGATCCAGATCTGGGCGCCCAGCAGGCCGATCATGCCGTACAGGATGACGGTGATGCCGCCGAGCACGCCGCCGGGGATGGCGGCCACGACGGCGCCGAACTTCGGGCAGAGGCCGAAGAGCAGCGCGAAGCCGGCCGCGGCCCAGTAGGCGGCGGTGGAGTAGACGCGGGTGGCGGCCATGACGCCGATGTTCTCGGAGTACGTGGTGTTCGGCGGGCCGCCCACGGCGGTGGAGAGCATGGAGGCGGCGCCGTCCGCGGCGATCGCGGTGCCCAGCTTGTCGTCCAGGGAGTCGCCGGTCATCTCGCCGACGGCCTTCACATGTCCGGCGTTCTCCGCGATCAGCGCGATGACCACCGGCAGCGCCACCAGGATCGCCGACCACTCGAAGCTGGGGCCGTGGAAGGTGGGCAGGCCGATCCAGTCGGCCTGGGAGACGGCGGAGAGGTCGAGCCGCCAGTGGTCGGTGACCTGGCCGCTCGGGGACATCGAGTGGATCTTGCCGAAGACCAGGTCGAAGACCCAGGAGATGGCGTAGCCGAAGATCAGGCCGAGGAAGATCGCGATCCGCGACCAGAAGCCGCGCAGGCAGACCACGGCGAGCCCGGTGAACAGCATCACCAGCAGGGCCGTCCACTGGTCCTGCGGCCAGTACGTGGACGCCGTCACCGGGGCCAGGTTGAAGCCGATCAGCATGACCACGGCGCCGGTGACCACCGGCGGCATCGCCGCGTGGATGATCCGCGCGCCGAACTTCCGCACCGCGAGGCCGGCCAGGAAGAGCACCCCGCCGACCACGAACACCGCCCCGGTCACGGTGGCGCTGGTGCCGCCGGAGGCCCGGATCGCGGCGGCGACGCCGACGAAGGAGAGCGAGCAGCCCAGGTACGAGGGGACCGTGCCCCGGGTCGCGAGCAGGAAGATCACGGTCGCGACACCGGACATCATGATCGCGAGGTTCGGGTCCAGGCCCATGAGCACCGGGGCGACGAACGAGGCGCCGAACATGGCGACCACGTGCTGGGCACCGAGCCCTGCGGTACGGGGCCAGGACAGGCGCTCGTCCGGCCGGACGACGGCTCCCGGAGCCGGCGTCCTCCCGTCGCCGTGCAGTTTCCAGCGCACGCCGAGGCTCATGTGGTCGCTCCAGTTCTCCGGGTTCCGATGGCCGGGTCATGGCCGAAAAAGATCAGCCACATGGTAATGCGCCGCCGGTCAGTGAGCCCCCTCCCGGACGTCCGCGCCCTTCCCGGCCGCCCCCGCGGTGGCCCGGGTCCGGTTCCGCAGCACGCCCGCGCCGAGCACCAGGCCGAAGGCCAGCAGCGTGACCAGGCCGAACGAGACGACCAGGGAGGTCGCGTGCGCGATGCCACCGATCGCCGAGGGGGCGATGAGGCCCGAGGTGTACGTGATGGTGGCGACGCCCGCGATGGCCTGGCTCGGGTTCGGGCCGCTGCGCCCGGCGGCGGCGAAGGCGAGCGGGACGACGACCGCCACCCCGAGCCCGATCAGTCCGAATCCGGCCATCGCCAGGGCCACGTGCGGGGCGAAGACCACGAGCAGCCCGCCGGCCGTGGCCGCGAGACCGCCGACCCGTACCGTGCGCTCGGCGCCGAAGCGGTCCACGACCCGGTCGCCGGCCAGCCGCGCGAGGGCCATGGTCAGGGCGAAGGCGGTGGTCGAGGCGGCCGCGAGCCCGGCCGAGGTGCCCAGCTCGTCCTTGAGGTAGACCGCGGACCAGTCCAGGCTCGCGCCCTCGGCGAAGACCGCGCAGAAGCCGATCGCGCCGATCACCAGGGCGGACTTCGGGGGCAGCGCGAAGCGCGGCGGCGGCTCCTCCTCGGGGGTGCTGCGCAGGTCGAGGACGCCCTGGCAGAAGACCAGGCCGAGCGCGGTGAGGATCAGGGCGGCGGTCAGGTGGTGCACCCGGGCGTCGACGCCGAGCTGGGCGGCGAGGGTGCCGGCCGCGGAGCCGACCAGGGCGCCCACGCTCCACATGCCGTGCAGGCTGGACATGATCGAGCGGCCGAGCCGGTTCTCGACCTCGACGCCGAGGGCGTTCATCGCCACGTCGGACATGCCGGCGGTGGCGCCGTAGAGGAAGAGCACGGCGCACAGCCCGTACACGTTCGGCGCGAGCGAGGGCAGGATCAGCGCGAGCGTCCACAGCGCGAGCAGGGCGCGCAGCGCGGTGCGGGCGCCGAAGCGGTGGCTGACGGCGCCGGCCAGCGGCATCGCCAGAGAGGCGCCGATCGCCGGGAAGGCGAGGGCGAGGCCGAGCTGGCCCGCGCTGACCCCGGCGTGCTCCTGGATCCAGGGGATCCGGGTCGCGAAACTGCCCGTGACCGCGCCGTGGACGCAGAAGACCGCGGCGACGGCGAAGCGGGCCCGCCGGAGCCGTTGGGTGCTGAAGACGGTTCCGTCCGCCATGTGAAGCCCTCCCCGGAGCTGGTGTGTGCTGCTGGCCGCGTAAACTATCAGGAACCCTCCCTGATAAATAGTGGAGGCGGGCGGACCCGCCGTCGGAACGTCTGAGAGGATCACCGCATGGCCGCATCCCCGAGCACCGCCCGGGCCATCAACGACCGGCTCGCCCTGCGCCTGTTCCAGGACGAGGGCCCGTTGACGGCGACCCAGCTCAAGACGCTCACCGGACTCTCCCGGCCCACCGTCGCCGACCTCGTCGAACGGCTCCGGGACTCCGGACTCGTCCACGTCGTCGGCGAGTCCGGCGCCGAACGCCGCGGCCCCAACGCCAAGCTGTACGGGATCGTCGCCGACCGCGCCCACCTCGCCGCCCTCGACGTGCGCACCCGCTCGGTCTCCGTGGTGGTCTCCGACCTGCTCGGCGCCACCCTCGCCGAGGCCACCGTCCCCATCGGCGACGGCACCGCGCCGGAACCCGCCGTCGACCAGGCGGTCGCGCTCCTCGAACGCACCGCGCGGGAGGCGGGCGCCAGCCGGCTGCACACCGTCGCCGTCGGCGCCCCCGGACTCATCGACCCGGCCACCCGGGAACTGCGGGACACCGCGAAGCTGCCCGTCTGGCACCGGCGGCTCGTCTCCGTCCTCCAGCGGCGGCTGCCCGCCGCCGTCCTGGTGGAGAACGAGGTCAACCTGGCCGCCGTCGCCGAACTGCGCGAGGGCGCCGCCCCCGCCGCCGCCCAGGACACCTTCGTGCTGCTCTGGCTCGGCCAGGGCATCGGCGCCGCCGTCGTCCTGGACGGCCGGCTGCGCCGCGGGGCCTCCGGCGGCGCGGGCGAGATCGGCTTCCTGCCGGTGCCGGGCACCACCGGCCTGCCCTCCGCCCACGGCTGCGACGGCGGCTTCGACGAGCTGGCCTGCGCGGCGGCGGTCGACGCCCTCGCCGTCTCGTACGGGCTCGACCCCGCCACCGCGCTCGAATCCGGCGACGGGCGCTTCCTCGACGCCCTCGCCGCCCGGCTCGCGATCGGCGCCGCCTCGGTCGCCGCCGTCCTCGACCCCGGCTGCGTCGTCCTCGGCGGCGAGACCGGCCACCGTGGCGGCCCCGCCCTCGCCGCCCGGGTCGAGGCCCGGCTCGCCACCCTCTCGCCGCTGCGCACCGAGGTGCGCGCCACCACCCTGGGCGACGCCGGCATCCTGCGCGGGGCCCTGCTCACGGCCCGCGACGCGGCGCAGGACGCGCTCTTCCCGTAACCCGCCGCGGAGGGCCGTGGACGCGCGCGCCCCGCACCGGGCCGTGGACGCGGCCCTGCCCCGCCCCGCCCCGCCCCGAACCGCGCCGTGGACGCGACCGCGCCGCGCCCCGGACAGGGGGGCGCGGCGCGGTGGGGAGGCCCGGCGGCGGCAAGGGCCGTGAGACCGCCGCCGGGGGTTTCTCAGGTGGTGCCGACTAGCAGGCGCCCTGGTCCTTCCAGACGCCCCAGTCGCCGGTCGTGCCCGGCTCCTCGTTCTGCGTCCACCACTGGGCCTTCCAGCTGCGGCCCTTGTGGGAGACGAGGCTGCCCGAGTTGTAGACCGAGCCGGCCACGTACGCCGGGGCGGTACAGCCCGTGGGCGGCGTCGTCGGCGGCGTGGTGGGCGGGGTCGTCGGGGGAGTCGTCGGCGGGGTCGTGGGCGGGGTGGTCGGGGGAGTGGTGGGCGGCGTGGTCGCGCCCGGCTCCACCACGGTCGTGCCGCGCGCCAGGTCGCCGGCGAGGGCGTACGCGGTGCCGTTGACGGTGACCGTCCAGTTCGACGGCGTGGAGACCGGCAGGTAGTAGTTGAACGCCAGGTCCACGGTCGCGCCGGGGGCCAGCGACTGCCAGGCCGGCAGCTTCAGGGAGACCCGGTGGAAGTCGCCCTTCAGGCCGCCCACGTTGCTGCCCGTGTGGTCGCTGCTGATCACCTTGGTGCCGAAACCGGACTGGTCGGAGGCGTTGGCCGGGGCCGAGGTCCCGTAGTCGAACTGGAACTCCGTGCCGCCCGGGAGGGTGGTCGCCGTGTTGTTGGTGATCTTGATCTTCGGGGTGATCGGGTAGTTGGAGTCACCCAGCTTGAACTCGGTGAACTGCGCGTCGATCTTCACGGCCTGCTTCGGCAGGGTCGCGTTGGACTTCTTAGCGCCGTACGGGGTGGCGGTCTTGAACTTGTCGTACATCAGCGAGGTGAGCGTCGAGCCCATCTCGTACTGGCCCTTGGCGGCGTTCCAGGCGTAGTCGCCGGCCATCTCCCAGACCATCGTGCCGCCGATGCCCTTGCTGACCACGTAGTCGGCCTTGGCGGCCACCGACTGCTCGTCCTCGGTGGAGAGGAAGACCTTCTTCTGCGCGTTCCACAGCCACGGCGCGACCAGGGTCGAGTCGTACTTGCGGGCGTAGGTGCCGGTCAGGGTGGTGTTCGCCGGGAAGCCGTACTGGGTGACGTAGTCGCCGACGATCCCCTTCTCGAGGTTCTTGGCGTGCCACATCGGGTTGGAGCCGGCCGGCGACTCGACACCGTTGGTGTCCTTGTCGTGCCAGAGGTTGTCGATGCCGGTGGCGCCGTCACCGCACTTGGTCAGACCGGCGCCGGCCGGGCAGGTGGTCGCGGAGGCCTTGCCCCACAGGCCGTCGGTGCCGCCCTGCACGTTCTTGTGGCCGCGGGTGTAGTAGGGCAGGCCGATGTTGATCCGGCCGGCCGGCATCGAGCCGCGGAAGTAGTGGTACGCCCAGTCGGTGTTGAGGTACCCGATGTTGCCGTACTGCGCCGAGCCGTAGACGTTGGCGGCGGCGAGCTCGCCGTCCTTGCCGTCGTCGAAGAGGGAGGCGTTGGGCCCGACGTACTCGTTCCAGGCGCCGTGCAGGTCGTAGGACATGATGTTGACGTAGTCCAGATACTTCTGCATCTGGAAGGTCTCCATGCCCCGCAGCAGGTAGCCGGAGGAGGGGGCGGCGACGGTCAGCAGGTAGTGCTTGCCGTCGGCGGCGCCGGCCACGTCCAGCTTCTCGCGCAGGGACTTCATGAGGGCCGCGTAGCCCTGCACGAGGCCGGCGCGGCGCGCGTTGGCGAGCTGCCAGTCGAGCGGGTTCCCGGCGTCCTTCATGGTCGTCGGGTACTCGTAGTCGATGTCGACGCCGTTGAATCCGTACTTCCGGATGAAGTCGACGGAGGAGGCGGCGAAGGTGTCGATCCCGGCCTGGTTGACCGAACCGTCCGCGTTGGTGGCCATCGAGTAGAAGCCGCCGGAGTCGACCCGGTCACCGTTGTCCGCGAAGTAGCCGCCGGTCTCGGCCCAGCCGCCGACCGAGATCAGGGTCTTCACGTTCGGGTGCTGCTTCTTGAACTTGTTGAGCAGGTTGAAGTGGCCCTTGTAGGCGTACGAGGGGTCCATCTCGGCGCCCGCGACACCGGGCCAGGTCATCCCGGTGGCGGCGTTGTTCGGACCGTCCGTGCCGACGGAGAGCTTGTTGTCCGAGCCGATGTGGCCGAAGGCGTAGTTGATGTGGGTGATCTTCTCCCACGGGATGTCCTTGGCCAGGTAGGCGGGCTGGCCGTTCTTGCCGTCGCGCCAGCCGGTGAAGTAGCCGATGACGCGGCGCTGGTGGTCCGCGCCCATCTTCTCGCGGCCCTCGGTGTCGTAGACCGAGCAGTACGGGACGTCGACGCCGGGGGTCTTGTAGAGCCCGTCGGGGCGACAGGACTCGTTGTCGGCCGCGTACGAGACGCCGCCGGAGGCGAGGGAGCTGATCAGCAGCCCGGCGACGGCGGCGCCGGAGGCGAGCAGGCTCGCTCTCTTCTTCGTGGGGGACAGCACGTTCGGTTCCTCCAGGGGAGGTAGGCAGAACACAACGAACAAGGGGGTGGCTCGTGTTGGGCCCGTGGAGTGCGCACCACCGGTGGGCCGCACCTCGGAGGTGACACGGAGATTAAGAGGACTAGACCAGTGCGTCAATAGGTCTGGACCAACGGAGGAATCCGTGGGAGGGTGAGCGCGGGCTGTGAGCCAGCCCACAGGACCTCACCCGTTTGGCCGGTTCCCGGTCGTGGCAGACTGGCCCTGTATCAGCAGCAGCGCACTCCGGGGTCGGTGTAATTCCGAACCGGCGGTATAGTCCGCGACCCGTCCGCAAGCCAGCGGCCGGTTGACCAGGTGAGATTCCTGGACCGACGGTGAAAGTCCGGATGGGAGGCAGTGCGCGGCGGGCGACCCCTACCAGGGGTGTGCCGGCCGTATGTCCGCTGGCCGCCGTATCGGCATCGATGCGGCGTCCCCAGGGGACCTCCGGCCTCGGCGCACCCTGCGTGAGACGTCGTACCCGCTCTCTGTCGTCATCGACAGGCCCCGGAGTCCGTGCCCGAAGAGGCAGGAGGACCCGGTGGCCACGCCCGCCGACATCACCGCCATGCGGAGCGCCCTCGCGCTCGCCGCCCGCGGACTCGGCTCCACCAGCCCCAACCCCGTCGTCGGCTGCGTCATCACCGACGCCTCCGGCCACCCCGTCGGCACCGGCTACCACCAGCGCGCCGGCGGCCCGCACGCCGAGATCCACGCCCTGCGCGAGGCCGGCGTCCTGGCCCGCGGCGGCACCGCGTACGTCACCCTCGAACCCTGCAACCACACCGGTCGCACCGGCCCCTGCGCCCAGGCCCTCGTCGAGGCCGGGATCAGCCGGGTCGAATACGCGGTCGGCGACCCGAACCCCCAGGCCACCGGCGGTGCCGACACCCTGCGCGCGGCCGGCGTCGAGGTCGCCCAGGGCCTCCTGGAGGACGAGGCCGAGGCCGGAAACATCGCCTGGCTCACCTCCGTCCGCCGCGGCCGCCCCTTCGTCCGCTGGAAGTACGCCGCCACCCTCGACGGCCGCACCGCCGCCGCCGACGGCACCTCCCGCTGGATCAGCTCCGCCGACTCCCGCGCCGACGTCCACCGGCTCCGCGCCGAGGCCGACGCCGTCCTCGTCGGCGGCGGCACGCTCCGCACCGACGACCCGCACCTCGCCGTCCGCGGCATCGACGACGTCACCCAGCCCCTGCGCGTCGCCCTCGACACCCGCGCCACGGTCCCGCCGACCGCCCGGGTCCTCGACGCCGCCGCGCCCACCCTCCTGGTCGTCGGGGAGGACGCCGACACCCGGCACCTGCCCGGCGTCGAACTGCTCCGGCTGCCCCTGCGCGACGGCCGGATCGACGTCCACGACCTGCTCGCCCACCTGTACGCGCGGGGCGTCCGCTCCGTCCTCCTCGAAGGCGGCCCCACCCTCGCGGGCTCCTTCGTCGCCGCGGACGCCGTCGACCAGGTCGTCGGCTACCTCGCCCCGGTCCTCCTCGGCGCGGGCCCGGCGGCCCTCGCCGACGCCGGAATCAGCACCCTCACGGAAGCGTTGCGGCTCGACATCACCGAGACCACGCGCATCGGATCCGACATCCGCCTCACCGCCGTCCCCACCACCACACCCAAGGGAGCCTGACCGTGTTCACCGGAATCGTCGAAGAGCTGGGCGAGGTCGTAGCCGTCGAGCAGCTGCCGGACGCCTCCCGCTTCCGGCTGCGCGGCCCCCTGGTCACGGAGGGCGCCAAGCACGGCGACTCCATCGCCGTCAACGGGGTCTGTCTCACGGTCGTCGAGCACGGCGACGGGGAGTTCACCGCCGACGTGATGGCCGAGACGCTCAAGCGCTCCTCGCTCGGCGCCCTGGAGACCGGCTCCCGGGTCAACCTGGAGCGCCCCATGGCCGTCGGCGACCGCCTCGGCGGCCACATCGTCCAGGGCCACGTGGACGGCACCGGCACCATCCTGGAGCGGACCCCGTCCGAGCACTGGGAGCTCGTGAAGGTCGGCCTGCCCGCGCACCTCTCGCGCTACGTCGTCGAGAAGGGCTCGATCACGGTCGACGGCGTCAGCCTCACCGTCGTCGACGCCGCCGCCGACTTCTTCACCATCAGCCTCATCCCCACCACCCTCGCCCTGACCACGCTCGGCATCAAGCAGCCCGGCGACCCGGTCAACCTCGAGGTCGACGTCATCGCCAAGTACGTCGAGCGCCTGCTCGGCCCGAACGCTCAGGAGAACGTCAAGTGAACTGGCTCAACTCCGAGGCGTTCAGCGCCTTCGGCCAGCACATCATGTGGTCCGACATGATCGGCAACACGATCGGCCTCGTCGCCCTGGCCCTCGGCTGGCGCCGCTCCGTCCTCACCTGGCCCGCGCAGCTGCTCTCCGGCGTCATCCTCGTCGGCGCCTACGCCTCCGCCCACCTCAGCGGCGGCGTCGGCAAGCAGCTCCTGGTCATCGGCGTGGCCGTCTGGGGCTGGCGCCAGTGGAGCCGCGGCCGGCAGCAGGCCCAGGACGGCTCCATCGCCGTCCGCTTCGCCACCTGGAAGGAGCGCGGCGTCCTCCTGGCCGGCGCGGCCGTCGGCACCCTCGCCATCGGCGGACTCTTCACCCTCTACCCGTCGCTCTCCTGGAGCCCGTGGGCCGACGCGTACATCTTCGTCGGCACCCTCGTCGCGATGGTCGCCCAGGCCCGCGGCCTGGTCGAGTTCTGGTTCGCCTGGCTCCTCGTCGACCTGGTCGGCGTGCCGCTCGCCTTCAACAGCGGCCTCGCCTTCTCCGGCCTGGTCTACGTCATCTACTTCGCCCTCGTCATCTGGGGCATGCGCGACTGGTGGCTCCGGTCCCGCACGGCCCCCGCGCTGGAAGGAGCCCACGCATGAGTGCCCGCCCGTCACCCACCCCCGCCCTGCCTGACGCGCTCCGCGCGGCACCCCAGACCCCACTCTGGGACGCCACCGATCTCGCCCTCGACCCCGTAGAGCAGGCCATCCGCGACATCGCGGCCGGCCGCCCCGTCGTCGTCGTGGACGACGCGGACCGCGAGAACGAGGGCGACCTGGTCATCGCCGCCGAGAAGGCCACCCCCGAGGTCGTCGCCTTCATGATGAGCGAGTGCCGCGGCCTGATCTGCGCCCCCATGGAGGGGGAGGAGCTGGAACGCCTCCGGCTGCCGCAGATGGTCGACCACAACACCGAGTCCATGCAGACCGCCTTCACCGTCTCCGTGGACGCGAGCGCCGCCCACGGCGTCACCACCGGCATCTCCGCCGCCGACCGCGCCACCACCCTGCGCATGCTGGCGAGCGGCGAGCACCAGCCCGGCGACTTCGTCCGCCCCGGCCACGTCTTCCCGCTGCGCGCCAAGCCCGGCGGCGTCCTGGTCCGCAACGGACACACCGAGGCCGCCGTCGACCTGGCCCGCCTCGCCGGCCTCCGCCCGGCCGGCGCGATCGTCGAGATCGCCGGCGAGGACGGGGTCATGCTCCGGCTGCCCGAGCTGATCCCCTTCGCCCGCAAGCACGGCCTGACGATCATCTCCATCGAGGACCTGATCGCCTACCGCCGCTCCGCCGAACCGACCGTCCGCCGCGAGGCCGAGGTCCAGCTGCCCACCGCACACGGCGAGTTCACCGCGTACGGCTACCGCTCCACCGTCGACGGCGTCGAGCACGTCGCCCTCGTTCACGGCGAGATCGGGGACGGCGAGGACGTCCTGGTCCGGGTCCACTCCGAGTGCCTGACCGGCGACATCTTCCACTCCCTGCGCTGCGACTGCGGTCCCCAGCTCCAGGCCTCCATGGACCGGATCACCGAGGCCGGCCGCGGCGTCGTCGTCTACCTGCGCGGCCACGAGGGCCGCGGCATCGGCCTGCTGTCCAAGCTGCGCGCGTACGAGCTCCAGGAGCGCGGCCGCGACACCCTCGACGCCAACCTGGAACTCGGCCTGCCCGCCGACGCCCGCGACTACGCCGCCGGCGCCCAGATCCTCGTCGACCTCGGCGTCCGCAGCCTGCGCCTGATGACCAACAACCCCGACAAGATCGACGCCCTCACCCGGTACGGCCTCACCGTCGAGGGCCGCGAGCCCATGCCGGTCCAGGCCGGCGAGCACAACCTCCACTACCTGCGCACCAAGCGCGACCGGATGGGCCACGACCTGCCCTGGCTGGACAGCTCCACCGCCTCCACCTGCGACAACCAGTAATCCCGTACGTACGACCGGCATTCGGCAAGGAGAAACATGAGCGGCAAGGGCGCACCCGTCCTCAGCGTGAAGAACTGCGGCGACCTCCGGGTCGCGGTCATCGCGGCCCAGTGGCACGAGAAGATCATGGACGGCCTCGTCGACGGCGCCCTGCGGGCCCTGAGCGAGCTCGGCATCGACGAGCCCACCCTGCTCCGCGTCCCCGGCAGCTTCGAGCTCCCGGTCGTGGCGAAGGTGCTCGCCGGTCGCGGTTACGATGCCATCGTGGCCCTCGGCGTCGTCATCCGCGGCGGGACGCCGCACTTCGAGTACGTGTGCCAGGGCGTCACCCACGGCCTCACCCAGGTCTCGATCGACACCGGCGTACCCGTCGGATTCGGCGTCCTGACCGTCGACAACGAGCAGCAGGCCCTGGACCGGGCGGGCCTGGAGGGGTCCACCGAGGACAAGGGCCACGAGGCCGTCACCGCCGCCGTCGCCACCGCGACCACGCTGCGCACGGTCAGCGAACCCTGGCGCTGAGTGGCCCCGGTCCACCCCGTACTCTTAGGACATCATGGCGAACAAAACCTTCGAAGAGCTCTTCGCCGAGCTCAAGCTCAAGGCCGAGACCGGCGACCCGGCGACCTCCCGTACCGCGGAACTGGTCGGCAAGGGCGTCCATGCCATCGGCAAGAAGGTCGTCGAGGAGGCCGCCGAGGTGTGGATGGCCGCCGAGTACGAGGGCAAGGAAGCCGCCGCCGAGGAGATCTCGCAGCTGCTGTACCACGTCCAGGTGATGATGGTCGCCCGCGGGATCTCGCTCGACGACGTCTACTCCCATCTCTGAGCGTGCCGGCCACCCACGGCACGCCGGGTCCGCCGAGCGCGCTCACCCACCGAGCCCGCCCGGCACACCGAGCACCTTCTGAGCACGTGAGCACCGAAACACTCCCTTACACCTGAGGCAAAGGAAGCCCGTCCCATGCTGCGCATCGCCGTCCCCAACAAGGGTTCTCTCTCCGGACCTGCGATGGCAATGCTCCATGAGGCGGGTTACCGGCAGCGCAAGGAGTCCAAGGAACTCGTCGTCGTCGACCCGGACAACGAGGTGGAGTTCTTCTACCTCCGCCCCAAGGACATCGCGATCTACGTGGCGTCCGGCCGGCTCGACATCGGCATCACCGGCCGCGACCTGCTCCTGGACTCCGGCGCCAACGCCGAGGAGATCCTGCCGCTGAACTTCGGCCGGTCGACCTTCCGTTACGCCACCCGCCCCGGGACGGCCAACGGACCCCAGGACTTCCAGGGCATGACGATCGCCACCTCCTACGAGGGCATCGTCGCCAAGCACCTCGCCGAGCAGGGCGTCGACGCCTCCGTCGTGCACCTCGACGGCGCCGTCGAGACCGCGATCCAGCTGGGCGTCGCCCAGATCATCGCGGACGTCGTCGAGACCGGCACCAGCCTGCGCAACGCGGGCCTGGAGGTCATCGGCGAGCCGATCCTCACCTCCGAGGCCACCGTCATCCGCCGCACCGGCGCCCCGACCGACGACCCGAAGGTCCAGCAGTTCCTGCGCCGCCTCCAGGGCGTCCTCGTCGCCCGCTCGTACGTGATGATGGACTACGACTGCCGCGCCGAGCACCTGGAGCAGGCCGTCGCCCTCACCCCCGGCCTGGAATCGCCCACCGTCTCCCCGCTGCACAACGAGGGCTGGGTCGCCGTCCGCGCCATGGTCCCCTCCCGGGAGGCGCAGAAGGTCATGGACGACCTGTACGAGCTGGGCGCCCGCGCCATCCTCACCACGGCCATCCACGCCTGCCGCCTCTGACCGACCCTCCCCGCGGGCGCCCGGACCGGCGCCCGCGGGAACCCGCGCAAGGAACCCCGTATGTCCGACTCCTCCGTCCCCGCCTCCGCCCTCCCGGTCACCTTCCGGCCGGGACGCACCCGGGTCGTGCTGCTGACCGTCGGGGTGGCGATGTTCGTCGTCATCACCGCCGTCGGGATGATGCTGGAGAAGCTGGGACCGGGGGAGCGGGCCAGCTTCGTCTTCACCGCCGCGCTCTTCCTGGGCGTCCTCGTCCTGCTGAGCCGCCCCAAGGTCGTCGCCGACGACCAGGGGGTGACGGTCGTCAACATCACCCGGACGCGCCGACTCGCGTGGGCCGAGATCCTCAAGGTCAACCTGCGCCCCGGCGACCCCTGGGTCTTCCTCGACCTGAGTGACGGCACCAGCCTGCCCGTGCTCGGCATCCAGCCCGGCATCGCCAAGGAATCGGCCATCCGCGACGCCCGCGCGCTGCGCGCCCTCGCCGACAGCCACGGCACCGGCGCCGAGGCGGCCTGACACCCTGAACCGTCCCCCATACGGGGCCGACCCCCTGCCCCCGGCGACCGGGGCGTGACTACTCTTGAGGCGGTGGTGCCGAGCGGCACCACCGCCTCGCGTGTGCAGGGCCGCCCGCCGGCGGCCCGCGGGGCAGCCCTTCGACCCGAGGAGTGACTCCCTCCGGCAATGGACGGATCGTCCGGTAGTACCCGCGCCGCCCTCTCACCCGAGGCGGCGGCATGATCGTCTCGCTTCTGCTGCTCGCAGCGGCCTTCCTGCTCATCCTCGCCAACGGCTTCTTCGTGGCGGCCGAGTTCGGCCTCGTCACCGTGGAACGCCCCGAGGCCGAACGGGCCGCGGCCGAAGGCGACCGCCGGGCCCGCACCGTCGTCAAGGCGCTGCGCGAGCTCTCCTTCCAGCTCTCCGGCACCCAGCTCGGCATCACCATCACCTCGCTCGTCACCGGCATGCTCGCCGAGCCCGCGCTCGCCCGGCTGCTCGACGGGCCCCTCACCGCGACCGGCCTCCCCGAAGGCGCCGTCTCCGGCATCTCGGTGGTCGTCGGCATGCTGCTGGCCTCCGCCGTCCAGATGGTGGTCGGCGAGCTCGTCCCCAAGAACTGGGCGGTCTCCCGGCCGCTCCAGGTGGCCCGCTTCGTCGCCGGCCCGCAGCACGTCTTCGCCACGCTGTTCCGGCCGGTGATCACACTGCTCAACCGGGTCGCCAACCGGCTGGTCCGGCTCTTCGGCGTGGAGCCGACCGACGAGCTCGACTCGGTCCGCACCCCCGGGGAGCTGGTCTCCCTCGCCCGGCACTCGGCCCTCGCCGGCGCCCTCGAACAGGACACCGCCGACCTCTTCGTACGGACCCTGTCGCTCGGCGGGCTCACCGCCGAGCAGGTGATGACCCCGCGGGTCAAGGTGAGCGCCCTCCAGTCGGACGCCACCGCGGCCGACGTCCTCAACCTCACCCGGGCCACCGGCCTGTCCCGCTTCCCCGTCTACCGCGAGCGGATCGACGAGATCGTCGGCATGGTGCACCTCAAGGACGCCCTCGCCGTCGTCCCGCACGAGCGGCACCGGGTCCCCGTGGGCCGGATCGCCGTCCCGCCGCTGCTCGTCCCCGAATCGCTGCCCGCCCAGGCCCTCCTGGAGCGGCTGCGCCGCGGGCAGCCGATCGCGGTCGTCGTCGACGAGTACGGCGGCACCGCCGGGGTCGTCACCCTGGAGGACATCGTCGAGGAGCTCGTCGGCGAGGTCCGCGACGAGCACGACACCGCCGCCGACGAGCGGCCCGAGCTGGCCGCCGTCCCCTCGGAGGACGGCCAGCCGGCCTGGGAGGCCGACGGCTCCTGCCGGGTGCACACCCTGCACCGGATAGGACTCGACGTGCCCGACGGCCCGTACGAGACGGTCGCCGGGCTCGTCGCCGATCTCCTCGGGCGGATCCCCGCCCCGGGCGACCGGGCCGAACTCCCCGGCTGGCGCCTCTCGGTGCGCCAGGTCGACCGCTACCGCGCCGAGCGGGTGCGGATCACCCGCACCGCCCCGGTGCCCGTCGGTGCGGAGGCCGCCCGATGAGCCTGCTCCCGCTCCTGTTCGCCCTGCTGCTCGTGCTGGCCAACGGCTTCTTCGTCGGCGCCGAGTTCGCCCTCGTCTCCGTGCGCCGCAGCCAGATCGAACCCCTCGGCGGCTCCCGCGCCCGCCAGGTGCTGTACGGCCTGGAGAACCTGCCGCAGATGATGGCCGCCGCCCAGTTCGGCATCACCGTCTGCTCGCTGACGCTCGGCGCGGTCGCCGAGCCGACCGTGGCCCGGCTGCTCGAACCGGTCTTCCACGCCGTGGGCGTGCCACAGGGCCTGATCCACCCGCTCGGGTACGTGTTCGCGCTCGCCGCGGTGGTCTTCCTGCACCTCGTGATCGGCGAGATGGTCCCGAAGAACCTGGCGATGGCCGACCCCGAGCGCACCGCGCTGTGGCTCGGCCCCGGCCTGGTCGGCTTCGCCCGCCTCTGCCGGCCGGTCACCAGCGCGCTCGGCGCCTGCGCCCGGCTCGTCCTGAGGGCCTTCCACGTGGAGCCGAAGGACGAGGTCGAGGCCGTCTTCACCCGGGCGCAGCTCGGCCGCCTCGTCGAGGACGCCGGCCAGGCCGGGCTGCTCGACCCGGCCGAGCAGGAGCGCCTGGAGGACGCCCTGGAACTGGGCACCCGCCCCGTCACGGACGTCCTCATCCCCTCGGCCGCGCTGGTGACGGTCTCCCCGTCGGTGACCCCGCGCGAGATCGAGGAGCTGACGGTCCGCACCGGCTACTCCCGCTTCCCGGTCTGCTCCGAGGGCCGGGGCGTCTTCATGGGCTTCGTGCACGTGAAGGACGTCCTCGACCTGGAGGACCGGGAGCGGGCGGTGCCGCAGCAGATCTGGCGCCCGATGGGCGTCCTGCGGGCCGAGCTCCCGCTGGACGACGCGCTCACCGTGATGCGCCGGGCCGCCACCCACCTGGCGCAGGTGGCGGACGCCTCCGGCCGGGTGCTCGGCCTGGTCGCGCTGGAGGACGTCCTGGAGATGCTGGTGGGCGAGGTCCGCGACCCCGCCCACCGGCTCACCCCGGCACCCCGGCCGGAGCGGCCGGCCGAGGCGCTGGCCGGCTCGGTGCCGGGCCCGAACCCGGGCTAGCGTCCGGCTAGAGCCCCGGTGGCTCCTGCGGGCCGCGGTCGACCGGACCGCGGCCCGACAGGACCTCGCCGTAGGCCTGCATCAGGTCCGGCAGGCGCAGGGTGGCCAGGTCCTCGCGGGTCGGCGTGGTCGGGTAGCCGGAGAGCCGCAGGTCCCGGTAGGCGCAGGACTTCTCGTACAGGGTGCGCAGGAAGCGCCCGTTGCCCAGCTCGTCGATCCAGCCCTGCTCGACGACGTGCGCGTTGATCGAGCGCAGCTCGTCCAGGGCCTCGTCGTCCCAGCCGTCGCCGTTGGAGGCGGCGAGGACCTCGCCGATGGCGGTGAGCTCCAGCGGGCGGTACGAGGGGAAGTCGACGCGGGTGGTGAACCGCGAGGACAGCCCGGGGTTGGCGGCGAGCAGCCGGTCCATGCCCTCCGGGTAGCCGGCGAGGATCACCACCAGGTGGTCGCGGTTGTCCTCGGCGCGCTTGAGGAGGACCTGCAGGGCCTCGTCGCCGTAGGCGTCGCCCTTGCTGTAGCCGGAGTTGGAGAGCGAGTACGCCTCGTCCACGAAGAGCACCCCGCCGACGGCCGAGTCGATCAGCTCATTGGCCTTGACCGCGGTCTGGCCGAGGAACTCGCCGACCAGATCGGCCCGTTGGGCCTCCACGAGGTGATCGCCGCCGAGCAGGCCGAGCGCGTAGAAGACCCGGCCGAGGATCCGGGCGACGGTGGTCTTCCCGGTGCCCGAGGGGCCGGAGAAGACGAAGTGACGTTTCGGGGGCTGGACCGGGAGCCCCTGTCCGGCACGCAGCCGGGCCATCTCCAGCTGCGCCGAGAGGGCCTTGACCTGCCGCTTGACGGGTTCCATCCCGACCATGCGCTCCAGCTCGGAGAGGGCCTCGGCGAGCAGCGCCGGATCCGTGGGGCTGGCGGGGAACCGCGGCGGCACCGGCTGCGGCGGGACGACCGCCTTCTGCCGCACGAACTCCGGCGGATCCGGCGGCGCGGGCGGTACGGGCGGCGGCACGGAGCCCGGTTTGAGCAGCAGGCCGTCGCCGCCCGGGCCCTCCGGATCCGTCTGTACGGAGTCCACGGCGTCCCTCGTGTCCTGGCCGAAGCCGCCGAGGGCGACCGGTGCGAGCCCCGCCGGATCGTCCGGGCCCTCGAAGCCGTCGTACTCGGCGATCGCCGTGAGCCGCGCGGCGGTGTCCATGAAGGCCGGGTCGATCCGGTGCACCGCCCGGTACAGCGGCAGCGCGGCGGCGGTCCGGCCGGTGCCCTCGTGCGCCCGGGCCAGCCAGTAGCGAAGCTCCTTGCGCTGCGGCTGCTCGCTGCGACAGCGCATGAGCGCCGCCGACAGCAGCGGCTCGGCCTGGCCGAACATCTCCATCCGCACCCGCGCCATGCCGCCGAAGAGCCCCGCCTCGATGCCGAGCAGCGGGTCGTCGACGAGGGTCTCGGTGTGCCGCACCAGCTGCTCCCAGTCCTTGACCAGGTAGGAGCGGCAGGCGTGCAGGAAGCGCACCTGCGGATCGGTGTCGACCGGCGGCAGTCCGGCGAGCGCCCGGTCGAGCTCGGGCACGTGCCGGCCGTCCAGCCAGTGCGAGGCGTGCGCGAGCAGCAGGTCGCGCGGGCTTTCGAGCACCGGCTGCACCCACCAGCCCAGCCAGTACCAGGAGTTGAGGGTCTTGCGGTGCCGGGCCCGCTGCTCGCCGAAGCGCTCGCGGTTGCGGTACATGCGCAGCAGGGCGGTGGTGGTGTCGACCCGCAGCGCGTGCAGGCCGAGCCAGCCGTCGGCCATGCCGGGATCGATGCGCACCGCCGTACGGAACTCCTCCTCGGCCTGCGGGTAGGCGCCCATCGTGTAGGCGTCGACGCCGCGCAGCCAGGCGAGCTCGGCGGGGGCGTGCGCGCCCTGTGTGCCGAAGTCCATCGGGTCCCCCACAACCGTCATCACGTGGACGGGAATTGATCGCACCGAGGGGCATCGTACCTGCGCAGGGCGTGCGTGATGAGGGAGAAGGAGTCGATCCACGACGATCCGACGTGATCCGTCGGCCGCTCACGGGTGGTGACCCAGGGTGAGGAAGGGGGCAGAACGAAGCCCCCGATCACGGGGGAACAACCGGGGGCTTCGCGTCTGCGGCGACTTCGGAAAGCCGCACATTCAGAACGTAAGACCTGTACGCCCCTTGGGTCAAGCGGAGTTGAGGCACGTGCGGAAGTGGAATTCCGTCCCCTCAGTTCGCAGCCAAGGGGTCGTCACGGTGGGTGATGATCTGGTGCGGACTCGCGGTCACAGAGGGCCCGGCGAGCCACTCGTAACCCTCTTCGCGCTCCCGCACCAGGGTGTCGGCGAAGGGCCGGGAAGGGTCCTCGGCGAAATGGCGAGTCTCCGCCACGGTCCATCCGTCCCAGAACGCGGCCTGCCCCGGCCCGTCCCGACGCCGCCCGCGCACCCAGGACTCCTCGGGGCCGCGGTCCATCCACAGCAGCCGCGCGAGGTACGGCCGGAGCGCCCGCCGCCCGGCCCCCACGCCCTCCACGAGCACCACCGGCTCCGGCGCCAGCGCGCGGGCCGCGCCGAAGGAGCGCAGGTTCCAGTCGTACGGGCGGTAGCGCGCCGTCTCGCCCCGCGACAGCGGCCCGACCACCTCGGCGAGCATCCGGCCGGTCCACGCGAAGAGCTCCTCGTGGGTGGCGAGGTCGTCGAGGCGCAGCACGGGCGCCGAGCCCAGCGCCGTGGCGAGGCGGGCGGCGAGGGTGGACTTTCCGGAACCGGCGTGCCCGTCGACCGCGACGAGCCGCACCGGTCCGCACGAGGGCGGCAGCCGGCGCAGCGCGGCAGCCAGGCGGTCGAGGTCGGTCATGGCCCCAGGGTAGGCGAGCCCGCAGGTCAGCGGGGCGCGGAGCGCCAGTGGACGAGACCAATATTGCTCCGGCGGCACGCGTCGAATCGCTGGCCGAAGCCCGCCGGGAGCCGCGATAGTGGGGCGCGCAGCCCCGTCCGTTCGCCTCAACCGATCTCGACCGGGGGTTCCCGTCCATGCCCAGTTCCACCCCACGCCGCACCGTCCTCGCCGCAGCCCTCGCCGCCGCCGGCACCGCCGCGGTCGGCGCGGCCCCCGCCTCCGCCGCCCCGGCCGCCGGGCCCGCGGAATGCGCCGACGGCTGCGCCGACGCTCGGGGGCACGCCCCGGCGCCCGGCCTCGTCGACAACCGCTTCTGGAACACGTACACCGACTGGCGCTGCGGCACGTCCGCCGGCACCAGGGCCGTGTCGGGCCGCCGCCCCGGCCTGGTCATCGGCACCGCGGCGGGCCGCACCGAGTACCCGGACCCGCACACGGGCAGGTCGAGCACCTGGGAGTACGCGCACTGGACCTCGCCCACGCACACCTCCACCGTGCCGGCCACCGAGGTCATCGCCTCCTGGAACGCCGACACCCCGCCCGGCACGTGGCTCCAGGTCGAGCTGCGCGGCGCGTACGGGGACGGCACGGAGACGCCCTGGTTCGTGATGGGCCGCTGGGCGGCCGGCGACGGCGACATCCGGCGCACCTCCGTCGACGGCCAGAGCGACGGCAGGGCCTCCGTGTGGACCGACACCTTCTCCGTGGACGACCCCGCGAGCGGCCTCCGCCTCGTCTCGTACCGCCTGCGGCTCACCCTCTACCGCACGCCCGGGACCGCCCTCACGCCCACCGTCCGGCGGCTCGGCGCGATGGCCTCGGACGTCCCCGACCGCTTCACCGTCCCCGCCTCCGTGCCCGGCCTCGACCACGAGCTGACCGTGCCGCGCTACTCGCAGAACGTCCACGTCGGCCAGTACCCCGAGTACGACAACGGCGGCGAGGCATGGTGCAGCCCCACCTCCTCGCAGATGATCGTCGAGTACTGGGGCCGACGGCCCGCGCCCGAGGAACTGGCCTGGGTGGACCCGGCCTTCGCCGACCCCCAGGTCTGCCACGCCGCCCGCTTCACCTACGACTACCAGTACGAGGGCTGCGGCAACTGGCCCTTCAACGCCGCCTACGCCGCGAGCTACCGCGACATGAACGCGGTCGTCACCCGGCTGCGCTCGCTCACCGACCTGGAGACCCTGATCCGCGCGGGCATCCCGGCCATCACGTCCCAGTCCTTCCGCAAGGAGGAGCTCACCGGCGCCGGCTACGGCACCTCGGGCCACCTCATGACCGTGATCGGCTTCACCGCCGACGGCGACGTGATCGCCAACGACCCCGCCTCACCCGACAACGAGGCCGTCCGGCGGGTCTACCAGCGGCGCGAGTGGGAGAACATCTGGCTCCGCACCAAGCGCTACGACGCGAACGGCAAGGTCAGAAGCGGTACGGGCGGGGTCTGTTACGTCTACTGGCCGGCCGCGCCGACACCGGGGCAGCAGCGCGCGCTGCGGTCGCTCGGCCTGGTGTGAGCGGGTGCGGCCCGACGGCCGCCGAACGACGAGGCTGACCCGGCCGCCACCGTCCGAAGGGCGGGGACGGCCCGGGCGGCCGCCCTCCCACCGGTCGGACTCCCCGTTGCCGGATCGTTACGGCGCGTGCGGGGCTTGTCCAGAAAGCCTGTACGAACGACCGGGCTCGCGAACTACCGTGCGGTAGCACAGGGGGCGGAGGTCGTCGGACGACCCGTGCTCCGGGGGACGTCCGACGGTATGGGGGCTCTTGATGTCTGTCCAACGCGTGGTCCGTGGCCGGAGAGGCAGGATCGTCGTCCTGGCCATGGTGCTCGCCATGTCCGGGCTGACCTCGCCCGAGTCGCTGCGCGGCGCCGCCGCGACGGTGCCGGACGCCGGGTCGGCGGTCACCGGACCGGAGGGGCCGCAGGGCACGTCGTTCAACCCCAACCAGATCAAGGACATCAAGGCGGCCGACCCCGGCTCCGGGGTGAACCTGATCGAGGCGCCCTCGGCGAACAACAGCGGTGACGCGCGGCTGTCGTACCCGCTGGAGGTGCCCAAGGGCCGCGCGGGCCTGGAGCCGAGTCTGGCCCTCGGCTACAACTCCTCGGGGACGAACGGGTGGCTGGGCGCCGGGTGGGACCTCGCCACCCCGATGCTCACGGTCGACACACGGTGGGGCGTGCCGCGCTACGACGCCGGCCTGGAGACCGAGACCTACCTGCTGGAAGGTGAGCAGCTGACCCCGGTGGCGCACCGGGGCGCCCTGCAGGCGCGCAGCGCGGAGAAGGTGTTCCACTCCCGGGTGGAGAGCCGCTTCGACCGGATCGTGCGCCACGGCGACAGCCCCGCGAACTACTGGTGGGAGGTCACCGACAAGCAGGGCGTCCGCACGCTCTTCGGCGGCACCGCCGACAGCACGCTGGCCGACGCCAAGGGGCGCGTCGCGACCTGGGCGGCGCGGGAGATCCGCGACGGCAACGACAACGTCATGCGCTACCGGTACGCCAAGGTGGCCGACGGCGGCACGGCGAACTCCACGGTGCCGGGCAGCGAGCTGTACCCGCAGAAGATCACGTACACGGGCCGCGGCGACACCGACGGCAGGTACTCGGTGACGTTCGTCCGGGACCGGGAGCGCGGCGAACCCCGCCGGCCGGACGTGCGGATCGACGCCAAGTACGGGTTCAAGAAGGTCACCGCCGACCTGCTCCGGCGCGTCGAGGTCAAGCTGGACGACCAGCTGATCCGCGCCTACGAGCTGAACTACCGGACCGGCGCGTTCGCCAAGACGCTGCTCGCCTCGGTGTCGCAGTTCGGCGAGGACAACCGGCTCTTCAACACCCACACGTTCGACTACTTCGACGACGTGCGCGACCCGTCGGGCAACTACAACGCCTTCGCCGACGCGGCGGGCTGGTCGGTGCCCGACGACGACCTCGGGGTGAACATCCGCGAAGGCGAGGCCAGCGCGATCTCGGCGAACACCTCGACCGGCTTCGGCGCGCACCTGTTCGCGGGCTACAACCTGCAGGGGCTGACGACCAAGGAGGGCTCCGTCGGGTTGAAGGTCGGCTTCAGCGCGGGCCAGTCCGACGGCCTGTCGACGCTGGCCGACGTGAACGGCGACAACCTGCCGGACAAGGTGTTCCGCAAGAACAACGACGTGTACTACCGGCCCAACCTGGCCGGACCGGGAGGTGCGCCGAAGTTCGGGGACACACCGGTCAAGCTCACCGGCCTCCCGGGAATCTCGACCGAGCGCACGCTGTCCGGCACCATCGGCATCGAGTCGTACGTCCTCACCACCTCGGCCCAGCTGGACTTCGTGGGCACCACGACCACCTCGGACCGGTTCTTCAGCGACGTCAACGGCGACGGCATGGCCGACCTCGTGAACAACGGCGGCGTGCTGTTCGGCTACCTGGACGCCCAGGGGCAACCCGCCTACACCGCGGACTCCACCCGCACCCCGGTGCCGGTCGGGGGCGGCGCGGTGACCGGCGAGATCGTCGGCGACCAGACCGCGCAGTTCAACCAGCAGGTGGACAACTCGCCCCTCCTCGACACGGTGCGCCGCTGGGTCGCGCCGTTCGACGGCGACGTCCGCGTGGACGGGCGCGTGCAGCTGACCCAGGACCCCTCGTCGGCACGGGCGGCCTACACCAAGGCCGACGGCGTGCGGGTCACCATCCAGCACAAGGACACCGAACTCTGGGCGCAGCGGATCGGCCCCGACGACCACACCGAGTTCACCCCGGGCAACGTGGCGTCGATCCCGGTGAAGAAGGGCGACGCGCTCTACTTCCGCACCCAGTCCATCCTGGACGGCAAGTACGACACCGTGGCGTGGGACCCGGCGATCACCTACACCAACCTGCCGGCCGGCACGGACGCCAACGGGCTGGCGAACACCGTGTTCCGCGCGTCGGCCGACTTCACCTTCGGCGGCCGGCCCTCCCTGGTGACCGTGCCGGTGAACGGCACGCTGCGGCTGACCGGTGACGTCGTCAAGAACAAGGCCACCTCGGACGACGTGACCGTGGTGATCGAGAAGGGCAACGGCGTCCACCCGGGCACGGAGGTGCTCCGCAAGGTCCTGCCCGCCGCGTCGACCGGCACCACCGCGATCGACCTGAGCATCCCGGTCAGCACGTTCGAGAAGCTGTCGTGGAAGCTGAAGACCGACTCCCCGATCGACGCCTCGGCCGTGAGCTGGGCCCCGAAGGCGTACTACACGGCCGCGCAGGGCGTCGAGTCGGTCGTCGACGCCAAGGGCGAGCCCACCATGGTGATCACCCCGCCGTACGACCAGACCATGTACCCGGCGGACACCCTCACCGCACCGCAGCAGGCCTACAAGGCCACCAAGACCGGCCAGTTGAAGGTGCGGCCGAAGCTGAACTTCAACTTCAACCTCCTCGGTGACGCCAAGATCGCGTTCACCGTGAAGAAGCGCGGCGGGCAGCTGCTCGGCAAACGGATCTTCCAAGCCAGGGACGCCTCCCCCTTCGGTGGCCCGAACCTGGACCTGACCGTGCCGGTCACCGCCGGCGACGACCTCTACATCGACTACTCCACGGCGGAAGCCGGACTGCTCCCCCTGCTCGTCGACCAGTCCGCCTCGGTCACCTACGACGTCACCTCGTCCTGGCCGACCTTCACCCCGGCGCCCAGCGCCATGCACGGTTCCGTCGGGCAGGGCGCCTTCGCCCAGCCCTACCGCGGCTGGGGCGTGATCGGCTACCAGGGCAACCGCGACCGCGCCACCCAACCGCTCAAGCAGGCCGAACTCACGCTGGACCAGAGCTTCAAGGACGCGCTTCCCAAGGAGCCCAAGGAAGCGGACGTCCCGGCGTTCGCCGCGAACCCCCGGCTCACCATGCCGCGGCTCGCGGTGTTCGCCCCCGTTCCCGCCAAGGGCGGCTGGGCCGCTCAGGACGAGTCCTCCTGGGTCACCGCCGCGATGGCGACGAGCTCCCGCCTCGGCGCGGACACCATCGACATCGTCACCGACGCCGACGTGGCGGGCGACCGGGCGGTGATGCGCCGCGGTGTCACCGGCCAGGTGTCGGCCACCCTCGCGGCCGGCCCGTTCGGCGGCACCGTGGTCGGCGGGATCACCGCCGGATCGGTCGACTACCTCGACCTCAACGGCGACGGCTACCCCGACGTCGTGGGCGCCAAGGAGATCCAGTTCTCCGACATGACCGGCGCGCTCGGCGCCACCCGCGGCACCCTCGGCGGCAACGTCCGCGAGGCGGACAACGTCTCCGGCAACGTGTCGCTCTCCGCGGGCAGCGAGACCGCCACCATCGCCAGCGCCCGGGGCATGGCCGCGCCCGACGCGGGCACCAGCGCCGACACCGCCAGCACCGGCTCCGTCCAGCCGTCGCTCGGCATCGGCGGCAGCCTCGGCGGCGGCGAGTCCGACGTCCGCCTCGACCTGATCGACATCAACGGGGACGGGCTGCCGGACAAGGTGTTCGGCAACGGCGACGTCCAGCTGAACCTCGGCTACTCCTTCGCCGCCCGCGAACCCTGGCCGGCCGGACCGATCAACGACGCGTCCACCCGCAACGTCGGCGTCAACCTCGGCTTCAACGTCGACCGTTACGGCTTCGCGGGCGGTGTCTCCGCCGAGCTGGGCACCTCGTCCACCCACGCGAGCATGGCGGACGTCAACGGCGACGGCCTCACCGACCGGGTGTTCACCGACGGGGCCAACCCGATCAAGGTCGCGGTCAACACCGGCACCGGCTTCACCGCGCCCGCCCCGTTCCGCGGCAGCTTCCCCGAGATCGCCGTCGACAAGAACGCCAGTCTCGGCGGGGGCGTCTACTTCACCGTCGGCCTGCCCACTCCCGTCGGCGTCTTCGTCTTCAACCCCGGCGTCAACGCGTCCACCGGCATCAGCCGCTCCGAGACCAGCCTGCGGGACGTCAACGGCGACGGCCTCGCCGACCACGTCAAGTCCACCCGGGACGACGAACTCCTGGTCGCGGTCAACAAGACCGGCCGCACCAACCTCCTGCGCTCGGTCAGCCGGCCGATGGGCGCCCGCATCGACCTGGACTACACCCGGTCGGGCAACACCACCGACATGCAGGAGAGCCGCTGGGTGCTGTCCCGCACCACGGTGTTCGACGGGCTCGCGGGGGACGGCGCCGACACGCGGCTCACCACCTTCCGCTACGAGAAGGGGCGCCACGACCGGCTGGAGCGCGAGTTCCTCGGCTTCGGCCGCGTGGTGACCGAGGACCGCGACCCGAGTGCGGGCGACGCCGTCCGCCGCACGGTGACCGACGAGTACCGCACCGACGGCTACCTGAGCCGCGGCCTGCTCGCCCGCACCCTCACCGAGGACGGCGCCGGCCGCCCGTACCGCGAGACGCTCAACACCTACCGGCTGCTCGACACCGCCACGGGCCAGGTGGCCGACCCGAAGAGCCGGACCGCCACCGTCTCCCCGCAGCTCACCCGCATCGAGGAGAAGCGCTACGAAGGCGCGGCCGCCCAGGTGAAGTCCACCTCCACCGAGCTCTCCTACGACGAGTACGGCAATGTCGTCCGCACCTTCGACGCGGGTGACGAGGGCACCGCGGACGACCTGGAGACCGTCTTCGCCTACAGCGCCTCCGACGCGCAGTGCCGCGACCGGTACCTCGTCGGGATCGCCGACGGGATACGGCAGAAGGCCGCGGCCACCGGCGCGGTCCTGCGCCACCGCGAGTCCACCGTCGACTGCGCGACCGGCGCCGTACGCCAGACCCGCGAGTACCTCGACGACGACACCCCGGCCGTCTCCGACCTGACGTACCACCCGGACGGCAACCTGAGATCGGTGACCGGCCCGGCGAACGCGAAGGGGCAGCGCTACACGCTGGAGTACGGCTACGACACCACCGTCGGCGTCCACGTCGAGTCCGTCGAGGACAGCTTCGGCTACCGCTCGTCCACGGCGTACAACCTCAAGTACGGGCAGCCCGAGCGGAACACCGACCAGAACGGCCAGCCGCTCCGGATGTCCTACGACACCGTCGGCCGGCTCGACAAGGTGACCGGGCCCTACGAGAAGGACGGCGACCGGGCCACGATCACCTTCGGCTACCACCCCGAGGCGCCCGTCCCGTACGCCACGACCCAGCACCTCGACCGTGCCGCCTCGGGCGTGCGCGACGACACCATCGACACCGTCACCTTCACCGACGGCCTCAAGCGCGTCCTGCAGACCAAGAAGGACGCCTCGGTGTCCGCCTCGCCGGGGGCCACGCCCGGCCAGGTGATGACGGTCTCCGGCCGGCTGAAGTTCGACCACCTCGGCCGCGCCGTGGAGAAGTACTACCCGGTGACCGAGGACAAGGGGGCCGCGAACACCACGTTCAACGCCTCCTTCGACTCCGTGGCACCCACGAAGGACACCTTCGACGTCCTGGACCGGTCGGTCAGGACCGTGCAGCCGGACGGCGTCACCACCAGCACCGGTTACGGCTTCGGGCAGGACCGGGCGGGCACGACCCGCTTCGAGCGGACGGTGACCGACGGCAACGGCAAGGAGCGCCGCACCTACACCGACGCCCGGGGTGCCACCACCGCGGTGAAGGAGTTCAACGGCTCCTCGGCGATCTGGACCAGCTACGCGTACGACCCCACGGGTCAGGTCACGACGATCACCGACGACAAGAACAACGTCACGCGCGCCGGCTACGACGCGCTGGGACGCCGCACCTCCTTCGACAGCCCGGACGCCGGACGCTCCGAGACCCGCTACGACCTCGCCGGCAACGTCACGTCGAAGACCACCGCGAACCTGCGGGCCGCGGACAAGGCCGTCGAGTACGACTACGAGTACTCGCGACTGAAGGCGATCCGCTACCCGACGTTCCCGGAGAACGACGTCTCCTACACGTACGGCGCCCCCGGCGCACCGGGCAACGCGGCCTCGCGCGTCACCGAGGTCCACGACGCGGCGGGAACGGTGAAGCGCGCCTACGGGGCGCTCGGCGAGGTGACCGAGGAGACCCGCACCATCACCGCCGTCCGCGACGCCCCGCGCACCTACACCACCGCCTGGCGCTACGACGCCTTCAACCGCGTGCTGCAGATGACCTATCCCGACGGCGAGGTCCTGACCTACGACTACGACTCGGGCGGCCAGGTCGGCCGGGCCACCGGATCCAAGAACGGCACCGGCTACACGTACCTGGACCGGGTCGACTACGACAAGTTCGGCCAGAAGATCCTCCAGCAGGCCGGCAACGGCGTCCGCACCACGTACACGTACGACGCCGAGGACCGCCGACTCGCAGCGCTGAAGTCCGTGGCGCCGGGCGGCACGGCGTTCCAGAACCTGGGTTACGCCTACGACAAGATCGGCAACGTCACCTCGCTGGCGAACGACGCGCCGCAGGGCGGCGACATCGGCGGTCCGAGCAGCCAGACCTACGGATACGACGACCAGTACCGGCTCACCTCCGCGTCCGGCCGCTACACGGACAAGAACAACGCGGTCAACACGTACACGGTGAGCCTGGGCTACGACTCGATCCACAACACCACACGCAAGACCCAGACCCACGAGATCACCGGCGGCACCCCGGCCTTCCCGGTGGGCGGCGGCGCAGCCGGGCCGATCGAACCGGTCGAGGACCCGACCAACCCCGGCGACGTCCAGGACCGCACCAGCTACGACTACACGTACGCCTACGACGGCGCCGCACCGCACGCCCCCAACAAGGTCGGTCCGGTCACCCACGCCTACGACGCCAACGGCAACCTGACGAGCACCGTCAACACGGCCGTCGCCGACAAGCGCCGGCAGTACGTGTGGGACGAGGAGAACCGCCTCGTCTGCAACCAGGACACGGCGACCGGCACCCTCACCCAGGACCCGAGCGGCTGCGCCGGCGCCACCGTCACCTACGTCTACGACGACAAGGGCGACCGCGTCGTCAAACGGAGCGACGACGGGCTCTCCCTCTACCCGAACCGGTACTACAGCGAACGCGACGCCACCGGCTACAAGCACGTCTTCGTCGGCGACAGCCGCGTGACGACCAAGACCGTCGCGACCACCGGCCCCGAGGACGCCCAGCAGTTCTTCCACGCCGACCACATCGGCTCCTCCGGGTACGTCACCGACAAGCAGGGCAAGGTCACCGAGCACCTGGAGTACTTCCCGTACGGGGAGACCTGGGTGGAGGAACGGACCGGACAGGCGGACACGCCCTACCAGTTCACCGGCAAGGAACTCGACGAGGAGACCGGGCTCTACTACTACGGGGCCCGCTACTACAACCCGCGCACCCAGCTCTGGGCCAGCACCGACCCCGCCCTGCCCGACTACCTCGACGGGGACATGGCGGGCGGCATCGCCGAGCCGCGCAACCTCGCCGCCTACACCTACGCCCACAACAACCCGGTCAAGCTCACCGACCCGACCGGCAAGTGGCCGAAGATGCCGTCGTGGAAGACGATCGGCCACACCACCCTCGACGTCGTCGGCATGGTCCCGGTCGTCGGTGAGGTCGGCGACCTCGCCAACGCGGGCTGGTACGCCGCGGAAGGCGACTACGTCAACGCCGGCCTCTCCGCCGCCTCGGCCATCCCGGGCGCGGGCTACGCGGCGAACGCCGCCAAGTACGGCAACAAGGCACTCGACGCCGCGCAGGCCGCCAAGACCGCCAACAACGCCGCCGACGCGTCCAAGGCGGCCAAGGCGTCCGAAACCGCACCGGTACCGAAGGCGGCGGACAGCCCTCCCGCACCGAAACCGGCCGACAGCGGGGCAGGGAGCTGCGCCACCGCCAACAGCTTCACCCCGGACACCAAGGTCGTGATGGCCGACGGTGACGACAAGGCCATCGAACAGATACGCGTCGGCGACCAGGTCACCGCCACCGACCCGGTGACCGGAGAAACCGGCCCCCGCACGGTCACCGCGCTCATCACCGGCGAGGGCCAGAAGAACCTGGTGGAGATCACCGTCACCCGCCCCGACGGCCCCACGGGCAAGGTCGTCGCGACGGACAACCACCCCTTCTGGGCCCCCGCACTGGGCAAGTGGCTCTACGCCAAGGAAATCCTCCCGGGAACCCTCCTCCAGACCGGCAACGGCTCCTCCATCCAGGTGACCGCCGTACGCGCCTGGACCCAGCACAAGCGCGTCCACAACCTCACGGTCGCCGGCCTGCATACGTACTATGTGCTGGCGGGGGTCGCGCCGGTCCTGGTCCACAATTGCGGCGAGGCATCCCTCTACGCGCAGGCCGATGCGGGCGAGATGCGGGGAAGCGACTTCGCCGCCGAATACACGTCTCAGAGCGGGCATACCTACCGATCGGACAACAAGGAGTCCGTCGCCGTTCCGGATGACATGGCGGAGATCTTCGCGCGGCAGGACCACCCGAAGAACGGTGGATGTGCGGAGACGCAGTGCCTGAGCAAGGCGTATGCGAGAGAAGGTGAAGCGGGTATCCGAGGCGGGGACATGACCACGGTGCACGTGAGCGACACGGCCAAGGGTGACCACGGTGCTCCTGCCACTCCGTGCCTGGGGTGCCAGCGCGTGCTGGACAGCTTGGGGGTGAACTACCAGTGAGCGGCGAACCGGCGGACTTCACCTCCCGATTGAACCCGGCAACGGTTTCCGCCCTGCGCCAGGCCGGCTGGTACGCCGGACGACACCTCGACGTGTCCTCCGACCTTCGGTCTCTGGAGGCGCAGGGGTACATCCCGAGCCCCATCGCAACGGCTTTCCTCGAATCGTTCCGAGGGCTGAAGATCGGGCCGGCCCGTGAGGACGGCCCCAACTTCATCAACGGTGAACCTTTCTTCGTCGATGCCGTGGGGGCCGGAGGCAGGCATCACGACGAAGCCTCGGAGATCGGCTCAGTCCTCGGCGGTTCATGGTTCCCGATCGGCTGGTGGCTCAGCTATTCGCATGTCTTCATGCGATCGGACGGGGCTGTGACCGGTTACGCGGACGGCCTGATCTGGAGAATCGGAAGCACACCCTACGAGGGCTTGGACCTCATGGTGAGCGCGGATCGCCCGCTGATCTGCGTTCACGCGCCCGAGGGGATGAAGCCGTGGCCGAAGCAGGGCTCAGGAGCCTGACTCGATCTTCACCGCCGGACCTCGAACGGCTCCTCGTGCTTGATCACCCGGTCCGGTGACTGCCCTACGTGCAGCCGGCCTTCGGCTGGGCGTGTGTTCCGACCAAGGAACTCACCCGCTCAGCCGAAGGCGGTGGGCAGGCTGGACCCTGGTGGTCGTCCTCGCCCTGTTCGTCACCCGGGCGGGCCTGATGTGAACCGGCCCAGGCCGAGGGCCACCGCCAGCGCCCCGAGGGCCGCGCCCACCGGGTAGCCGCCCAGCCAGGTCGTCGCGACCGACAGCGCCGCCAGGGCCGTGCAGTGCCGCGTCGCCCGGGCGGGCGTCGGTGGCAGCCGCCACAGGAGAAGGCCGGCCGCGAGCAGGGCGAGGCCCGCGCCCGCGCCGGTGAGCCCGACGAGCCCGAGCGCCGCGAAGGCGGCCGGCGGGCCGAGCTGGAGGAGTACCAGGGCGCCGCCGCAGACCACGAGCGGCAGGACGACCCGGAGCGGTGCGGTGGTGCGCATCGCCGCCCTCCCTCCGTCGTGTCGGCGCGTGTCGCTCGGGCTGCGGAGCGTAGGGACGGGCGGCACAGGAGTCAACGGATGCGGCGGCCCGCCCGCGGCCCGCCCGCGCGCCGGGTGGGGCCGGCCCGTCGCGGGCGCACTCCACCCGCCCCGGCCGTTCCCCGCGCGCCCCGCCCCGTACGGGGGCAGCATCGGCAGTGACGAACGCGCCCGAGAGGGAGGAGTACGCCGCCATGTCCCCCGTGGAACGCCGGCTGCCCACCGAGGAGGCCCGGGAGCTGATCGCCCTGGTCCGGGAGATCGCCGAGCGGGAGATCGCGCCGCGCGCCGCCGACGAGGAGGCGGCCGGGCACTTCCCGCGCGAGCTCTTCTCGCTGCTCTCCGCCTCCGGCCTGCTCGGCCTCCCGTACGACTCCGCGTACGGCGGCGGGGACCAGCCGTACACCGTCTACCTCCAGGTCCTGGAGGAGCTCGCCGCCGCCCGGCTCACCGTGGCCCTCGGGGTCAGCGTGCACAGCCTGTCCTGCCACGCCCTCGCCGCCTTCGGCACCGGGGAGCAGCGCGCCGCCCACCTGCCCGCCATGCTCGGCGGGGGACTGCTGGGCGCCTACTGCCTCTCCGAACCGGCCTCCGGCTCGGACGCGGCCTCGCTGCGCACCCGGGCGGTGCGGGACGGCGAGGAGTGGGTGCTCGACGGGACCAAGGCGTGGATCACGCACGGCGGGATCGCCGACTTCTACACCGTGCTCGCCCGGACGGGCGCGGCGGGGCCGAAGGGGATCACCGCGTTCCTGGTGCCGGGCGACGCGCCGGGGCTCGCCGCCGCCGTGCCCGAGCGCAAGATGGGCATGAAGGGCTCGCCCACGGCCCAGGTGCACCTGGACGGCGTCCGCGTCCCCGACGCCCGGCGGGTCGGCGCGGAGGGGCAGGGCTTCACGATCGCGCTGGCCGCACTGGACTCGGGGCGGCTCGGCATCGCGGCCTGCGCGGTGGGCCTGGCGCAGGCCGCGCTGGACACGGCCGTGGCGTACGCGCGCGAGCGACGCCAGTTCGGGCGTCCGATCGCCGATTTCCAGGGGCTGCGTTTCCTGCTCGCGGACATGGCCACCCGGGTCGAGGCGGGCCGTGCCCTCTATCTGGAGGCGGCGCGGCTGCGCGACGAGGGCCGGCCGTTCTCGCAGCGGGCGGCGATGGCGAAGCTGTTCTGCTCGGACGCGGCGATGCGGGTGACGACGGACGCGGTGCAGGTGCTCGGCGGCTACGGCTACACCGCGGACTTCCCCGCCGAGCGGTTCATGCGCGAGGCGAAGGTGCTCCAGATCGTCGAGGGCACCAACCAGATCCAGCGCATGGTCATCGCGCGTCACCTCGCCGGACCAGAGTCCCGCTGACGCGTACGGTGCGGTCCGCCCAGACCGGCCCGGCGGCGAGCCGGGTCCACTCCTGGTCGCGGTGGCCGGGCAGGGTCCTGCCGTGGCTGGCCCAGAGGCTGAGCACCGCCTGGTAGATCGGCGGGTCCGCGGGGACCGGCAGGGGGACCGGCGCGGGCACGGGCGCGGGCGCCGCTGCCGGGTGGGGCGCGGGGGCGTGCTGGAGGGTGGGCGCGGGGGCGTGCTGGAGGGTGGGCGCGGGGGCCGGGTGCGGCACGGGGGCCGCCTCGGGAAGCGCGTGCGGAACCGATTCTTCAAAGTGCGGCTCGGACTGGCGGTGCCGGCCGTATCCGCTGGGTGTCGTATACAGCGTGGTCATACCGGGACCAACGCCCCCGCCGTACCGGCGGTCACCGCCGGGCCGTGTCGAGCGGGAGTTCGACACGTCCCCGGGCGCGCGGGGCCCGGTCTCCGGCGGCGCATCGGGAGTGCACGGCTCTGGTCCCCGGCGCGATTTCTGACGTACCGTCAATTCCCGCTCGCCGCCCAGGAGGTAACACGTGTCAGACGACCGGCCCGTCGCACTCGACGAGTACCCCGTGCACCAGGCACCGCTCTCGATGAAGCACCACGTCAGCGGTGACCGGAACGTCTACGACCGGTGCATCTTCCACGTCTTCGACCACCAGGGCCGCGCCCTGCTCATCGCCGGCCTCGGCGTCTACCCCAACACCGGGGTCGTCGACGCCTACGCGACCCTGCGCACCGGCGACCGGCTGCACGCGGTCCGCGCCTCCGACGCCCTCGGCGACGACCGGATGAACCTGTCCGTCGGCCCCCTGCGCATCACCGTCGACGAGCCGCTCCGCCGGCTGACCCTGCACTGCGCGCCCGACCCCGAGGACCGCGAGGGCCTCTCCTTCGACCTCACCTGGACCGGGGACTTCCCCGCCGTCTGGGAGCCCCACCACACCCAGCGCCGGGGCGACCGCCTCACCCTGGAGGGCCGCCGCTTCGTCCAGGCGGGCCACGTCACCGGCACCCTCCGCGCGGGCGGCGAGGAGTACGTCGTCACCGAGGGGGAGTGGACCGGCACCCGCGACCGCAGCTGGGGGGTGCGCCCGCTGCCCGGCGAGGAGCCCGGCCGCGCCGACGAGTTCCGCCCCGAGGGCTTCCACTGGCTCTGGATACCGATGCGCTTCGAGGACCGCTTCGTCATGGTCGTCGCCCAGGAGGACGCCGACGGCTACCGCACCCTGAACGAGGCCCTGCTGGTGCGGAACGGGCGGCGCGACACCCAACTCGGCTGGCCCCGCACCGACATCACGTACCGCCCGGGCACCCGCGACCCCGAGCGGGCCGTCGTCCACGTCACCGACCCGGCGGGCAAGCCGCTGGAGATCGGTGTCGAGATCCTCGCCTCCTCGCCACTGGCCGTCGGCGCCGGATACCCGCCCGCCACCGACTGGCAGCACGGCAGCTGGCAGGGCCGCGCGTGGACCGACCGGCGCGTCTACGACCTCTCCGACCCGGCCGCGCACCCCATGGCCGCGTACGGCGTCACCGACCACGCCGCCCGCTTCACCCTGGACGGCCGCACCGGCTACGGCATCTTCGAACACGGCTCCTTCGGCCGCCACGACCCCAGCGGCTTCGCCGACCACACCTCTACCGCCCCCTGAGCCCGAGGAGTCCCATGGCCACCGCGCCCCGCCCCCGCACCACCACCCGGGACCCCGAGGAGCTGGGCCGGCGGCTGACCGCCTGGCTCGACGAGCGGCTCCCCGGCGCCCGCGTCCACGGCCTGGCCGTGCCCGGCTCCAACGGCATGTCCAGCGAGACCCTGCTCTTCGACCTCGACCACCCGGACGCCCCGGTCCGCGGCTGCGCCCTGCGACTCGCCGCCGACCCCGCCGCGTACACGGTCTTCCCCGTCTACGACATGGCCCGCCAGCACCGGGTGATGCGCCTGGTCGGCGAGCACACCGACGTCCCCGTGCCGCGGGTGCTCTGGCTGGAGGAGGACCCCGGGCCGCTCGGCGCGCCCTTCTTCGTGATGGCCCGCGCCGAGGGCCGCGTCCCGCCGGACGTCATGCCCTACACGTACGAGGGGAACTGGCTGCACGCGGCGGACGACGCCGAGCGGGAGCTCCTGGAGGCAGAGTCGGTCGGGGTCATCGCCCGGCTGCACGAGCAGTTCCCCGCGAAGGAGGCCGAGTTCCTGCTCCCGGACGGCGCCGGCAGCCCGCTGCGCCGCCACGTCGACGCGCAACGGGCCTACTACGCCTGGGTGGTGAAGGGCCTGGCCCCCTCACCGCTCATCGAGTCGGCCTTCGACTGGCTGGACGCGCACTGGCCCGCCGACGAGGGGCCCGCCGTCCTCAACTGGGGTGACGCCCGCATCGGCAACATCGTCTACGACGGGTTCACGCCCGCCGCCGTCCTCGACTGGGAGATGGCGGCCTGCGCCCCGCGCGAGGTCGACCTCGGCTGGACGGTCTATCTGCACCGCTTCTTCCAGGACCTGACGGTGAGCTTCGGGCAGCCGGGACTCCCCGGTTTCCTGCGCCGCGAGGACATCGAGCGGCGCTACGCGCGGCTCACCGGGCACACCCCGCGCGACATGGAGTTCCACACGCTGTACGCGGCGCTGCGGCACGCGATCGTGATGCTCAGGATCGCCTACCGGCAGGCGTACTTCGGAGAGGTGGAGGTGCCGTCCGACGGCCAGGGCACGGACGGTCTGATCCTGCACCACGCCACCCTCGCGGCGATGGTGCAGGGACGCTACTGGTGAGGGTCAGGCCGCGCGGCGCAGCTGCGACGGCTTGATCGGACGCGAGCCCGGACCGCCGACGTGCGAGAAGGGCTGCGTGCGCCAGTCCAGCCCCTGGGGGAGCGTCAGGAGCAGGGCGGTGTCCTGCTCCTGCACCTCCAGCGTCTCGTCCGCCGGGCGGGCCTCTGCGGCGGACCGGCCCGTGCCGGTGCAGACCGTGAGCACGAAGGGGTTCCACGGCGTCGGGCACAGCGCGTGCTCCGGGAGCACGTCCTCGTCGGCGAGCAGCGCGATCGGCTGGACGCAGTCCGGGCAGATCACCCGGAACATCTCAAAGGTGTCGTACGCGTCGAGCTCGTCGGACATGTCGACGGAATCAACAGGCTCCTGCATGGAGATCTCCCCCTTGGACGGGTCGGCCGGATCTGAGTGGCCTCGACCACAGCAAGCAATTCCCATGCGGCCCGCCGCATAACCGTGAGCTCCTGTCCGAGCCCCGCCAAAACCTGTGGCGTTCGTCACATGCCCGTCGCAGGTGCCCCGTGGATGCCCAAAGTCAGGCATAAGGGCAGGCCCCGGCTGTGCTCCGGCTCCCTCGGGGCCGTAGGGTCACCGCATGGAGGAGCTGGATCGTCAGATCGTCGAGTTGCTCGTCAAGGACGGGCGCATGAGCTACACCGACCTGGGCAAGGCCACGGGCCTGTCCACCTCGGCCGTACATCAGCGCGTCCGGCGCCTGGAGCAGCGCGGAGTCATCCGCGGCTATGCCGCCGTCGTCGACCCGGAGGCCGTCGGCCTGCCGCTCACCGCCTTCATCTCGGTGAAACCGTTCGACCCCAGCGCCCCCGACGACACCCCCGACCGGCTCGCCGACATCCCCGAGATCGAGGCATGTCACAGCGTCGCCGGCGAGGAGAACTACATCCTCAAGGTGCGCGTCGCCACCCCCCTGGAGCTTGAGCACCTGCTCAGCCGCATCCGCTCCCAGGCGCACGTCTCCAGCCGCACGACCGTCGTCCTCTCCACCCCGTACGAGTCCAGGCCGCCGCGCGTCTGAGCCCGGAGCCGCGCCGGACCCGAACCCGCTGGTAAGGAAGGCGTCCGCGACGGCCTAGCCTGGTCGCATGAGTGCGTACGAACACCGCACCGTGCTGCTGCGCGGTGGAGAAGTCCACAGCCCCGCCGACCCCTTCGCCACCGCCATGGTGGTGGAGCGCGGGCACGTCGCCTGGGTGGGCTCGGAGGGCGCCGCCGACGCCTTCGTCTCGGGCGTGGACGAGGTGCTCGACCTCGAAGGGGCGCTCGTCACCCCGGCGTTCGTCGACGCGCACGTGCACACCACGGCCACCGGTCTCGCCCTCACCGGCCTCGACCTGTCCGCCGCCGCCTCGCTGGCCGACGCCGCGGAGCGGGTCCGCGCCTACGCCGCCGCCCGCCCGGCCGACCGCATCCTCATCGGGCACGGCTGGGACGCCGCCCGCTGGCCGGAGCGCCGCCCGCTCACCCGCGCCGAGCTCGACGAGCTCACCGACGGGCGCCCCCTGTACCTCACCCGGATCGACGTCCACTCGGCCGTCGTCACCACCGCCCTGCTCGACCTGGTGCCCGGCGTCCGCGAGCTGACCGGTTTCCACGACGGGCAGCCCCTCACCGGTGACGCCCACCACGCCGTCCGCGCCGCCGCCTACGCCGCGCTCTCCCCGCAGCAGCGCGCCGAGGCCCAGCGGGCCGCCCGCAGCCACGCGGCCTCGCTCGGCATCGGCACCCTGCACGAGTGCGGCGGTCCCGAGATCTCCTCCGAGGACGACTTCACCGGCCTGATGGACCTCGCCCGCAGCGAGCCCGGCCCCCGGATCGTCGGCTACTGGGCCGACCTCGACGTCGAGCGCGCCCGCGCCCTCGGCGCCCTCGGCGCGGCCGGCGACCTCTTCGCCGACGGCTCCCTCGGCTCGCACACCGCCTGCCTCCACCAGCCCTACGCCGACCGCTCCGGGGCCGGCGTCGCCCACCTGGACGCGGCGGCCGTCACCGCCCACGTGGTGGCCTGCACCGAGGCCGGGCTCCAGGCCGGTTTCCACGCCATCGGCGACGCGGCCGTCGACGCCGTGCTGGAGGGCGTCCGGGCCGCCTCGGAGAAGCTGGGCCTCGCCCGCATCCGGTCCGCCCGGCACCGCGTCGAGCACGCCGAGATGCTCACCCCCGAGTCGATCGCCGCCTTCGCCGAGCTGGGCCTGACCGCCTCCGTGCAGCCGGCCTTCGACGCGTACTGGGGCGGCGACGAGGGCATGTACGCCGACCGCCTCGGCGTCGAGCGGGCCCGCACCCTCAACCCGTACGCCGCCCTGCTGCGCGCGGGCGTGCCGCTCGCGTTCGGCTCGGACAGCCCGGTCACCCCGCTCGATCCGTGGGGGACGATCCGCGCGGCCGCCTTCCACCGCAACCCCGAGCACCGGATCTCGGTCCGGGCCGCCTTCACCGCGCACACCCGCGGCGGCTGGCGCGCGGTCGGCCGGGACGACGCCGGCACCCTGGTGCCGGGCGCCCCCGCCGACTACGCGATCTGGCGCACCGGCGAGCTGGTGGTCCAGGCGCCGGACGACCGGGTGGCCCGCTGGTCGACCGATCCGCGCTCCGGAACGCCCGGTCTGCCCGATCTGTCCCCCGGTCGTGATCTTCCCGTCTGCCTGCGGACGGTCGTCTTCGGACAAACGGTGTTCGTACGGCCGAACGAGTGACGTGCGGACATTTCGAGCCACTGCTCGAAAACGTCCGGGCTCGCCCTCGACCTGCGGATCTTCGTGCACCCCGCGCGTGCGTGGGTCATCGTCGCAGGTCAAACGGGTGTTGACAGCCAACGGGCCGGGGCCGGTAGGTTCGGCACGTCCACCAAGGACGTCCGACCGGTTTCAAACCTCCACGCAGGCACCGAACGCCGCCCGCGCCTCGGGGGCGAGGGAAGGTTTTTCCGGCGGAGGGTGCGACCCGGGTGGGGCCCCGGCGTTCAGTAGACAACGGCATCGGCCGACCCGCAGCCAGCGGGTCCCGGGTCGGCCCGAAGGACGCCGGGCCCCGATCCCGCACCCGGTACGCGGGGCTCGCTATGGTGGTGGCTCGCGTTTGTATCCGAAGGGGCAGTAGTGAACGACGGTGGCCAGAGGCGTTACGGCCCGCTCGGCAAGGCCTTGGTGATCATTCCGACCTATAACGAGGCGGAGAACATCAAGCCGATCGTCGCGCGGGTGCGGGAGGCCGTACCCGAGGCGCACATCCTCGTCGCCGACGACAACAGCCCCGACGGCACGGGCAAGTTCGCCGACGAGATCGCCGCCGAGGACGATCACGTCCACGTCCTGCACCGCAAGGGCAAGGAAGGGCTCGGCGCGGCCTACCTCGCGGGCTTCCGCTGGGGCATCGAGCACGGCTACGGCGTCCTCGTCGAGATGGACGCCGACGGCTCCCACCAGCCCGAGGAGCTGCCCCGGCTGCTGACCGCCCTCAAGGGCGCGGACCTGGTGCTCGGCTCCCGCTGGGTGCCCGGCGGCCGGATCGTGAACTGGCCGAAGTCCCGCGAGTTCATCTCCCGCGGCGGCAGCCTCTACTCCCGCGTCATGCTCGACGTGCCGATCCGCGACGTCACCGGCGGCTACCGGGCCTTCCGCAAGGAGACCCTGGAGGGCCTCGGCCTCGACGACGTGGCCTCGGCCGGATACTGCTTCCAGGTCGACCTCGCCCGCCGCGCGGTGGCCGCCGGCTTCCACGTGGTCGAGGTCCCCATCACCTTCGTCGAGCGCGAGATCGGCGACTCCAAGATGAGCCGCAACATCGTCGTCGAGGCGCTGTGGCGGGTCACCGGCTGGGGTCTGAGCGCCCGCGCCCAGAAGGTCGGCAAGCTGCTCGGCCGCGGTTCCGCGAGCTGATCTTTCCTTTACGACGTTCCGGCGGGCCGCCAGGCACACTGGGGAGCATGACGACCGGCGCAACGCCTCCCCTCGCCCCCAAGCGCTCCCGCGCGCGTACTTTCCTCCCGCTGGCCATCGCCGCCTGGCTGGTCCTGGAGATCTGGCTCCTGACGGTGGTCGCGAACGCGGCCGGCGGGCTCACCGTCCTCCTCCTGCTCGTCGGCGGCGCCGTGCTCGGCGCCACCGTGATCAAGCGGGCGGGGCGGCGCGCCTTCGCCAACCTCACGGGGACCTTCCAGAAGGCCCAGGAGGCGGCCCGGACGGGCGCGGTGCCCACGGAGGCCGACAGGAAGGGCGTGGAGGACCGCAACGGCTTCCTGATGCTCGGCGGGCTCCTCCTGATGATCCCCGGACTGCTCTCGGACGCGGCCGGACTCCTGCTTTTGATCCCGCCGGTGCGCTCGGCGCTCGGGCGGTACGCGGAGAAGGCCGTGGAGCGCCGGATGAGCGCCGCTCCGCAGGGAAGCCTCCAGGACGCCTTCCAGCAGGCCCGTATGCACCGGCCGGACGGGAAGGTCGTCCAGGGCGAGGTCATCCGCGAGGACGCGCCCCAGGGGCCGGGGGAGCCCCACGCTCCCCGGCCGCCGCTGATGCCTTGACCGACGCCCTGAGGTGACCGGCTCCCGCTGCCGCCCTGAACGGGCGGCGGGGGTACCGGGACATCGGGCGGCGGGGATACCCCGACACGGAGCGGCGGGGATACCCGGACACGGAAACGCCGAGGGGCCCGGTACACGAAGTGTGTACCGGGCCCCTCGGCGTTTCTCTCAGGCCGTGCGGCAGTCCGTCAGGCGGACTTCCGGCTGTCGCGCGGATGCACGGCGATGTTCATGGCGCCGGAGCGCAGGACCGCCAGCCTCTCGGCCAGCACTTCCTCCAGCTCCTCGCGGGTGCGCCGCTCCATGAGCATGTCCCAGTGCGTACGCGCCGGCTTGCCCTTCTTTTCCTCGGGGCCGTCCCCGTCCACCAGGAGAGCCTGGATTCCGCAGACCTTGCATTCCCACTCCGGCGGAATTTCCGCCTCGACCGAGAAGGGCATCTCAAAACGATGCCCCTTCTCGCATGCGTACTCCACCGCCTGGCGCGGGGCCAGATCGATGCCGCGGTCGGTCTCGTAGCTGGTCACCACGAGGCGCGTGCCGCGAAGAGCTCGCTCACTCATGAATCGTGCCTCCCGGGCTTGTCGCCCACAGGACAGGTGTCGCTGTCGTCGTCATCCGGTCAACGTCCGGTCGGCGGTAAAGATTCCCGTTCCGGGTCATGCGTCGCCCGTCGTGCCGCCCCTTGTTCTACCCACCAGTGCCCGTTTTGTCACATCTGGCAGTAGATGTCACTCAACGTCTTCACCAAAGCAGCACGCAGTAACGGTCCGCCTGGCAGGCCAAAGGCGTACACTACCGGCCTTTCACTGCCGCGTCTAAATCCGGTCCGGTACGGGGTTCCCCGCGGCGGCCACGGCCTGCCGGATCGGCACCCTCGCGAGGAGCACGAACCCGACAGCGAAGAAGATCACCAGAGAGATGATGGCATCCCGATAGCTTCCGGTCAGCTGATACGCGAGACCGAACACCAACGGCCCCAGCCAGCTGAGCCCGCGGTCGCTCATCTCGTACGCCGAGAAGTACTCCGCCTCCTTGCCGCGCGGGACCAGATGGGAGAAGAGCGAACGGGACAGCGCCTGGCTGCCGCCCAGGACCAGACCGATCGCCGCCGCCAGGCAGTAGAAGAAGACGGGCGCGTCGGCGGGCAGGAAGTAACCCGCCGCCAGGATCGCCGTCCACACCGCCAGCGACCCCAGGATCGTCCGCTTCGCCCCGTACGAGCGCGCCATCCGGCCCATGCCGAGCGCGCCCGCGACGGCCAGCACCTGCACCAGCAGCACCGCCGTGATCAGCGTCGTCTGGTCGAGGCCCAGCTCCTCCGAGCCGTATACCGAGGCCTGCGAGATCACTGTCTGCACGCCGTCGTTGTAGATGAGGTACGCGAGCAGGAAGGAGAGCGTCAGCGGGTGGCGGCGCATGTCCCGCAGGGTGGCCCGCAGCTGCTTCCAGCCACTGCCGACGGCTCCGTCGGCCGCGCGCTCGGCCGGATCCGTACGCCGGTCGCGCAGGCGCCGCAGCGGCACCAGCGTGAAGGCGCCCCACCAGAGCCCCGCCGAGGCGAGGCAGATCCGCACCGCGGCCCCCTCGGACAGGCCGAAGGACTCGTGGCCCGAGTACACGACCAGGTTCAGCACCAGGACCAGCGCGCCCGAGGTGTAGCCGAAGGCCCAGCCGCGCGAGGAGACCGTGTCCCGCTCGTCGGGCTCGGCGATCTGCGGCAGATAGGCGTTGTAGAGCACCATCGACACCGACAGCGAGGCGTTCGCCACGATCAGCAGGAAGGCTCCCAGCAGATAGCGGTCGCCGTCCAGGAAGAACATCCCCGTCGTGGCCGTCGCGCCCACGTACGCCGACGCCGCCAGCAGCGGCTTCTTCCGCCCGGTGCGGTCCGCCGCCGCGCCGACCAGCGGCATCACGAGCACCGCGACGACGATCGAGGCGGACACGGCGTACGCGAAGAGCGAGCCGGCCCGCACGGGTATGCCCAGCGGGTGCACGAACCCCTCCGGGTCCGCCGCCGCCTTCGCCACCGTGGTCAGGTACGGCCCGAGGAAGACCGTCAGCACGCTGGTCGAGTAGACCGAGCAGGCGAAGTCGTAGAAGTACCAGCCGCGCTGTTCGCGCTTGCGCTCGGCGGCGCTCACCGGACCCGCCGGGTCGGCCGGACCGGCGGGATCGGCCGGACCGGCGGCGTGGTCGTCCGGTCGGCCCGTGTTGTCGACGTCGGTCAAGGCCGCGCCCCCTCGTTCGTCCCCGTGTGCCCCGTGGTGGTACGCGCGCTCAGACCCACAGGCCGCGGTCCGTCAGGACACCGCGCAGCGTCTCCAGATGATCGGTCATGATGCCATCCACGCCAAGGTCCAGGAGGGCGTGCATCCGGTCCGCCTCGTTCACCGTCCACACGTGCACCTGGATCCCCCGGGCGTGCGCCTCGCGCACGAAGCGGCGGTCCACCACCGGGACGCCGGCCTGCCGTTCCGGGACCTGCGCCGCCACCACGCCCGCGCGCAGCGCCGCCGGGATGCCCAGCGAACGCAGCCGCAGCCCCAGGACGCCCTTCACGCCGAACGAGGTGGCCAGGCGGGGCCCGGCCAGCCGCTGGGCCCGCGCCACCCGGCTCTCGGTGAACGAGCCCACGCAGACGCGGTCCCAGGCGCCGGTCCTGGTGATCAGGTCCACCAGCGGCCCGAGCGCGGACTCCGCCTTCAGGTCCACGTTCCAGCGCGCCTCGGGGAACTCCTCCAGGAGCTCCTCGAAGAGGGGCAGCGGCTGCTTGCCGGCCACCCGCGCCTCCCGGACCGCCGCCCAGGGCAGGTCCCTGATCCGGCCCCCGGCGTCCGTCACCCGGTCCAGGGTCGCGTCGTGGAAGGCCACGAGGACGCCGTCGGCCGTCGTGTGCACGTCGGTCTCGAAGTAGCGGTATCCGGCCGCGGTCGCGCGCCGGAACGCCTCCGCGGTGTTCTCCAGGCCGTCCGCCGTTCCGCCGCGGTGGGCGAAGGGGAGGGGGGCCGGGTGGTCGAGGTAGGGGTGGGGTACGCGAGTCACCGCCGCAGTATGGCCTGTCAGGGTGTCCGGGTGGCGACGGGAGTGGGGCCGGCGGTCCGCGGGTGGGATCCGATATCCGATCCGATGCCCGGTCCGGCGCCCGATCCGGTGTCCTGGGTGTCGGATTCCCTCTCCTGGATACCGGATCCAATCTCCTGGATACCGGATCCAACCTCCGGGACATCGGATCCAATCTCCTGGACATCGGATCCGGAATCCGCCTCGGGTATCGCGAACCGCGGCAGGAAGAACTGCGCCAGCGGGCCGATGCACAGGGCGTAGAGGACCGTGCCGACGCCGACCGAGCCGCCGAGGACGAAGCCGGTGGCGACGACGGCGATCTCGATCGCGGTGCGGACCAGCCGGATCGACCGTCCGGTCAGCCGGTGCAGACCGGTCATCAGGCCGTCGCGCGGGCCGGGACCGAGCCGTGCCGCGATGTAGAGGCCGGTCGCCGCGCCGTTGAGCACGATGCCGAGGAGCATGAGGGCGATCCCGGCGGGCAGGCCGTCCACATCGGGCACCAGGGCGAGCGTGCCGTCCATGGCGAGGCCGACGGCGAAGACGTTGGAGACGGTGCCGAGCCCCGGCTTCTGCCGGATCGGGATCCACAGCAGGAGGACGACCGCCCCGACGCCGATGGACACGACGCCGATGGTCAGGCCGGTCTTCTCGGCGAGACCCTGGTGGAGGACGCCCCAGGGCTCCAGGCCGAGCCCGGCGCGCACGAGGAGCGCCGAGCTGATCCCGTAGAGCGCGAGACCGGCGTAGAGCTGGACGAGCCGGCGGGTCAGATGCCGGCCGCGGAGGCCGGAGGCGATGGACACGGGATTGCCCCCTGGGTGGTGACCTGGGTGGTCGTGGTGGACTGGCTCATGACACTCTGTGGCGGGAGAACATGAGCCAACCATGGCCAATTCGCGGAAGGTGGACTGATTTCCATGGCCCAGTGGACTTCGGCGGTCGGGCCCGCGCAGCTCGCCCGGCAGCTCCAGGCCCAGCAGGCCCGGCCCGCCGTGCCCGGCGTCCGCAAGCCGCCCGCCTACCGTGCCCTCGCCGACGGCATCCGGCTCCTCGTCCTGGAGGGCCGGGTCCCGGTCGCCGCCCGGCTGCCCGCCGAGCGGGAACTGGCCGTCGCGCTCACCGTCAGCCGCACCACCGTCGCCGCCGCCTACGAGGCGCTGCGCGGCGAGGGCTTCCTGGAGTCCCGGCGCGGTGCCGGAAGCTGGACGGCCGTCCCGGCCGGAAACCCGCTGCCGGCCCGAGGGCTCGAACCGCTGCCCCCGGAGTCGCTCGGCTCCATGATCGACCTGGGCTGCGCGGCACTGCCCGCGCCCGAGCCCTGGCTCACCCGGGGCATCCAGGGCGCCCTGGAGGAGCTGCCGCCGTACGCGCACACCCACGGCGACTACCCGGCGGGACTGCCCGCGCTGCGCCAGATGCTCGCGGACCGGTACACCGAGCGGGGCATCCCGACCATGCCCGAGCAGATCATGGTGACCACCGGTGCCATGGGGGCCATCGACGCCATCTGTCATCTCTTCGCCGGGCGCGGGGAGCGGATCGCCGTGGAGTCGCCCTCGTACGCCAACATCCTCCAGCTGATGCGGGAGGCGGGCGCCCGGCTGGTCCCCGTCGCCATGGCCGAGGGGCTCGCCGGATGGGACCTGGGCCGCTGGCGCCAGGTGCTGCGGGACGCGGCGCCCCGACTCGCGTACGTCGTCGCCGACTTCCACAACCCCACCGGCGCCCTCGCCGACGAGGAGCAGCGCCGCGGGCTGGTGGAGGCGGCCCGCTCGGCCGGCACCGTCCTGGTGGTCGACGAGACGATGACCGAGCTCTTCCTGGACGACGACGTGACGATGCCGCGGCGGGTCTGCGCCTTCGACCCGTCCGGCTCCACCGTCCTCACCGTCGGCTCGGCGAGCAAGGCGTTCTGGGCGGGCATGCGGATCGGCTGGGTGCGGGCCGCGCCGGACGTGATCCGCTCGCTCGTCGCCGCCCGCGCCTACGCGGACCTCGGCACCCCCGTTCTGGAGCAGCTCGGCGTCAACTGGCTGATGCGCACCGGCGGCTGGGAGGAGGCCGTCGCCCTGCGCCGGGCCCAGGCGCGGGAGAACCGTGACGCCCTGGTGACGGCCGTGCGCAGGGAACTGCCGGACTGGGAGTTCGAGGTCCCCAAGGGCGGCCTGACCCTGTGGGTGCGCACCGGCGGCCTGTCCGGCTCGCGCCTCGCGGAGGTCGGGGAGCGGGTCGGCGTCCGGGTGCCGTCGGGGCCGCGCTTCGGGGTGGACGGCGCCTTCGAGGGGTACGTCCGGCTCCCCTTCACGGTCGGCGGCCCGGTCGCCGACGAGGCCGCCGCCCGGCTGGCCGCCGCGGCCCGCCTGGTGGAGGCGGGGGCCGGGGCCGGCGTCGAGGCGCCGAGGTCCTTCGTGGCCTGAGCCGTACGGGAAGAGGGCGGCCGCACCGGTGAAGGTGCGGCCGCCCTCTTCGTCGTAGGGGGTCGTCGTGAGGGGCGGGGCTCAGCCCTCCGCGGGTACGGGGGAGGGCAGCGCGGTCGTCCCGGGGTTCTTGCGCAGGGTCGGTGCCGTGTCGGCGTCGGCGTCCGGGTCCGGGGCCGAACCCGGGGCCACCTCGATCGTCGCGGTGGTGGCCGTCTGCCGCTCCGGCAGCAGCTCCAGGACGGCCTGGCGGTGCGCCTCGCTGGTCGCGTCGTCGTAGGGGTCGGGCGTGGCGGGCACCTGGAGGCGCAGCACCGGCGCCGTGCCGAGGCGGGCGTAGCCGCGGCCCGGCGGGACGTCGGGGACCGGCGTGGTGTGCGGCCGGCTGCCCAGGACCGAGGCGATCTGCTCGGGGGCGGCCGGGCCGAGCACGACCCGGGCCCGGGTGTGGGTCCGTACCGGCTCGGCGAGCACGTCCAGGCTGTCGAACTGCTCGGCGACCACGACGGTGACCTGTGCGGCGCGTCCGTGCCGCAGCGGCACCTGGAGCAGGTCCTGCGGGTCGGGGCGGCCGTCGGCGGCGGCCAGGTGGCCCAGCACGCTCGGCCGGTCGACGAGGATCCACAGCGGACGCCGGATGTCGTCGGGGGCCGGGTGGCCGGCCTGGCGGGCGCGGTTCGCGGCGATGAGGCGCCGCTCGGTCTCGTGGGCCGCCCATTCCAGGCTCGCCAGGGCGCCCGACAGCCCGCACTCGACGGCGAGCACCCCGGCCCGGCCGACGAGGCAGGCGAACTCTCCGGTGCCGCCGCCGTCGATGACCAGGACGTCGCCGTGGGGGAGCGCCTGGAGCGCGATCGAGCGCAGCAGGGAGGTGGTGCCGCTGCCGGGCTGCCCGACGGCCAGCAGGTGCGGCTCCGTGGAGCGCGGTCCGGTGCGCCAGACGACGGCCGGGGCGTCCTCGGTGCCGTCGGCGGCGCGGACGGGCACGGTCCGCTGCACGGCGTCGGCGTCGGTGAAGCCGAGCACGGTCTCGCCGGGCACGGTGACGAAGTGCTGGGCGGCGATGGTCGTGGGGAGCGCGTCGAGCACGAGCATGGTGAGCCGGTTGCCCTCCTCGTCCCAGTCGAAGAGGTACTCGCGGCCGCGCCCCGACTTGGCGTGCAGCAGCTGCTCGATGCGGGCGCGGGCGGCGGGCTCGCCGTCGGTGAAGTACGGGGGGTAGGAGATGCGGAGCCGCGTGGGGCGGCCGTCCTCGTCGAACGTGTAGTCGGCGAAGGCTTCGCTCCAGTCACCGCCGTGGGAGAAGAGCGGCTCCGGGTCGTCGGGGAGTGAGAAGTACGGCACCAGGGCCTCGTAGAGGCCCTTGAGCCGGGCGACCTCGGCGTCGTCGGGCCCGGTCTTGACGACCGGGCGCTCTCGTCCCTGCCAGGCGGCCGCGGCCATCACCCCGACGAGGGCGAGCAGCGGGCCGTACGGCATGAAGGCGACGACCAGGAGGCAGGCCGCGACCAGGAACAGCGTGGGACCGCGCCGCTCCTTGGGGGTCGCGGCCCACTTGGCGCGCGCGGTCGCGGCCAGCTTCCGCAGACCACGCGAGACGGTGATCAGCGGATGGAGCACATCGGTGGCGCTGTCGGCGGCCGTGCGCGCGATCTCTCGGCTGCGAGCGATCTGGGCGCTGCCGCTGCTCAGAATGCGGGGGAGTGGTCGCCGGGCCACGTCGTACTCCTGGAGGGGTGGAAGGGACTGGGGGGCGTCAGAACTTGATCCCGCCCAGAAGGCTGGCGAGGCTCTGTCCGCCCGCGGTGATGCTGGGGGCGATGGCGGTGCCCGCGAGGTAGAACCCGAAGAGGGCGCTGACCAGGGCGTGCGAGGCCTTCATGCCGTCCTTCTTGAAGAACAGGAAGCAGATGATGCCGAGCAGGACGACGCCTGAAATGGACAGGATCATGAGGTGTTCTCCTGGTTGAGGGGACAGTCACCATCAGTCCTTCCAGGTTCACAGCAAGTATCTATGTGACTAAAGGTGCATATGGGTGAATTGTTGGTGTTTTCACTTGACCGGCGTAGAACCGGACCTTCTTCGGGTGGCGAAAAGTCCGGATCGCGCTAAAAGGGAGCGCGTCGCGAGTGATCTTTGCCTCGATCGTGCGCGGTCATGTCCTCGACCGGGCAGTACCCTGTCGATTCACTCGTACGGCCTCACTTGCCGTGCGCAGGTCAAGAACGAGAGGTAGGCGGCACCATGAGCGAGAGCCCGACCCCGGACCCCGAGGTCGTCGAGCTGGCCTCCAAGGTCTTCGACCTGGCCCGCACCGGCGACGCCGCGGCCCTCGCCGCCTACGTCGACGCGGGAGTCCCCGCGAACCTCACCAACGAGAAGGGCGACTCGCTCGTCATGCTCGCCGCCTACCACGGGCACGCCGACGCGGTCTCCGCCCTCCTGGAGCGCGGCGCCGACGGGGACCGCGCCAACGACCGCGGCCAGACTCCGCTCGCCGGTGCCGTCTTCAAGGGCGAGGACGCCGTCGTCCGCGCGCTGCTGGCCGGCGGGGCGAATCCGGAGGCAGGGACTCCGTCCGCCGTGGACACGGCCCGGATGTTCGGCAAGGCCGAACTCCTGGAGCTCTTCGGAACCCGGTGAACACCGGTTGAACCCCAGGTGAGAGCAGCGTCGTAAATGTGGTCGCGGTGGCGAAATGGGTGGGTCATCATGACGTCGGGCCCGCAGGGGGCCACCGACGAGAGGCAGAGGAAGATGGTCACTGACAAGCGCAGGACGACGGGCGGCCCGACATGTTGCCGCACGGCCTAGGCGAACAGCCTGACCCGGTTCATCCCGGATTCCCCCCGGTCGTGTCGACAGCTTGATGTGAGGCGTCTTCCATGTTCGATCCAGTCATAGCGCCGAGCGGCACCCTGCTCGGCCTGTTGCAGAGGGGCCGCGGCGACGGCACCCTGCACGCGCTCGCAGCGCCACGTGCCGAGGCCCTCGCGGCCCTCAATGGCTGCGTTCTCGACGACCCCCGCCACGACTGGCAGGTCGAGAACCGCTCCCTCTACTACGCACGGCTCTACCTGGACCTCCACGGAGGTCTGGAGGAGATCGAGGCGCACCTCTTCGGCGCCGAGGACCGCCTCGACACCGAGGAGGGCAGGACCGGGCTCGCGCTCGCCGTCCTCGGCCACCTCGCCTCCTACGGACGCCGCGACGCCCTGCGGCTCCTGCGGCGGTACGTCACCACAGGGACCAACTGGGCCTGGGCCCTGGACGAGCTCGCGCTCCGCGACGACGACGCCGGCCTGCGCTCCCTCGCCCTGCCCGTGCTCGCCCGCTTCCCGGCCGACGCCGAGGGCGAGGCCGAGCTCGCCGCCACCGTCCGCGACGCCTTCGAGCCGCGGCCCTGGCGGCTGTGGGCCGAGGACCCGCGCGCCGCCGTGGGCGCCCGGATCAAGGCCGCCGGCGAACAGGGCTCCTTCGACCGCTGGCAGCGCCAGCTCCGCCCCAGCGGGCCCCGGCCCGGCTGGAGCGTCCAGGCCGTCCTCGACTGGGCCCAGGAGGGCCTGGAGCGCGGCGCCGAACTGCACGGGCCCGCCGCCCGCTGCCTGGCCGCCGTCGCCGCCCCCGAGGACCGCGAGCTGATCCTCGCCACAGCCCGCCGCGGCCCCGACGGCGCCCGCTGCGCCGCGCTGCACTACCTCGCCGAGGCACAGGACCCCGCCGTCCTCGACCTCGTCGAACTCGCCGCCGGCGAAGGCTCCCGCACCGTCGCCGACGCGGCCGTCGCCGCCTTCGCCCGCATGTGCGGCGAGGCCGCCGTGGACCGGGCCCGCGGCTGGATCCACCGCCCCGACGCGCTCGGCACGGCCGCGGCCGGCCTGCTCGCCTTCCGCGGCGGCACCCAGGACTCCCCCCTCGTCCTCGGCGCCCTCCGCGAGACCGTGCGTGCCCAGGGACCCGACGCGGCCGCCCTCTACCCCCTCGTCGACGGCGCCGGACGCCTCGGCATCGGGTGCGCGGCCCCCGTGCTGCGCCACATCTACCGCGAGACGGCCTCCTCCCAGCTGCGCGGCCGCACCGCCCGCGCGCTGGCCGCCACCGATCCCACCTTCGCCAACGGCTTCGCCGTCGAATGCCTGTGGGACTGCGAGGAGACCACCCGCGAGCTCGCCGCGCTCCACGCGGAGACGGGTGACGTACGCGTCGCCGAACGCCTGCGCCGGCTCGCCGCCGACCCCGCCGAGGAGGCCGAGGTCCAGACGGCCGTACGCAACCGGATAGGGCCGGACCTCGACCTCCAGGTCTGAGCGCCGAACACCCCGGGGGTGGCCGAAACGGCCACCCCCGCCGCTCCGGGCGCCGCCCGGGGCAAACGCTCATGGGACGTTCCCCGCCCGTCCAGATCCACTTTGACGGGGACACGCCGAGCGCGACGACAACACCCGTATGCGTGTCGTCATCGTCACCGAGTCCTTCCCGCCCGACGTCAACGGTGTGGCGCACTGCGCCCAGCAGACCGCGCTCCACCTCGTCCGCCGCGGCCACACCCCCCTGGTCGTCGCCCCCGCCCTTCCCGGCGCCCTCGCGGCCACCGGCCCGGACGCCGACGCGCCCTGCCCCGTCGTCCGCGTGCCGTCCCTGCCGCTGCCCGGCTATCCGCAGGTACGGGTCGCCCTGCCCAGCCGTCGGGTCGCCGCCGCCCTCGCCGCGCACCGGGCCGAGATCGTGCACCTGGCCGGCCCCTTCGTCCTCGGCGTGCGCGGCATGACGGCCGCCGCCCGCCTCGGCCTGCCCGCCGTCGCCGTCTACCAGACCGACCTCGCCGGATACGCCCGCACCTACGTGGGCGCGGGCGAGTCCGCCGCCTGGCGCAGGCTCCGCGCGGTGCACGGCGCCGCCGACCGCACCCTGGCGCCCTCCACCGCCGCCATCCGGGACCTGGAGGCGCACGGCATCGGCCGGATCCGGCTGTGGCGGCGCGGGGTCGACACCGTGCGCTTCCGGCCCGAGCTCCGCGACGAGTCGCTGCGGCGCGCCCTCGCACCCGGCGGTGAGACGCTCGTCGGCTACGTCGGACGCCTCGCCCCCGAGAAGCGCGTCGACCTCCTCGCCGGGGTCTGCGCGCTCCCCGGCGTCCGGGTCGTGGTCGTCGGCGACGGGCCCAGCGAGCCGGCGCTGCGGGCCGCGCTCCCCGGCGCCGTCTTCCTCGGCCGCCGCACCGGCGCCGACCTGGCCCGGATCTTCGCCTCGCTCGACGTGTTCGCGCACACCGGCCCGTACGAGACCTTCTGCCAGACCGTCCAGGAGGCCATGGCCTCCGGCGTCCCGGTCGTCGCCCCCGCCGCGGGCGGCCCCCTCGACCTCGTCGACCACCGCCGCACCGGCTTCCTGGTGCCGCCCGACGACCCCGGCCCGCTGCGCGAGGCCGTCGCCGCCCTCGTCGCCGCCCCCGCCCTGCGCGCCGTCTACGGCAGAGCCGGGCGCGCCGCCGTCGAGCTGCGCACCTGGGAGGCGATCGGCGACGAACTGATCGGCCACTACCGGGAGGTGCTGCGCGAGCGGACGGCGGTGGCGGCATGAGCGGGACGGGACGGGGCACCCGCGGGATGCGGATCGTGCGGCTCGCCAACTTCGTCACCCCCACCTCCGGCGGCCTGCGCACCGCGCTCGACCAGCTGGGCCGCGGCTACCGCGCCGCCGGACACGAACCCGTCCTCGTCGTCCCCGGCGACGTGGCGGGCGACCAGGACACCGCCCAGGGCAGGGTCATCACCCTGCCGGGGCCCGTGCTCCCCGGCACCGGCGGCTACCGGGTGCTCGCCGACCGGCGCCGCCTGCGCCGCCTCCTCGACGGGCTCGCCCCCGACCGCCTGGAGGTCTCCGACCGGACCACCCTGCGCTGGACGGGGGAGTGGGCCCGCCGGGCCAGGGTGCCGTCCGTGATGGTCTCCCACGAGACGGCCGACGGCGTGCTCCGCACCTGGGGCGTCCCCGAGCCGGCCGCCGTCCGCGCCGCCGACCGGCTCAACCGCCGCACCGCCTGGGCCTACTCCCGGATCGTGTGCACCACCGAGTGGGCCGAGCGGGAGTTCGTACGGATCGGGGCCCGCAACGTCGTCCGCGCCCCGCTCGGCGTCGACCTGGACCGCTGCCGCCCCGGTCGCCGCAGCGGCGTCCTGCGGGCCCGGTACGCGGCAGGGGAGCGGGTGCTGCTCGTGCTGTGCTCCCGGCTCTCCGTCGAGAAGCGTCCCGGCACGGCCCTCGACGCCCTCGCCGCACTGCGTGCCCAAGGGGTGCGGGCCCTCCTCGTCGTCGCCGGCGACGGGCCCCTGCGGGGCGCCCTGGAGCGCCGCGCCCGGGAGCTGCGCCTCCCGGTGCGGTTCCTCGGTCACGTCGCCGACCGCGAGGCCCTCGCCGACCTCCAGGCAGCGGCGGACGTGTGCCTGGCCCCCGGCCCCGCCGAGACCTTCGGACTGTCCGCCCTGGAGGCCCTCGCCTGCGGCACCCCCGTCGTCTGCAGCGCCTCCTCGGCCCTCCCCGAGGTCGTCGCCGACGCGGGCGCCTGCGCCGCCGACGAGCCCGCCGCCTTCGCCCGCGCGGTGCGCACCGTCCTCGCCCTCCCCGAGGGGCCGCGGCGGGCGACGGCCCGCGCCCGCGCCGAGCTCTTCTCCTGGGACCGCGCGACCGCCGCCTTCCTGGCCGCCCACGATGCCGCCACCCGGCTGGAGACCCCGAGATGACCACGCTCGCGGGCGCCGACGCCGCGGCGCTCGAAGGCCCCGGAACCGGGCCCCGCGCGGGCGCCGCCCCCCAACCGGTCCCCGCGCGGGGACCGGTCCGCTTCGTCGTCCTCGGGGACTCCCTCAGCGAGGGCGTCGGCGACCGGGCCGACGGACGGTGGCGGGGCTGGGCCGCGCTGCTTGCCGAGAGCCTGCGGGCCGAGGCCGGGACGACCACGTTCACGAACCTGGCGGAGAGCGGCGCGCAGAGCCGCGAGGTCGCCGAGCGGCAATTGCCCGCGGCGCTCGCCCTGGAACCGCAGCTCGCCTCCGTCGTCGTGGGCGTCAACGACACCCTCCGCCGCACCTTCGACATCGGGGACCTCGCCCGCCGCCTCGACCGGGTCTGCGCCGCGCTCACCGCCGCCGGCGCCGTCCTGCTCACCGCCTGCCTGCCGGACCCCGGGCTCATGCTCGGCCTGCCCGCGCCGCTCGCCGGCCCCCTGGCCCGCCGACAGAGGTCCGTCAACGGCGTCGTCCACGCCCTCTCCGCCCGCTACGACGCCGTCCACCTGCACCTGGACGCACCCGTCTGGACCGCGGACCGGGCGCTGTGGAGCGCCGACCGGCTGCACCCCGGGGAGCGCGGCCACCGCGCCGTCGCGGGCGCCTTCCACGGGCTCCTGCGCGACCGGGGACTCGCCGACGGCCCGCCCCCGTCGCCCGAGCCGGAACGGCCACCGCCCGGCCGTGCCGACGCGGCGCTCTGGCTCGCCACCGCCGGGACGGCCTGGGTCCTGCGCCGCTGCCACGACCTGCTGCCGCAGCTGCTCCTGCTCGCCGCCGCCGAACTGCGCCACACCGCCACCGGGACCCGCGCCCGGCTCGACGCGCGCGCCGAACACGCCCTCGCGGCCGCCCTGGCGCCCGCCGGGTCCGGCGCGCGTCCGACGGCGTCGGACGCCCTCGGAGCCGCCGCCCCGCCACAATGAGGTCATGACAGGACGCTGGGAGTTCTGGATCGACCGGGGCGGCACCTTCACCGATGTCGTGGGCCGGCGCCCGGACGGCCGGATCGTCACCCGCAAGCTGCTCTCCCACGACCCGGCCCGCACCCAGGACGCCGCCGTCGCCGGCATCCGGCTCCTCCTCGGCCTCCGCCCCGGGGAACCCGTCCCCGCCGACCGGATCGACGTCGTCAAGATGGGCACCACGGTCGCCACCAACGCCCTCCTGGAACGGCGCGGCGAACCCACCGTCCTCCTGATCACGGCCGGCTTCCGCGACGCCCTCCGCATCGCCTACCAGAACCGCCCCCGCCTCTTCGACCGGCACATCGTGCTCCCCGAGGCGGTCTACACCCGGGTCGTCGAGGTCCCCGAACGGGTCGACGCCCGCGGCGAGGTCGTCCGCCCGCTCGACGAGGACGCCGTCCGCGCGGAGCTCGCCGCCGCCCACGGCGCCGGACTGCGCTCCGCCGCCGTCGTCCTCGTCCACGGCTACCGCCACCCCGAGCACGAGACCCGCGTCGCCGCCCTCGCCCGCGCCGCCGGATTCACCCAGGTCAGCTGCTCCCACGAGGTCAGTCCCCTCATCAAGCTCGTTCCCCGGGGCGACACCACCGTCGTCGACGCCTACCTCTCGCCGATCCTGCGCCGGTACGTCGACGAGGTCGCCACCGAACTCTCCGGGATCCGCCTGATGTTCATGCAGTCCAACGGAGGTCTGCGCGAGGCCGCCCACTTCCGTGGCAAGGACGCCGTCCTGTCCGGCCCGGCCGGCGGCGTCGTCGGCATGGCCCGCACCTCGGCGCGGGCCGGACTCGACCGGGTCATCGGCTTCGACATGGGCGGCACCTCCACCGACGTGTCCCACTACGCGGGCGAGTTCGAGCGCGAACTCGGCACCCAGGTCGCCGGCGTCCGTATGCGCGCCCCGATGATGAGCATCCACACCGTCGCCGCCGGCGGCGGCTCCGTCCTCCACTACGACGGACGCCGCTACCGCGTCGGACCCGACTCGGCGGGCGCGGTCCCCGGACCCGCCTGCTACCGGCGCGGCGGCCCGCTGACCGTGACCGACGCCAACGTCATGCTGGGCCGCATCCAGCCCGACCACTTCCCGGCCGTGTTCGGCGAGAACGGCGACGAACCGCTCGACGCCCACGTCGTACGTGAACGGTTCACGGCCCTCGCCGCCGAGGTCGGCGGCGACCGCACCCCCGAGGAGGTCGCCGCGGGCTTCCTGGAGATCGCCGTCCTCGCCATGGCCGACGCCGTCAAGAAGATCTCCGTCCAACGCGGCCACGACGTCACCCGCTACGCCCTCACCTGCTTCGGCGGCGCCGGCGGCCAGCACGCCTGCGCCGTCGCCGACGCCCTCGGCATCGACACCGTCCTCGTACCGCCACTGGCCGGCGTCCTGTCCGCGTACGGCATCGGCCTCGCCGACGCCTCCGCCATGCGCGAGCAGTCCGTCGAGGCCGCACTCGACGCCCCCGGCACGCCCGAACGCCTCACCGAACTCAGCACCGCCCTCGCCGACCGCACCCGCGCCGAACTCCGCGCCGACGGACTCCCCGACGACGCGATCACCACCCGCACGCGCGTCCTGCTGCGGTACGCCGGCACCGACGCCGCCCTCCAGGTACCCCTCGCCACCGCGGAATCGATGAAAACCGAGTTCACAGCCGTCCACCGCTCGCGCTACGCCTTCACCATGGACAAGCCGCTCGTCGTCGAGGCCGTCTCCGTGGAGGCCGTCGGCGCCGCCGGACCCCACGGACCGGTCGTCCTCCCCGAAGGAGCCCGGCACGGGCCGCTCACCCCGCGCGCCACGGTCACCACCCACAGCGCGGGCGCGCCCGTCGCCACCCCGCTGCACCGCCGCGAGGACCTGCGCCCCGGAGACACCGTCACCGGCCCCGCGATCCTCGCCGAGGCCGACGCCACCACCGTCGTCGACACCGGCTGGCGCGCCACCGCCGCCGACGGCGGACACCTCCTCCTGCACCGCGTCACCCCGCGCCCCGCACGCGTGGCCGCCGGCACCGACGTCGACCCCGTCCTCCTGGAGGTGTTCAACAACCACTTCATGGCGATCGCCGAGCAGATGGGCGTGCGCCTGGAGAACACCGCCCACTCCGTCAACATCAAGGAACGGCTCGACTTCTCCTGCGCCCTCTTCGACCCCGAGGGCAACCTCATCGCCAACGCCCCCCACATCCCGGTCCACCTCGGCTCCATGGGCGAGTCCATCAAGGAGGTCCTGCGCCGCAACCGGGACTCCCTGCGCCCCGGAGACGTGTACGCGATCAACGACCCGTACCACGGCGGCACCCACCTGCCCGACGTCACCGTCGTCACGCCCGTCTTCGACGACACCGGCGGCGCCCTGCGCTTCCTCGTCGCCTCCCGCGGCCACCACGCCGAGATCGGCGGCATCACCCCCGGCTCCATGCCCGCCTTCAGCCGCACCGTCGACGAGGAGGGCGTCCTCTTCGACAACTGGCTGCTCGTGCGCGACGGGAGACTGCGTGAGGCCGAGACCAGGGCCCTGCTCACCGGCGCCCGCCACCCCTCGCGCGACCCCGACACCAACCTCGCCGACCTGCGGGCCCAGATCGCCGCCAACGAGAAGGGCATCGAGGAACTCCGCCGGACCGTCGCCGAGTTCGGCCTCGACGTCGTCCACGCGTACATGCGGCACGTGCGCGCCAACGCCGAGGAGTCCGTCCGCCGGATCGTCGCCCGGCTCCGCGACGGGAGCTGCCGCTACGAGACCGACTCCGGCGCCGTCGTCCAGGTCGCCGTCCGCGTCGACCGCGAACGGCGCGGTGCCGTCATCGACTTCACCGGCACCTCGCCCCAGCTGCCCGGCAACGCCAACGCCCCCACCTCCGTGGTCATGGCGGCCGTCCTCTACGTCTTCCGCACCCTCGTCGACGAGGACATCCCGCTCAACAGCGGCTGCCTGGAACCGCTCGACGTCCGCGTCCCGCCCGGCTCCATGCTGGCCCCCGTCCACCCCGCCGCCACCGTTGCCGGCAATGTCGAGACCTCCCAGGCCGTCACCGGCGCCCTGTACGCGGCCCTCGGCGTGCAGGCGGAGGGCTCCGGCACCATGAACAACGTCACCTTCGGCAACGACCACGTGCAGTACTACGAGACCGTCGCCAGCGGCTCCGGCGCCGGTGACGGCTTCGCCGGGGCCGACGCCGTACAGACCCACATGACCAACTCCCGGCTCACCGACCCCGAGATCCTGGAGTGGCGCCTGCCCGTCCGGGTCGACGCCTTCGCCGTCCGCGACGGCAGCGGCGGCCGGGGCCGGTGGCCCGGCGGCGACGGCGTCGAGCGCCGCATCCGATTCCTGGAACCCATGACGGTCGCCCTGCTCGCCGGGCACCGGCACGTCCCGCCCTACGGCATGGCCGGCGGCGAACCGGGCGCCCTCGGCGCCGACTCCGTCGAACGCGCCGACGGCACCGTCGACCGCCTCGACGGCGTCGACACCACCGAGGTCGGCCCTGGCGACGTCCTCGTCGTCCGCACCCCCGGAGGCGGCGGCTACGGCCCGCCGCCCCTGTGAACAGGGTTTTCAGCGATACGGGACGAAACGCACCACCGTCCCCGGCGCGGCCTGCGCCGCGGCCGGCAGATCCGCCTCCCGGACCACCCCCACCACCGGATAGCCGCCCGTCGTCGGATGATCGGCCAGGAACACCACCGGACGCCCGTCCGGCGGCACCTGCACCGCGCCCAGGGACATGCCCTCGCTGGGCAGCTCCCGAACGACCGCCCGCTCCAGGGACGGCCCCTCCGTGCGCAGCCCGATCCGGTTGCTCGCCGAGGACACCCGCCACCCGCCCCTCGCGAGGGTCCGCAGCGCACCGGGCGTGAACCAGTCGTCGCGCGGACCCAGCCGGACCCGCAGGACCAGTTCGTCCGGCGGGCCCGGCCAGGGCGGAGCGTCGACCGACCCCCGTACGGCCGGGACCGCCCCCAGCGGCAGCACCTCCCCGTCCGACAGCGGCGCCGGGCCGAGCCCGGACAGCAGGTCGGTGGAGCGGCTGCCGAGCACCGGGTCGACGGCGACACCGCCGCCGAACCCCACGTACGAGCGCAGCCCGCGCACGGCGGGGCCCACGTCGAGGAGCTGCCCGGGGCCGACCCGTACGCCCGTGCCCCAGGCGACGGGCCGGCCGTCCACGGACACCGGGCACGGCGCCCCGCCGACCGCCACCGTCACCGCGCCCCTCGGGCGCACCGCGCAGCCGGTGACCGTGGTCTCCAGGACGGCCGCGCCCTCCTCGTTGCCGAGCAGCCGGTTGACCAGCCGCACCGCGCCCGGGTCGAGCGCCCCCGACCGCGGCACGCCCAGATGCGCGTACCCCGTCCTGCCCAGGTCCTGCACGGTCGTCAGCGCCCCGGCCCGTACGACGGCCACGGCACGATCGCTCATCGGCCCGCCACCGTGAACCGCACCCGGGCACCGGGGGAGAGCAGCGCCGCCGGCTCGCGCTCGGTGTCCCACAGCACCGCGTCGGTGGTGCCGACCAGCTGCCAGCCGCCCGGCGAGGAGCGCGGGTACACGCCCGTGTAGGGCCCCGCCAGCGCCACCGAACCGGCCGGGACGGCGGTCCGCGGCGTGGCCCGCCGCGGCACCTCGTGCCGCGGCCCGAGCCCCGTCAGATAGGCGAAGCCCGGCGCGAAGCCGCAGAACGCGACCCGGAACACGGTCTCCGTGTGGATCCGCACGGCCGCCTCTACCGACACCCCCCACAGGGCGGCGACCTCGGCCAGGTCCGGCCCGTCGTACCGCACCGGCACCGTCACGGCCGCCCCCTCGGGCGCGCACCGCGCGGGCACGTCCCAGGAGCGCAGCTCGGCCGCGAGCCGGTCCGGCGCCGCCACCCCTTCGAGGAGCACGGTCCGCGCCGTCGGCACGATCTCCCGTACCGACGGCAGCGCGCCCGCCTCCCGCCGCCGCAGCAGCTCGGCGTGGAACGCCTCGGTCGCCTCCCCGCTCACCAGCTCGATGAGCAGCCCCCGGTCGCCCACCCGGTACACCTTGCGCGCCCTCACGCGAAAGCCTCCACCCGGACGCCCGAGGACTCCAGGCGGGCACGCACCAGCCGGGCGAGTCCGACCGCGCCAGGCGTGTCGCCGTGCAGGCACAGCGAGCGCGCCCGGACGGCGACCGGCTGCCCGCAGTGCGCGGCGACCACCCCGAACCGGGCCATGGACACCGCCCGTTCGACGACCTCGCCCGGATCGGTCACCACGGCACCCTCCTGCCCCCGCGGCAGCAGGGTGCCGTCCGCCCGGTACGCGCGGTCGCCGAAGGCCTCGCCCACGACGGACAGCCCGGCCCGCTCCGCGGCCTCGTGCAGCCGGGAGCCGGGCAGCCCGAGCACCGGCAGCTCCGCCGAGGCGAGCCGGACCCCCTCGACGACCGCCGCCGCCTGCTCCTCGTCGCGGACCACCCGGTTGTAGAGCGCGCCGTGCGGCTTGACGTACGCCACGCGGGAGCCGGCCGCCCGCGCGAACACCTCCAGGGCGCCGATCTGGTAGGCGACCTCGGCCGCCAGCTCCGCCGCCGGCACGTCCATCGAGCGCCGGCCGAAGCCCGCCAGGTCCCGGTAGGAGACCTGGGCCCCGATCCGTACCCCGCGGGCCGCCGCCAGCTCGCAGACGCGCCGCATCGTCGCCGCGTCCCCGGCGTGGAAGCCGCAGGCGACATTGGCGCTGGTGACCACCGAGAGCAGCTGCTCGTCGTCGGTCAGCGTCCAGCGGCCGAAGCCCTCGCCGAGGTCGGCGTTGAGATCGATCGAGACCCGGGTCATGGTGGGTTTCCTTCCTTTCGTGCGCAGAAGAGCAGGGGGAACGAGCGCGTCCCCCCCCGTCAGGCCCCGACGCGGTACTCCGCGTCCCGTACGTCGGTCACGAGCATCCGGCCCGGCGCGTGGGTGATCGCGAACGGCGGACGGGAGGCCGCCACCGCCGCCTGCGGGGTGACCCCGCAGGCCCCAGAACACCGGCACGTCCCCCGGCTCGGCGACCACCGGATCCCCGAAGTCGGGCCGGGACAGGTCCCGGATGCCGAGCCCGGCCGGATCGCCCGCGTGCGCAGATCGGCGTCCGGGGCGAGCGCGGTGCGCCAGGAGCCGGGGTCGGTGACGTCCAGGACCGGGCAGGGCCGCGGATTGCGGGTGCGGAACAGCAGGACGTCGTACGCCCAGTCCGCGGGCACCGCGATGAGGTTGGCCTGCGCGTGGCCCGGCGCCCAGCCGGCCGTGGGACCGGTGGCCCCGCCGCGGGCCCGCGCGCGGGCGGTGCGGGGATCGGCGACGGCTTCGCGGGTCATACGAGCTCCCTCCCCCGGGTCTCCGGCAGTCCGAGCAGGGCCAGCAGGGCCAGGCCGTAGCCCACCGCGCCGAAGACGAGCGCCCCGCCCACGCCCCAGCTCTCGGCGAGGAACCCGACCAGGGCCGGGAACACCGCGCCGACCGCGCGCCCGGTGTTGTACGTGAAGCCCTGTCCCGTGCCGCGCACGGCGGTCGGGTACAGCTCGGCGAGGAAGGACCCGAAGCCGCTGAAGATGGCCGACATGCAGAAGCCGAGCGGGAAACCGAGCACCAGGAGGAGCGTGTTCGCCCCGTCCGGGATGCGCGTGTAGGCGAGGACGGACAGCGCGGACAGCACCGCGAAGAGCGCGATGTTCCGCTTCCGGCCGAGCCGGTCCGTGAGGTACCCGCCGGTCAGATAGCCGGTGAAGGCCCCCGAGATGAGGAAGGCGAGATAGCCGCCGGTGCCGACGACGGTGAGCCCGCGCTCGGTCTTCAGGAAGGTCGGCACCCAGGTGGCGAGCGTGTAGTAGCCGCCCTGGACGCCCGTCGACAGGAGCACGGCGAACAGCGTGGTGCGGAGCAGCGGGCGCTTGAAGACGGCGGTGAAGGAGCCGCGGTCGGCGCTCGCGCGGCGCGCCTCGGCCGCCTGTGGCGCGTCCTCGACGTTCCGCCGTACGTAGACGACGAGGAGGGCGGGCAGCGCACCGGTCCAGAACATGACGCGCCAGGCGGTGTCGGGGTCGACGAACCGGAAGACCAGCGTGTAGACGATCACGGCGAGCGCCCAGCCCGCCGCCCACGCGCTCTGGACGCCGCCGAGGGTGCGCCCGCGGTGCCGCGCGTCGGCGTACTCGGCGACCAGGATGGCGCCGACCGCCCACTCGCCGCCGAAACCGAGCCCCTGGAGGGCGCGGAAGACCATCAGGGTCTCGTAGTTGGGCGCGAAGCCGCACAGGACGGTGAAGAGCGCGAACGTGATCACGGTGACGAGGAGCGCCTTCACCCGGCCGACCCGGTCGGCCAGGACGCCGGCCAGCGCGCCGCCGACGGCGGAGACCACGAGCGTGACCGTGGTGAGGAGACCGGTCTGACCCTTGTCCAGACCGAAGGTGGCGGCGATCGCCACCATCGACAGGGGCAGGGTGAAGAAGTCGTACGAATCGAGGGCGTAGCCGCCGAAGGCGCCGCCGAACGCGCGCCTGCCGCGCGGTCCGAGGGCGCGCAGCCAGGCGAAGGCGCCGGTGTCGTAGGGGCGTTCGCCCCGGGTGGTCTGACGGGTCTGGGTCGTGCTCATCTGCACCTCGCAGAAAGGGAGGAGAGTGCGGGAGAGACGTGCGGACGAACCGTGCTGACGTACCGTGCGGTGTCGTTCAATGTAGGGATCGTTCAACGATCCGACAAGAGTCCCGACGCGAGAGCCTGCCGTCCCCTCCCGACCCCTGCCGTCCCCTCCCTCCCCCTCCCGCCCCTTGGCGTCCTTGTCTCCGGAGCCGGACCTGCGATTGACTCGGCCGCGAACGACGGAGGGAACGGAGAACGATGGACACGATCGGCGACCTGGCGGACGACCGCGCCCTCCTGGGACGCACGAGCACGGCGGAGCGGGTCGCCGACATCCTGCGCACCCGGATCGCCGAAGGCTTCTTCCCGCCCGGCACCCGCCTCTCCGAGGACAGCATCGGCGGCGCCCTCGGTGTGTCCCGCAACACACTGCGCGAGGCGTTCCGGCTGCTCACCCACGAGCGGCTGCTCGTCCACCGGCTCAACCGCGGCGTCTTCGTCCGGGTCCTCGCCGTCGACGACGTCGCCGACATCTACCGCACCCGCCGGCTCGTCGAGTGCGCCGTCGTCCACGCCCTGGGAGAACCCCCGTTCGCCGTCGACGGCCTCACCGCCGCCGTCGCCGAGGGCGAGCACGCCGCCCGCACCGGGGACTGGAAGGGCGTCTCCACGGCCAACATCCACTTCCACCGCGAACTCGTCGCCCTCGCCGGCAGCGCCCGCACCGACGAGCTCATGCGCGGCGTCCTCGCCGAACTCCGCCTCGCCTTCCACGTCGTGGACGACCCGCGCGGACTCCACGAGCCGTATCTCCTGCGAAACCGGGAGATTCTGGACGCCCTGCGGTCCGGCGAACGCGACCGGGCCGAACAGCTCCTCGCCGGCTACCTCGACGACTCGCGCACCCGGATCACCGACGTGTACGCGAAGGCGGTCGACGACCCGGAGCTCTGAGCGGGCCCCGAGGGCCCCGGTCGCGCCGGGTCGTATAAGCGTCGTTTCGACCGTTGTCTGTGCGAGGACCTACTCTGTGCACCGTGACTTCGCCTGCCTCGACGGACCTCGCTCCGCCCCAGCTCAGCGCGGGGCCGCGCCCCGCGCAGGGCCCGGCCGCCGACGAAGGGCTCGCGCGGCGGCTCCGCGCGCTCGCGTGCACGGCCCCGCTGCACGACCTGGACGTGCGCAAGGCGAACCTGGCCGGCGAGTACTCGGTGTACGCGATGGCCGAGGTCGCGCTCTCCGCGATCGACCTGGTCACCCTCAACATGGACTTCGACACCGGAGCCGACCACGACCAGGTCGTCGCCCGGCTGCTGCCCCGCGTCGCCGCGCAGGCACCCGAGCGCCCCACCGCCGAGCACGAGCGGGTGGCCCGCTGGGTCCTGGAGAACCTGATCAACGTCGGCAGCGTCGACCGCGGCTTCCGCGCCGTGTACGGCACCTTCGGCGCCGACGGCGTCTACACCCGCCGCGACTACGACTTCAAGCTGGTCGAAGAGGTCCCCGGCTACGGCGGCGGCGTCTGCCTGCGCACCACCGACGAGGCCGTCAACGTGCTCGTCGGCGCCCTCGACACCGACGTCACCAGCGCCCAGATCGCCGCCGAGGTGAAGCTGGAGGTCCTCATCAGCCGGGGCCGCCTCGCCGACGCCCAGCTCGCCGCCGAGCAGGCCCGCTACCGGACCGTGCAGTACGCCGAGACCCTCCGCAGGACCCTGGAGGCCACCCGGCGCAACGTCCGCGCGGTCGACTGGCTCAACGCCGTGCCCGACATGATCGCCGAAGCGCTCGACCACGTCGCGGACCGCTACCGCCACGAGAACGCGATCCTCACCAACATCCGCAAGGCCCGCGACGAGGCCGAGGACCAGGAGCACAAGCGCCGCGCCGCCGAGCTCGTCGACATCGTCAAGGACTGCATCCGGCGCCACACCCAGCTCCAGTCCCGCCTCCTGGAGGCCGGCCCGCTCTTCCGCGCCGAGCAGGACCGCCAGGCCTTCGCCGCGCCCACCGCCTACACGGGCCTCGACCTGTACGGGCAGCTGATCGCCCCGCTGCTCCCGCTCCCCGTCGAGCAGGCCACCCGCGTCACCGACGCCTTCTTCGCCCACGGCACCGGCCTGCGCACCCCCGTCTCCGTCCGCGTCGCCGACCTCGTCGACCTGCTCCTCACCCCGCCCGTGGAGCGCCAGCACCTCGGCGCGGAGATGCCCGAGCCGGACCTGATCGCCACCCCGGACGACAGCCGCTTCAGCGAGGAGCAGCTGGCGAGCGCCATGGACCTCCTCGACCTGGAGCACGACGCCCCGCGCCGCCTCTCCGGCCTGCTCGCCGACGCCCGGCGCCGCGACCCCGACCTGCCCTACCTGGTCGCCCTCCTCGCCGTCCACGCGGCGAGCCCCCCGGTCGGCACCGCCTACCGCCAGGGCGAGGAGCGCCTCCTGTTCGCCGTCGACGACGGCACCACCCTCGACGACCCCGAGTTCGGCGGCGCCGACCTCATCGTCGGCACCGCCCTCCTCGACGCCGCAGGCATGGCCGCCGACCGCACGGAGGCGACGTGACCACGCCCGGCACGCCCGAGGGGCCGGAGGGGGCTGCGACCTTCGGCGGGGATACGGCCGACATCCTCGGCCTGGAGACGGCTGCGACCTTCGGTGGGGATACGGCTGGCGTCCTCGGCCCGGAGGTGGCTACGCCCCTCGGCCCGGAGCCGGACAGGACCCCCGGATCTGACATGGCCGGTGCCCGCGGCGCCGAAGGTGCCGCCGTTACGGCGGCCCCCGCCGCCGAGCGCGCCCCCGGCCCCCGCGTCGCCGCCGTGCCCCTGGCCCGGCCCGGTGCCGGCCGGCCGCTCGGTGACGTGCCGGCGGACGGCCCCCGCGTGCGCTCCGTCCCGGCCGGGGCGGGGCCCGCGCCCGTGCGCCGTCCCTTCGTGCGCGCCGTACCGCTGCCGCGCAAGCACCGGCCGGACGCCACTCCCGCGACCGAGGCCGACCCCGCGGCGCAGGGCGGTCCCGTGCCCCCGGCCGACACGGCGAAGCCGACCGCGCCCAGCCCGGCGCCGACGCCCGCGCCCGTCGCCGTCAAGCCCGTACGCCTGCCCCTGCCCGCGCCCACCCCGGCACCGGACCAGACCCCGTCTGAGCGGGCTGTCCCGGTGGTCGTCCCCGCCCCGGCACCGGACCAGACCCCGCTGGAGCGGGCTGTCCCGGTGGTCGTCCCCGCCCCGGCACCGGACCAGACCCCGCTGGAGCGGGCTGTCCCGGTGATCGTCCCCACCCCGGCACCCGACCAGACCCCGCCGGAGCGGGCCGTCCCCGCAGTCGTCCCCGCCCCGTCCGGGCACCCCGCCCCGTCCGGGCACCCCGCCCCCTCCGGGCGCCCCGCCCCACCGCACCCCCGCCGTACCGAGGAGCCCCAGCCGTGAGCGAACACCACGTCGAGCACACCGACGCGTGGAGCGAGCCGGAGGCCCCGCAGAACGCCACCGTGTCCTCGGCCGTCACGCCCGCCGACGCCGCCGACGCGGCCCGGCTGGTCTCGTTCGGCCTGCAGCCCAAGCTGCTGCCGGCGCGTGACGCCGAGTACGCCGAGCTGCTGCGCCGCTACCGCGAGAACCCCGCCTTCGCGCGCCTCGCGGACGCCGTCGCCACCGGCCTCGGCCTGGTCGTCCTGGAGGTCTCCCCGCGCGCGGGGATGGCCGTCACCGCGGGCGAGGACTCCGTCTTCGCCGTCCGCATGGGCGACTACGCCCGCCGCGCCTCCACGGACTCCGCCGACCGCTTCCTGCACGGTCTCGCGCACCTCGCCGTCGCGACCATGGCCTTCCCCCGCCCGGAGGACCTCGCCGACGACGGCTACATCGGCCGCCTCACCGTCAACGGCGTCGACGCCTTCGTCCGTCAGGCCTGCCGCCGCCTCGAAGAGCGCGCCGAGCAGGACGGCGAGAACACCGACCCCGCATCCGACGCCCCCGGCCTGGAGGCCGCCTGGCGGATCTACGCCCGCCGCAGCGCCACCGGCGCCACCAAGGACGCCCGCCGCCTGGCCGGCTCCACCACCGGCATCGTCGGCAAGGCCGTCGCCTTCCTCACCGACTCCGGCTTCCTCCAGCGGACCGGCGACGAGTCCGGCGGCTCCTACCGCACTACCGCCCGCTACCAGCTCCAGGTCCGCGACATGGCCGGCAGCGCCGCCATGGCCGAGCTCCTCGACCTCGGCGTCGTCCCCGTCAGCGACGGTTCCGCGACCCTCCTGCCGCCGCCCGAGGGCGACGACCTGGAGCTCGCCGCCGACGCCGGCCTGCCCTTCCACGCGTGACCACCCCCGCGTGACCGTCACCGCGTGACCGCCCCCCGCACGTAACCGCCCATCCCGCGTACGAGAAGCACGAGAGTCCGCCGCATGTACGAGCTGTCCCGGGTCCGCCTCTACTCCATCGGTCCGGCCGGTGCGCGTTACGCCGACACCGTCCTGGACCTGCGTGGAGTCGGCGCGCCCGTGCCGCACCCCGCCCCCGCCCAGGCGGAGTTCTTCGAGGAGGAGCCGGTCGGCCCGCCGCGCCGCCCCGCCCCGGCGGGCGTCCTCTTCCTGGAGAACGGCGGCGGCAAGTCCGTCCTCCTCAAGCTGATCTTCTCGGTCATGCTCCCCGGCCACCGCAACACCCTCGGCGGCGCCAGCTCCGGCGTGCTGCGCAAGTTCCTCCTCGCGGACGACTGCGGCCACGTCGCCCTGGAGTGGCAGCACACCCTCACCGGCGAACTGGTCGTCGTCGGCAAGGCCAGCGAGTGGCGGGGCCGCCAGGTCTCCAACGACCCGCGCAAGTTCGCCGAGGCCTGGTACTCCTTCCGCCCCGGTCCCGGGCTCAGCCTGGACAACCTCCCGGTCGCCGAGGCGACCTCCGTGCGCCCGCCCGTCGAGGGCGCCTCCGGCGCGTCCGGCCGCCGTCGCACCATGAAGGGCTTCCGCGACGCGATCACCGAGGCGGGCAAGGCGTATCCGCACCTGGAGGTCTCCTGGGAGGAGATCCACGACCGCTGGAACGAGCACCTCGGCGACCTCGGCCTCGACCCCGAACTCTTCCGCTACCAGCGGGAGATGAACGCGGACGAGGGTGAGGCCGCCGGCCTCTTCGCGGTCAAGAAGGACTCCGACTTCACCGACCTCCTGCTCCGCGCCGTCACCGACACCCGCGACACCGACGGCCTCGCCGACCTCGTCGGCGGCTTCGGCAACAAGCTGGGCCGCCGCGCCGAGCTCACCGCCGAACGCGACTTCACGGCCGGCTCCGTCGACCTGCTCACCCGCATCGTGGAGGCCGCCGACACCCGCGCCCGCGCGCGTGACGTGCACGCCGGGGCCGAGCGCCGCACCCGCGCCCTGGCCCGCCGGCTCTCCGCCCGCGCCGCCCAGGAACGCGGCCGGGTCGCCGAGCTCGCCCAGCAGGTCACCTCCGCCGCCCACGCCGTCTCCGAGGCCGAGGACACCCGGGGCCGCAGCGCCCTCATCGCCGCCGAACTCGCGTACCGGCACGCCTCGCTGGCCCTGACCGCCGCCGAGAAGGGCGCCGCGTCCCAGCGCCGCGAGCTCACCGACGCCCGCACCCTGCACTCCGCCTGGCAGGCCGCCGAGAACGTGCTCCGGCACCGCGCCGCGAGCGACCGCTCGACCCGGGTGGCCGCCGCCATCCGCGAGGCCGAGCGCGACGCCGCCCCGGCGCTCGCCGCCCGCGCCAAGGCCGCCGCCGACCTGGTCCGCGCCCTCGCCTCGGCCGCCGGGGAGGGGGAGCGGCAGGCCGCCGAGGAGGAGGAGCGGTCCGCCGCCCTCCAGGAGGCCGGCGAGACCGCCCACCGCGACGCGACCGCCGCCGCCACCGAGGCCCAGCGCGCCCGCAGCGAGGCCGGCCACCTGCGCCAGCGCCTCGCCGAGGTCGAGCAGGAGACCGCCGAGGCGGTACGGGCCGGCTGGCTCGACGACTCCGCGCCCGACGCCGACCCGGCCCGCGCCGCCCTCGCGGCGAGCGACGCCGAGAAGACCACGGTCGCCGCCTGGGACGTCGCCCGCGACGCCGCCCGCTCGGCCTCGGAGCGCGCCCGCGAGACCGCCGCCGCCGAGTCCCGTGCCGAACTCGCCGCCGCCCGCGCCTCCGACGCGGCCGAGGCCGCCGAGAACGCCTACGACGCCGAGCGCCGCGCCGCCGAGTCCCTGGCCGCCGACCCGCGCCTGGCCGAACTCCTCTCCCTGCCGAGCACGGGCCAGAACACCGGCACCGGCACTGGCACCGGAACCGGCCCCGGCACGGGCCACAGCACCGGCTCCCCGCTCCCCGGCCAGCGCGCGAGCGACGCCCCCGGCCCCGACGCGCACACTCCCGGAGCCGTCCCCGGCGCCGCCTTCGGCCTCGGCGCGGCGCCCGACGGCGGCGGGCTCACCGTCACCGACTTCGACCGCAACGCCGACGAACTGCGCGCCCTGCTCGACCGGTCCATCGGCTCCGCCGAACGCCAGCTCTTCGACCTGCGCACCGCCGCGGCCGACGACAACCGGATCCTCGGTGCCCTCGGCGACGGCGGCCTGCTGCCGCCCGGACCCGACGTCCTCGCCACCGTCGAGTTCCTCGGCGAGCACGGCATCCCGGCCCTGCCCGGCTGGCGCTACCTCGCCCAGGCCGTCGACCCGGCCGACCACGCCGCCGTGCTCGCCGCCCGCCCCGAGCTCGTCGACGGCGTCGTGATCACCGACCCCGTCTCGTACGGCCGCGCCCGTGAGGTCCTGAGCGGCGCCGCCCTGCTGCCCCGCTCCACCGTCGCCGTCGGCACCGCCGCCGCCCTGCTCGCCCCCGTACCGGCGCCCGCGTCCGGTCAGGACACGGACGTCTTCCTCGTGCCGCCGAACCCGGCCATGCACGACGAGCACGCCGCCGACGAGGAGCGACAGGCGCTGCGCAGCCGCGCCACCGCCCGCGACGAGGAGATCCGCTCGCTGGCCGCCCGCCTCACCGGCGACCGCTCCCTGGCCGCCCGGATCGGCTCCTGGCGGGCCGACTGCCCGCCCGGCATGCTCGCCGAGCTGGCGGCCGTCGCCGCGTCCGCGCGCACCGCCGCCGAGACCGCGGCCGGCGTCCTCACCGAGGCCCGTACGGTCCGCGCGGAGGCCGACGAGGCCGCCGCCGACGCCGCCCGGGTCCGCGACGAGCGCCAGGAGGCCGCCCAGCGCGCCCGCCGTGCCGCCGACGCCCTCGCGGGCCTCGCCTACCGGCTGCGCGAGCGCTCCGCCTGGCAGGTCAAGCTGCGCGAACTCGCCGACGACGCCACCGAGTCCGAGGCCCGCGCCCAGACCTGCCTGGAGCGCGCCCGCGCCGCCGACGAGGACCGGCGCGCCGCCCAGCGCACCGCCGACGACGCCCACCGCACCGCCCGCGCCCTGCGCGCCGAGCGCGCCGAGATCGCCGGCGCCCCGGAGATCGTCCCGGAGGCGGACGCCGACGCGCCCCGCGTCGCGCTCCCCACCCTCCGCGAGGCGTACCGGGCCGCCTCCCAGGTGTACGAGAAGGTCGGCGTCGGCGCCGACCTGCGCGCCGAACAGGCCCGTGCCGAGAGCGACGAGTCCGCCGCCCTCGCCGAGCTCGACCGCCTCACCAACAAGGTCCGCACCCGCGCCGAACAGCTCCTGGAGTCCACCGACGGCGCCGACGGCCCGTCCCGCCAGGCCGCCGCCGCCCGCGCCGAGGCCCTGGTGCAGAAGCTGGAGACCCGTGCCTCCGAGGCGAGCGAGAAGCTGGGCCGGCTCCGCGGCGAGTCCGAGCGCCTCGCCCCCGAGGACGGCGAGGCGCACACCGGGCTGCCCGAGGAGCTGATCCCGGCCGACGCGGAGCACGCCCAGGGCCTGCTGCGCACCGCCACCACCGAACTGGCCGCCCGCACCGACGCCCTGGAGGCGGCCCGCGCCGCCCACACCGGTCTGCTCCAGGCCCACCGGGCCGCCGAGGACGCGACCGGCGGCTTCGACGAGACCGCCGCGCTCCTGCGCGACCTGCTGCGCGACCACGCGGAGGAGGAGCAGGAGGAGTCCGAGGCGTACCCGGGTCCGCTGGCCGAGGCCCGCGACTCGGCGGCGGAGGCCCGCCGTTCGCTGCGCGGCTGCGTCGCCGACCTGTCGGCCGCCGACGCGGCCGTCCGCGAGGCCGGTGACATCCTCGTACGGCATGCCAACGCGACCCGCTTCGAGCAGGTGCGCACCCCGGCCCGGCAGCAGATCCGCGAACTGCCCGCCGCCGCGCTGCCGGAGCACGCCGCGAAGTGGGCCGAGGCGTTCGCGCCCCGGCTTCGGGTGCTGACCGACGAGCTGGAGCAGCTGGAGCGCAACCGCGACTCGATCGTGGACCGGCTGCGCGGCCTCGTCGAGTCCTCGCTGACCACCCTGCGTTCGGCCCAGCGGCTCTCCCGCCTGCCCGAGGGGCTGGGGGAGTGGTCCGGCCAGGAGTTCCTGCGGATCCGCTTCGAGGAGCCCGACCAGGCCACGCTCACCGAGCGCCTCGGCGAGGTCGTCGACGAGGCGACCCGCGCCGCCGTCCGCAAGAACTCGGACCTGCGCCGGGACGGCATGTCGCTGCTGCTGCGCGGTGTCCACGCCGCCCTCGAACCGCGCGGCATCGCGGTCGAGATCCTCAAGCCGGACGCGGTGCTGCGGGCCGAGCGCGTCCCCGTCGGCCAGATGGGAGACGTGTTCTCCGGCGGTCAGCTGCTCACCGCCGCCATCGCCCTGTACTGCACGATGGCCGCGCTGCGCTCCAACGACCGGGGCCGCGACAAGCACCGCCACGCGGGCACGCTCTTCCTCGACAACCCGATCGGCCGCGCCAACGCCACGTACCTGCTGGAGCTCCAGCGGGCCGTGTCGGACGCGCTGGGCGTCCAGCTGCTGTACACGACCGGTCTGTTCGACACGACCGCGCTCGCCGAGTTCCCGCTGGTCATCCGGCTGCGCAACGACGCGGACCTGCGCGCGGGCCTGAAGTACATCAGCGTGGAGGAGCACCTGCGCCCCGGGCTGCCGCAGCCGAGCGCGGAGGGCGAGGCGATCCACGGCGAGATCACCGCGACCCGCATGTTCCGCCGCACGCCCGACGCTCCGGCGCCCGCCACGGCGGGGTAGCCGGGCGCGCGGGCCGGCGAGCACCGAGCCGAGCGCGCGAATGCCGAGTGGCCCGACCCCCACGGGGGCCGGGCCACTCGGCATTCGCGTCCGTACGTCCGTATGTCCGTATGTCAGGCCGCTTCGGACAGCCGTTCCGCCGGCTGCTCGCCGCGCCGCTGCCGTGCCGTGCTGCTCGGCTCCGACACGACCCCGTTGCGCTGGCGCCACACCTGACGTGTGATCCACACGTCGAGCACGCTCCAGGTCGCCGCCACGGTGCTGATCACCGTGGTGACCGTGACCGGGAAGGCGAGCCAGGATCCGGTGACCGAACAGAAGAAGGCCACCATCGCCTGGATCAGCGTCACCGAGGTCAGCATCACCGCGCGGACGGCGGCCGTCCGCACGGGGTCGGGCATCCGCCCGCGCCCCCTCTTGTCCTCCACCCACAGCTGCCGAACCGGCCGCGCCTCGTGTTCCATAGCGCTGTCACTCCCCACCACCGACGTCTTCAGGGTGGCTGCCCGTCTTGAGCCGCTTTACGCGGACACAACCCACCCCGTACAGAATGACGTACGCGGGAGGGTAAAGGTTTCGCCGGGGTCCCCTTCAACTTGCCGACCCGAAGACCGGAACGGGCAATTCCAGCCATCTGTTCGGGCCGGGAATGTGGCGTCCTGTCAGGTGTCCTACGCCACACTGCCGGAACCCAACTCCCCGAATACCGGGACATCTCATGATCAACACTCACTCGGCAGGCTGAAAATCGCCCGGACGCGTCTTCGAGATGGCTGTGATGCAGTAGTAGGCTCGCGCCGCCGTTTGTTGAAACTGAAGGTTGACGCCGCGTGTTGACGCCGGGCGTGACGACGTGAGTGACCTCCGTGGCCGCGGAGGCCGAGGTGGGGGAGGCCATGCGCTTTCGCGGGAAGTCCATCCGCAGGAAGATCGTGGCGTTGCTGCTGGTGCCGCTCGTCTCCCTCACCGGACTGTGGGGTTTCTCCACGGTCCTCACCGGCCGTGAGGCCCGCCAGCTCCTCGACGTCGGCTACATCGTCGACAAGGTCGGCTACCCGCTGGAGGACACCGTCCGTGTCATCCAGAAGGAACGCCGCCAGTCCCTCGTCTACCTGGCCGACCCCCGCGCCTCCGACGCGCTGACCAAGCTGCGCGAGCAACGCGAGGCCACCGACCGGCAGATCACCCTCATCCGCCGCAACGCCGCCGACTCCGGCGTCCGCGCCGAGATGAACCCGGTCACCGCCCAGCGCCTCGCCTCGCTCCTCGACGCCCTCGACGGCCTCTCCTCGCTGCGCCGCTCCGTCGAGAACCGCGACATCGGACGCCTCCAGGCCCTCGACTTCTACAACCGGCTCGTCGACCCCTGCTACAGCTTCCTCCTCACCCTCCATGCCCTGGAGAACGTGGAGATGGACAAGCAGGGCCGCGCCCTCGTCGGTGTGGTCCGGGCCCGCGAGGTCCTGTCCCGCGAGGACGCGCTGGTCCTCTCCGCCCTGATAGCCGAGCGGGTCACGGCCGAGGAGATCCGCGCGATCTCCGACCTCGTCGCCGCCCGCGAAGTCCTCTACGAGTTCAACCTCGAAGTGCTGCCCGGCAGCGAGCGCGAGCGCTTCGAGAAGTACTGGCGCAGCCCCGAGACCGCCCCGCTGCGCAAGGCGGAGGAGGCGGTCATCACCGCCGGCCCCACCGACCGCCCCCGCGCCGTCACCCCGGAGGCCTGGTCCGAGCAGGCCACCTCGGTCCTCGACGACCTCGCCGCCGAGAACACCGCCGCGGGCGACCGCTACCAGGACCGCGTCCAGCCCGCCGCGTACAGCGTGCTCCTCAAGGCGGGCGTCGCCGGCGTCCTCGGCTTCGTCGCCCTGCTGGTCTCCGTCGTCGTCTCCGTCCGCATCGGCCGCGAACTCGTCCGCGACCTGCGCCGGCTGCGCAAGGAGGCCCAGGAGGTCTCCGGCGTGCGCCTGCCCAGCGTCATGCGCCGCCTCGCCGCCGGCGAGCACGTCGACGTCGAGACCGAGGTACCCCACCTGCGGTACGACGACGACGAGGTCGGCCAGGTCGGCCAGGCCCTCAACACCCTCCAGCGCGCCGCCGTCGAGGCCGCCGTGAAGCAGGCCGACATGCGCCGCGGCGTCTCCGAGGTGTTCGTCAACCTCGCCCGCCGCAACCAGGTCCTGCTGCACCGTCAGCTCACCCTCCTCGACACCATGGAGCGCCGCACCGAGGACACCGAGGAGCTCGCCGACCTCTTCCGGCTCGACCACATGACCACGCGCATGCGCCGGCACGCCGAGGGCCTGGTGATCCTCTCCGGCGCCGCGCCCTCCCGCCAGTGGCGCAAGCCCGTCCAGCTCATGGACGTCGTCCGCGCCGCCGTCGCCGAGGTCGAGGACTACGAGCGCATCGAGGTCCGCCGGCTTCCCCGGCTCGGCGTCGGCGGCCCGGCCGTCGCCGACCTCACCCACCTCATCGCGGAACTCCTGGAGAACGCCACGGTGTTCTCGCCCCCGCACACCGCCGTGCAGGTACTCGGCGAGCGGGTCGCCAACGGCTTCACCCTGGAGATCCACGACCGCGGCCTCGGCATGACCCCCGACGCCCTCCTCGACGCCAACCTGCGCCTCGCCGAGACCCCCGACTTCGAACTCTCCGACACCGACCGGCTCGGCCTCTTCGTCGTCAGCCGGCTCGCCCAGCGCCAGAACGTGCGCGTGTCGCTCCAGCCCTCCCCGTACGGAGGGACCACCGCGGTCGTCTTCATCCCGGCGGCGCTGCTCACCGACGCCCCCGAGACCCAGGGCGCGGGCTTCCGCCTCGACCGCAAGAGCACGGACCGCGACGGCGCCGAGGGCGTGGCGGGGCTGCCCGTCCGCCGCCCGGTCCTCACCAAGGTGCCCGACCCGGCCCTCGAACCCGCCGTCCCGCTGATCGACGGCCCCGTCGAACTGGAGGCCCCGCTCGGCGCCGACGGCTTCGACGACCTGCTGGGCGGCGCGGCCGACCTCCTGGACGCCGACAGCGAGCGCGGCGGCCTGTTCCGGGCCCGCGAGCACCGCCGCCGCGGCGACCAGCACCAGCAGGCCCCGGACCAGACCGGCGGCCGCTCCGGCGGCTCCCGCGCGGACGACGAGCCGGCCGCCGACCCGGTGCGGCTGCCCCGGCGCCGCCAGCCGACCCTGGTCGTCGACCGCGGCCGACGCCTCGACGAGCCGGGCCGCGCCCATCCCGCCCCGAGCGCCCCGGAGGACGGTGACACGATGGAGCTGGCCCGCGTGCCGCACCCCGCGCCCGTACCGCCGCACGGCAGCGGACCCACGCTCGTCCCCGTACCGCAGGAAGGGCCCACTCCGTTCGGCGGGCTGCCCCGCCGGGTCCGCCAGGCCAGCCTCGCGCCGCAGCTGCGCGAGGGCGGCGGGCGCGCCGAGGACCAGCCGGCCGCGACGGCCTCCGCCGACGAGACCGACTCCTTCGAGCGCGACGCCGAGGAGGTGCGCAGCCGCATGGCCTCCATGCAGCGCGGCTGGCAGCGCGGACGACGGCACAACGCCGAAACGACAGCACCAGGAACGACACCCGAGGGGGACGGTCGATGACCGCACCGAACGCCGCAGCAACGCACAGCTCCGCCCACGGCAACGGGGAGCTGAACTGGCTCCTCGACGAACTGGTCCAGCGCGTCGGCTCCATCCGCAAGGCCCTGGTGCTCTCCAGCGACGGCCTGCCCACCGGCGCCTCGCAGGACCTCTCCCGCGAGGACGGCGAGCACCTCGCCGCCGTCGCCTCCGGCTTCCACAGCCTCGCCAAGGGCGTCGGCCGCCACTTCGAGGCGGGCAGGGTCCGGCAGACCGTCGTCGAGCTGGAGGACGCCTTCCTCTTCGTCACCGCCGCCGGCGACGGCAGCTGCCTCGCCGTGCTCGCCGACGCCGACTCGGACGTCGGCCAGGTCGCGTACGAGATGACCCTGATGGTCAAGCGGGTCGGCGCGCACCTCGCGACGGCGCCCCGTACCGGGCTGCCCAACGGCGGATGAGGCGGAGGGGGACGGCATGAGTGACGCAGAGCAGTCCCACGAGGACGCGCCCGGCCACTGGTTCGACGCCGACGCGGGCCCCGTGGTCCGCCCGTACGCCATGACCCGTGGCCGGACGAGCGCCGCCACCCGCCACCGCCTCGACCTGATCGCGGTGGTGGTGCCCGAACCGGCCGCCGACGACCCCGGCCGCGACCAGACGCTGTCCCCCGAGCACGTGGAGATCGTCGAACGCTGCTTCGAGCAGCCGCAGTCGATCGCCGAGCTCGCCGCCGGACTCGACCTCCCCGTCGGGGTGGTACGGGTCCTCGTCGGCGATCTCGTCGACGACGAGCTCGTCCATGTGACCCGCCCCGTTCCGCCGGCCGAGCTGCCGGACGTGAGCATCCTTCGCGAGGTGATCAATGGCCTTCGGGCGCTCTAGCCGCAAGCAGCCGCCGGTCGAACCGGTCACGCTGAAGATTCTCGTCGCCGGCGGTTTCGGAGTCGGCAAGACCACGCTGGTCGGCGCGGTCAGCGAGATCCGGCCGCTGCGGACGGAGGAGATCCTCAGCGAGGCCGGCCGGCCCGTGGACGACCTGCACGGCGTCGAGACCAAGTCGACCACCACCGTCGCCATGGACTTCGGCCGGATCACGCTGCGCGAGGACCTGGTCCTCTACCTCTTCGGCACACCCGGCCAGGACCGCTTCTGGTTCCTGTGGGACGAGCTGGCGCAGGGTGCCCTCGGCGCGGTCGTCCTCGCCGACACCCGCCGCCTTGAGGACAGCTTCGCCGCCATCGACTACTTCGAGCGGCGCGGCATCCCCTTCACGGTCGCCGTCAACTGCTTCGAGGGCTCCCGCCGTTTCCCGGCCGAGAGCGTCCGCGGCGCGCTCGACCTCGACCCCGAGGTCGAACTGCTGATGTGCGACGCCCGCGACCGGGAGTCCGTCAAGAACGTCCTGGTCGCCGTCGTCGAACACGCCCTGGTCCTGGCGGACCGGGGCCAGGCCACGGTCACCAGTTAGGGCGGGGTCGGGAGCCGGGGAGCAGGGCGCCCGGGGCTTCCGGGTTCCGGCTCCCGGGTCCCGGGTTCCGGCTCCCGGGTCCCGGGTCCCGGGTTCCAGGGTTCCGGTTTCCCGGCTCCCCGGCTCCCGGGTCCCGGGTCCCGGGTCCCTGGGTTCCGGCTTCCCGGCTCCCAGCTCCCGGCTCCCCGGGTTCCGGGATTCCCCGGACCTCCCCAGGGCTCAGCGCACCGCCACCACCGCCGAACCATGGCCGAACAGGCCCTGGTTGGCGGTGATCCCGGTGCGCGCCCCCGGCACCTGCCGGGCTCCCGCCGTGCCCCGCAGCTGCCAGGTCAGCTCGCAGACCTGCGCGATGGCCTGGGCCGGCACCGCCTCGCCGAAGGAGGCGAGGCCACCGCTCGTGTTGACCGGGACGCGCCCGCCGAGCGCGGTCACCCCGTCCCGGAGCAGCTTGGCGCCCTCGCCCGCCCCGCACAGGCCGATGTCCTCGTACCACTCCAGCTCCAGGGCCGTGGACAGGTCGTACACCTCCGCCAGCGACAGGTCCTCGGGACCGATCCCCGCCTCCTCGTACGCCGCCTTGGCGATCGACGCGCGGAAGGAGTGCGGGGCGGGGGCGACCACGGCGGCCGAGTCGGTCGCGATGTCGGGCAGGTCGAGGACCGCCTTCGGATAGGTCGGGGTCACCGTGGACACCGCGCGGATGCGGACCGGATCCGGGTGCCCGTGGCGCCGGGCGAACTCCATGCTCGACAGCACCAGCGCCGCGCCCCCGTCGGAGGTCGCGCAGATGTCGAGCAGCCGCAGCGGATCGGCGACCACCGCGGAGGCGGCCACCTCGGCCGCGCTCACCGGCTTGCGGTAGCGGGCCAGCGGATTGAGCGCACCGGCCGCCGCGTTCTTCACCTTGACCTGCGCGAAGTCCTCGGGAGTGTCCCCGTACAGGGCCATCCTGCGCCGGGCGTAGAGCGCGAAGTACGCCGGATTGGTCGCGCCGAGCACCCGGAACCGCAGCCAGTCGGGGTCGTCGGGCCGCTCCCCGCCCGCCGGGGCGAAGAAGCCCTTGGGCGCCGCGTCCGCGCCCACCACGAGGACCACGTCCGCGAGGCCGCCGAGGATCTGCGACCGGGCGGTGCTCACGGCCTGCGCCCCCGAGGCGCAGGCCGCGTAGACGCTGGTCACCCGCGCCCCCTGCCAGCCGAGGGCCTGGGCGAAGGTGGCCCCCGCCACGTAACCCGGGTAGCCGGAGCGCATGGTGTTGGCCCCGACGATGGAGCCGACGTCCTGCCACCGCACGCCGGCGTCGGCGAGCGCGGCGCGGGCGGCGGCCGTCCCGTAGCCGACGAAGCCGCGCCCCCATTTGCCCCACGGATGCATGCCGGCGCCGAGCACCGCGATGTCGTTCACGCCGCCCCCTCCTGATCCCCGTGCCCGTGCCCGTGCCTGTCCCTGTCCGCGTCCCCGTCCCCGTCCCCGTTGCCGTCCCCGTTCGCGGTCCGCGCGGCGACCGGTCGCCAGTGCCAGGTGGTCCAGACGTGCTCGTCGTCCTCGTTGAGGACTCCGGGGACGAGTTCCATCTCGTCCCCGATCGCGAGATCGGCCGTGCGCACGCCCGGCGCCGCCTGGCCGAGGACGACCATGGCCTCGGCCGCGAGCTCCACCGCGACCAGGGTGTACGGCTCCCAGGGCGCGTCCGGGTCCGAGACGTACGGGGCCGGGGGCCGGTAGCGGCCGTCCGTGAACGACCAGATCCGGCCCCGCCGGGAGAGCGGCGTCTCCGTCAGCTCGCCGCCGCCGGGGCAGCCGGGATTGCGGCAGGCGTCGTCCTCCCGGGGGAAGAACACCGAGGCGCAGGCCGTGCAGCGGGTCCCGAGCAGCCGGAACCCCCCGCCCGGTACGGACCCCTCCGCGTCGTCGGTGAACCAGCCGGCCACCACCGGCCTGCGCGTCCGTGCCATGTACGGGCCCCTCCCGCTATCTGACGATGCGTCAGAAGTGTGGCACGGGCCGACGGGCGACGGAAGACGTCAGTGGCCCGCCACCGACCGCCGCGCCACGGGGAAGTCGAAGAAGGTGGCCGGGAACGGCTCCGGCTTGAAGGTGTAGTGCCACCATTCCTCCGGCAGGTTCACGAACCCCTGCTCAGCCAGCGCGCCCCGGAGCAGGTCCCGGTTGGCGCGCTGCACTCCGGTGATCCTGGGATCGTCGGTGTGGGACAAGGTGTCGAAACAGTCGAAACCCGTCCCCATGTCCACCGAGTTGTCCGGGAAGCGCTCCGCCCGCGGCCGGAAGCACTCCACCTGCGGTTCGCCCGGCACGTACGGCCGGGTCGGCACGGCCGGCAGGCGCACGATCGTCAGATCCACCGTCGAACCCCTGCTGTGCCCGGACTTCTCGGCGATGTAACCGTCCGCGAACAGCCGCGACTTGTCGACCAGCGGATAGAACTCCTTCTTCATCCGCTCGTCGGCCAGGTCCTTCGCCCAGCGCACGAAGTGGTCCACGGCCCGCTGCGGCCGGTAGCAGTCGTACACCTTCAGCGTGTAGCCCCGGGCGAGCAGCCGCACCTGCGCGCGGTGCAGGGCCTCCGCGGCCGGCCGCGTCAGGATGCACACGGGCTGCCGGTAGCCGTCGACCCGCTCGCCCACGAAATCGTGCTCCGTGGTGTAGCGCATCTCCTGGACGATCGTCGGATCCACCCGGTCGAGCGCCACGAACTCCTTCGGCGCCTTGGGCTCCGGCACGGCACGGGCCGGCGGCACGCCCGCGGTGGCGGCGAGCAGACCGGCGGCGGCCAGGACACCGAGGGCACGGAGAGCGGAGGCGAGTCCAGTCAGTCGAGTCATGGCAACCGTCTACCAGTAACGGCAGCGCCGGGAAAGGGAGATCGCATACGGTCGCCCCGTGACCGACTCCTCCGCGCACTCCCACTGCTCCGGCTGCGGCGCCCGCTACCCGGCCGGCGTCACCTGGCCCCGGACCTGCGCCGCCTGCGGTGCCACCGCCTACCGCAACCCGCTGCCCGTCGCCATCGCCCTGCTCCCCGTGACCGGCCCGCACGGCACCGGGCTCGTCGTCATCACCCGCACCATCGAGCCGCAGGCCGGCCGGGTCGCCCTGCCCGGCGGATTCGTCGACTTCGGCGAGGACTGGCGCGAGGCCGTCGTCCGCGAACTGCGCGAGGAGACCGGCATCCGGGCCGCCGCCACGGACGTCCGCCTCGCCGACGCCCTCAGCTCCCCGGACGGACACCTCCTCGTCCTCGGCCTCCTCCCGCCCCGCCCGGCCGCCGACCTGCCCCCCTCGATCCCGACCGACGAGACGACCGGACACCACGTGATCCACGCCGCCGAGGAGCTCGCCTTCCCGCTGCACACGGAGGCGGTACGGAACTTCTTCGCGGGGACGTACGCGTAGGGGCGGGCGAGACCGTTCGGGACATCGGATCCGACCTGCTCAGCCCTCCAGCCCCCGCACCCGCACCGGCAGCCCCGCCTCCTCCGGACCCCGCTCCGTCACCCGCTCCACCACGACGCGCCCGTCCACCAGACGCGACTGGTACCGCTCGACCTCCGCGGGCTCCCAGCCGTCGCCGTTGTCGCGTACCACGAGGCCGCCCCCGGTGCGGCCCGCGACGGGAGCCCACACCTCCAGAGACAGTTCGCCCCGCTCGTCCCGCACCGGGATCACCGCACCCGCCCGGGCGAGCACCGGCACCCGGGACAGCGGGGCGTCCAGCAGGACCTGCCCGGGGCCGTCGTACGCGCGCCCCGTCGCCGTGTCGTACCAGCGCCCGCGCGGCAGCCGTACGGCACGCCGGTCCGCGCCCCGCGACAGCACCGGGGCGACCAGCAGGGAGTCGCCGAGCAGGAAGGCGTCCTCGCAGTCCCGCAGGGCCCGGTCCTCCGGGGTGCCCCACCAGACGGGGCGCACGTACGGCGCGCCCGTCAGCCGCGCGAGCCGGGACAGCGTCACGAAGTACGGGCGCATCCGCTCCCGTTCGACGAGCGCCGCCCGCGCGTGCTCCAGTACCTCCGCGCCGAACTCCCACGGCTCGCGCCGCCCCGCGTCGATCGCCGCGTGGGTACGGAACAGCGGCAGCCACGCCCCCAGCTGGTACCAGCGCAGGAACAGCTCCGGCGACGGGCTCCCGTCGAAGCCGCCCACGTCGGGCCCCGAGTACGGCACCCCGCACAGGCCGAGCCCCAGCACCAGCGCCAGCGAGGCCCGCAGCCCCGGCCACCCCGACGACACGTCGCCCGACCAGGTCCCCCCGTACCGCTGCATCCCCGCCCACCCCGAGCGCGAGAACAGGAAGGGCCGCTCCTCGGGCCGCAGGAGGCGCAGCCCCTCGTACCCCGCCCGGGCCATCGTCAGCCCGTACACGTTGTGCGCCTCGCGATGGTCCCCGCCGCGGCCCTCCAGACCGTGCCGGGCCGAACGGGGCAGCGTCCGCTCGCCGAACGGGGCGAAGGACACCGGCTCGTTCATGTCGTGCCACACCCCGGAGAAGCCCTGCCGCAGCCGCTCCTCGTACAGCCCGCCCCACCACGTCCGCGCCCGCGGATCGGTGAAGTCCGGGTAGGCGCACTCACCCGGCCACACCACGCCGCGCACCTCCTCGCCCCGGTCGTCCCGCACGAACGCCCCGGCGGCCCGCCCGCCGTCGTACACCGGGTCGCCCGGCTCCGCCTTCACCGCCGGATCCACGATCGACACCAGCCGCACCCCGCGCTCCCGCAGCTCCTTCGCGAGCCCGGGCAGGTCCGGGAACCGCTCCCGGTCCACGGTGAACACGCGGTGCCCGTCGTAGTGGTCGATGTCCAGATGCAGCACGGACAGCGGCAGCCCCCGGTCCCGGTAGCCGTCCACCACCCGCCGCACCTCCCGCTCGCTGCCGAAGCCCCAACGGGCGTGCTGCGGCCCGAGCGCCCAGGACGGCGGCAGCGCCGGCGCCCCGGTCAGCGCCGCCCAGCCGTGCAGCACCCGCGCGGGCGTGCCGACCACCACCCAGCACCGCAGCGGCCCGCCGTCCATCCGGACCTCGCTCGTCCCCGGACGGTCGTGCCCGGACCCGGCGCCCTCCTCGCCCTCCGCGAGCAGTACCCGCCCGTCCCAGGAGTCGTCGTGGAAGACCAGATGCGTCCCCGCGTCCGCCACCACCAGCTGCACCGGCATGGTGATGTACAGCGGATCGTCACCGGGGGAGAAGCCGCCGCCCGGATCGGTGTTCCACAGACGGTACGAGCCGTCCCGCAGCCGCGGCCCGGCCGCCCGTCCGCCGAGGCCGAAGAACCGCGCGTCCGCGGCCACCTCGCTGCGCTGCACCCAGCGCGCCGGCCCGCCGCCCACCGGCTCCCACCAGCGCGGCGGCAGGTCCCGGCGCAGCACCACGCCACCCGGGGTACGCACCTCCACCGCGCCGTGCCGGGAGACCGCCACGGTCACCCGCTCCGACACCACCCGCCAGCCGCCGTCGGTGTCCGGCTCCAGGACGGCCCGCGGATCGGGCTCGGGCGGCTCGCCGGCCAGCGCGTACGAGGGGAGCGGCGCCGCCCCGTCCCAGCCCCAGAAGACGGTGCCGCCCGCCGACACCGAGATCCGCAGCTCGGAGCGGGCGAAACGGACGATCCCCCCGCCCGGCAGCGGCTCCACCTCACCCATCGGACCGGGCACCCGGGCCCGCTCCGCCCCCCTCGGCGGCAGCGCCCTCGCGTCGGTGCGGCGCTGCCGCCACGCCGCCCGCGCCGCCCTCATTCCCCGCACCGAACCCAGCACCTTCACCGAGCGCACCAGCTCACGACCGTCCATGACGCTCACCCTGCCACCCGGACCACGCCGAACCGGCTCCGTTCAACTGCCGTTCACCCGTGGTGGGAGCACATATTCAGCTGCCCGACCATGGGCGGGGAACCCTGGTGCGATCGCCCCTCACATGGCATCGTCCCTGTCAGCCGCGTCACGCGCACACCCCAGCACGTGCGCGGGACACACGCAGACCCCGCGTACAGCCAGGGAGCCACAGCATGACATCAGCGCAGACCGAGCCGCTTTGGCATCCTGACGAGGACCGCGTCGCCGCGGCCGCCGTCACCCGCTTCCAAGCCTGGGCCGCGGAGCGCCACGGCGCACCCGCCGAGGGCGGCTACCCGGCCCTGCACCGCTGGTCCGTCGACGAGCTGGAGACCTTCTGGGCCGCCGTCGCCGAGTGGTTCGACCTCCGCTTCTCGACCCCGTACGAGCGGGTCCTCGGCAGCCGTGACATGCCCGGCGCCGACTGGTTCCCGGGGGCCACCCTCAACTACGCCGAGCACGCGCTGCGCGCCGCCGAGGAGCGCCCCCACGACACCGCGCTGCTCCATGTGGACGAGACACATGACCCCGTGCCGGTGACCTGGGCCGAACTCCGCCGCCAGGTCGGCTCGCTGGCCGCCGAACTCCGCCGCCTCGGCGTCCGCCCCGGCGACCGGATCAGCGGCTACCTGCCGAACATCCCCGAGTCCGTCGTCGCCCTCCTCGCGACCGCCGCCGTCGGCGCCGTCTGGACCTCCTGCGCCCCCGACTTCGGCGCCCGCAGCGTCCTGGACCGCTTCCAGCAGGTCGAGCCCGTCGTCCTGTTCACCGTCGACGGCTACCGCTACGGCGGCAAGGAGCACGACCGCCGCGACACCGTGCGCGAGCTGCGCGCCGAACTGCCCTCGCTCCGCGCGGTCGTCCACATCCCGCTGCTCGGCACCCCCGCCCCCGAGGGCGCCCTGGCCTGGGCCGAGCTCACCGCCGCCGACACCGAGCCCGAGTTCGAGCAGGTCCCGTTCTCCCACCCCCTGTGGGTGCTGTACTCCTCGGGCACCACCGGCCTGCCCAAGGCGATCGTGCAGTCCCAGGGCGGCATCCTCGTCGAGCACGTCAAGCAGCTGGGGCTGCACTGCGACCTCGGCCCGGAGGACGTGTTCTTCTGGTACACCTCCACCGGCTGGATGATGTGGAACTTCCTCGTCTCCGGCCTCCTCACGGGTACCACCGTCGTCCTGTACGACGGGAGCCCCGGCTACCCGGACACCGGCGCCCAGTGGCGCGTCGCCGAGCGCACCGGCGCCACCCTGTACGGCACCTCCGCCGCGTACGTGATGGCCTGCGCCAAGGCCGACGTCCACCCGGGCCGCGACTTCGACCTGTCCCGCGTGAAGTGCGTGGCCACCACGGGTTCCCCGCTGCCCCCCGACGGCTTCCGCTGGCTCCACGACGAGGTCCGCGCGGACCTGTGGATCGCCTCCGTCAGCGGCGGCACCGACGTCTGCTCCTGCTTCGCGGGCGCCGTGCCCACCCTCCCGGTCCACATCGGGGAGCTCCAGGCCGCCGGCCTCGGCACCGACCTCCAGTCCTGGGACCCCTCGGGCAAGCCGCTCGTCGGCGAGGTCGGCGAACTGGTCGTCGCCAACCCCATGCCGTCGATGCCGATCCGCTTCTGGAACGACCCGGACGGCAGTCGCTACCGCGACAGCTACTTCGAGATGTTCCCCGGGGTGTGGCGCCACGGCGACTGGATCACGATCACCGACCACGGCTCGGTCGTCATCCACGGTCGCTCCGACTCGACCCTGAACCGTCAGGGCGTGCGGATGGGGAGCGCCGATATCTACGAGGCCGTCGAACGCCTCCCGGAGATCAGGGAGTCCCTCGTCATCGGCCTGGAGGAGCCGGACGGCGGCTACTGGATGCCGCTCTTCGTCCACCTCGCCGAGGGCGCCACGCTCGACGAGGAGCTCATCGGCCGGATCAAGAGCACCATCCGCGCCGAACTCTCCCCGCGCCACGTGCCCGACGAGATCATCGAGGTCCCCGGCGTCCCGCACACCCTCACCGGCAAGCGGATCGAGGTCCCGGTCAAGCGCCTCCTCCAGGGCACCCCGATGGAGCGGGCCGTCAACGCCGGTTCGGTCGACAACCTCGACCTGCTGCGCTTCTACGAGGAGCTGGCCCGCACCCGCACCGGCGCGTAGGACGAGGGAAGGGCCCCGCGCACCCGCGCGGGGCCCTTCCCTCGTCCTCGTCATCCCCCGTACGTGGCCTGCGCGTCGCCGAGCACCGCGGCGAAGTCCGCGGCGAGCCGCGGCGCGTCGGCCGGGAGCAGCGTCGCGGTCGTGATCCGCACGCCGGTGGGGGCCGCGATCCGGAAGCGGGCACCGGCCGCCACCCACCAGCCCTGCGTCCGCAGCCCGTTCACCACGGCCGACTCGTCCCGCACCGGCACCCACACGCTCAGACCGCTGGGCCCGGTCGACCGGATGCCGTACGAACCGAGGGCGTCGACCAGGGCCCGCCGCCGCTCGGTGTACGCGGCTTCGCCGGCCGCGACGAGCCGGGCGACCCCGGGATCGGTGATCAGCCCGGCGACCGTCTCCTGAAGGACGTGGCTGACCCAGCCGGACGTCATGAGCATCCGGCCGTCGTGCCGGGCGAGCGTCACCGGATCGCCGGCCACCCCGGCCCAGCGCAGGTCGATGCCCAGGTGCTTGGACACCGTCCGCACCTGCGCCCAGCGCTCCAGGCCGGCCGTCGCCAGGGAGACCGCGGCGACACCCGAGATCTCCGCGTTGTGGTCGTCCTCGACCACCAGCACCTCGGGGAACTCCCTGAGGAGCGAGGCGAGTTCGTCCCGTCGCTCCGGCGTGAAGCACGCCCCGGTGGGGGACTGGCCGCGCGGACTGCACAGCACGGCCCGCACCCCGGCGCGCAGCGCGGCCCGCAGGGCGTCGGGCGTCAGCCCGGCACGGTCCACGGCGACCGGCACCATCCGCAGCCCCAGCGCCGGCACGAGGTCGAGGAGATGGTGGAACCCGGGGTCCTCGACGGCCACCGCGTCCCCGGGCCGCAGCTCCGTGGCGAGCAGCCGGGCCACGCAGTCGAGGGCGCCGTGGGCGAAGGTCACCCGCTCCGCCGGTACGCCGTCCCGGGCGAACCACGCGCGGGTCGCCTCCTCCAGGACCGCGAGCCGGGGCGCCGCGCGGTGCGAGCCGTACACCGGCCGGACCTCGGCCGGGGGCCTGAGCACCGGCAGGAACGCGGGGTCGGGATGCCCGCCGGCCAGGTCCACGAGGCCCTCGGGCACCCGCGGCGGACGCCGGGACGCGACGGAGGGGGCCTCGGCGACCACCGTGCCGCCGCGGCCTCGGGTGACCACGAGGCCGCGCTGCCGCAGCTCCTTGTACGCCGTCGCGACCGTGCCCGGACTGACACCCAGCTCGTCGGCGAGCCGCCGTACGGGTGGCAGCGCGTCGCCCGGCGCGAGCTCCCCCTCGGTCACCCCGCGCTCGACGGACGAGGCGATCCCCTTGGCTGTGGTCCCTGTGATCGAATATTGTGTTGCCACGTACATAACTATGTATCAATACATAACTCGCGTCAAGGGGGAACCGAGTGAACCGCACGACCCGGCACCGCGCCGCGCTCGACCGCATACCCGGAGGCCGCGACGGCCGCCGCATGCTCCTGGTCGGCATCATCGACAAGACCGGAACCGGCCTCTGGGCGGGCTGCACCGCGCTCTACTTCACCTACGTCTCCGGCCTCGGCCTCGGCCAGGTGGGCCTCCTCATGACCGTCTCCGGCGGCGTCGGCATCGCCGGCGCCCCCCTCGCGGGCCGCCTCGCCGACCGCTTCCCCCTCGTCCGCGTCATCGTCGGCGCCCAGCTCATGCGCGGCGCCGCCCTCCTCGCCCTCCTCACCACCGACAACTTCCTCCTGCTCACCCTCTTCTCCGCCCTCGGCGCCCTCCCCGACCGCGCCGGCAGCGTCCTCATCAAGCTCTACGCGGCCCGCCTCGCGGGCTCCGACCGCGTCCGCTACCAGGCCATCCAGCGCACCACCGTCAACATCGGCTGGTCCATCGGCGGACTCGGCGCCGCGGCCGCCCTCGCCACCGGCAGCCCCCGCGCCTACGGAGTCCTCCTCGTCGGCAACGTCCTCACCTACCTGGTCATCGCCGTGCTCACCCTGCGCTGCGCCGAACCCCCCGCCCCGTCCCGCACCGTCGCCACCTCGGACGACACCCCCAAGGACCGGCCCACCAGCCCCTGGCGCGACCGCACCTTCCTCGCCTACACGGCCACCGAGGCGGCCCTCTTCCTCGACGACACGATCCTCCAGGTCGCCGTACCCCTCTGGATCGTCCACGCCACCGCCGCCCCCGTGGGCCTCGCCCCGCTGCTCCTGGTCCTCAACACCGTCCTCGTCGTCCTCTTCCAGGTGCCCCTCTCCCGCTTCGGCGCGACCACCTGGAAGGCCCGCGGCCTCCTCATTCCCCTGTCGGGACTCTTCGTCGTCGGCACCCTCGCCCTCGCCGCCTCCGCGGCCGGCGGACGCACCCTCGCCATCACAGCCCTGGCGGTCGCGGTCGTCGCCCTCACGTTCGCCGAGATCATCCACGCGATCGCCTCCTGGGAACTCTCCGTCGCCCTCGCCCCCGCCGACGCCCAGGGTGCCTACCTCGGCGTCCACGGACTCGCCCAGTCCACCCAGCGCTTCGCCGGCCCCCTGCTCGTCACCGGCGTCATGTCGGCCGGCCCCCTCGCCTGGCCCCTCCTCGGCCTCGCCCTGGTCGGAGCAGGCGCCGCCCAGCACCGCGTGATCCGCGACCGCGTCACACCCCCGGCCCAGTCGTCACTGTCAGTGCCCACGGTTACGGTGAGTGAGCACTGATCGACAGAGCCCAGGGGGAGCCATGACCCACCACCACACCACGGAGACCCTGCGCCGCGCCCTGCGCAGCGAAGTCCCCAGCACCGTCGCCCTCCTCGCCGACGAGGAGGACTTCACCACCATGCGGCAGTACGAGACCTTCGCCTTCGACGACCACACCCGCTACCTCGCCCACGTCGAGGAGCTCCTGCGCACCCTCGCCGCCGAAGGCGGACCCACCACCCTCGCCCTCTTCGACCCCGAGGAGTTCGCCGACTACTGCGCCGACACCGGCCTCGACCCCGACCACCCCGCCAGCCGCGGCCGCTACACCGCCGAGCGCGCCGCGACCGGCGCCCGCCTCACCTACACGGGCCAACCCCTCGCCACCCTCGTCCCCGTCCTCGTCGACACGGCCGTGCGCCGGGCCACCTGGGAGTACGCGACGATGCTCCTCACCGACGCCGGCACCTGCGCCGACTGCGGCAAGGACATCGGCCACGCCTCCTTCGAACGCGCCTCCCACCTCCTCGTACGCCTCCTCGACACCGCGGGACCCGGCACCCACCACCTCGTCTGCAGCGTCCCCGCCGGAGACGAACAGCTCCTCGCCGTCCTCCACACCACCCGCGACACCACCGGCCCCACCCGGCTCGACAGCTCCGAAGGCGCCGAGTTCGTCACCGTCCTCGCCACCGGCATCGCCCTCGGCACCCCCGGCGGCCTCGTCCTGCGCACCCACGCCCCCGACGCCCCCGCCCGCCTCCACGGCTGGCGCCTCCACCAGGGCCGCCTCCACCCCCTCACCGAGGCCGAGGTCTTCGACGCCTACTGCACCGACGCCCGCACGGGCGAACCGATCTCCCCGGAACCCGACGTCGAGTACCGCGCCGGATTCCCCCTCACCCCCGACGACGACACCCACCCCCACTGAAACGACGAAGGGGCTCCCCGCCACCTGAGTGACGGGAAGCCCCTTCGTCGACGACCTACGACGGCAGGCCGGGGATCACTCCCCGGACAGCACCGCCTGCGCGGCCATCCGCGCGTCGTGCGCGGTGTCCGCGGCACGCGCCGCGGCCGCCGCGCGCTCGCACTGCGCGAGCGTGTACTTCGCCAGCGTCGCCCGCACATACGGGATCGACGCCGCACCCATCGACAGGGAGGTCACACCGAGCCCCGTCAGCACACAGGCCAGCAGCGGATCCGACGCCGCCTCACCACAGACACCACAGCTCTTGCCCTCGGCCTTGGCCGCCTCGGCGGACAGCGCCACCAGGTCGAGCAGCGCCGGCTGCCACGGGTCCTGCAGCCGGGAGACCGCACCGACCTGACGGTCGGCGGCGAAGGTGTACTGCGCGAGGTCGTTCGTGCCCAGCGACAGGAACTCGACCTCCTGCAGGATCGAGCGAGCCCGCAGCGCGGCGGACGGGATCTCCACCATCGCGCCGAACTTCGCCCGCAGCCCCGCCTCACGGCACGCGTCGGCGAACGCCTTCGCGTCCGTACGGTCGGCCACCATCGGCGCCATGACCTCGAGGTACACCGGCAGGCCCTCGGCCGCCTTCGCCAGCGCCGTCAGCTGGGTCCGGAGCACGTCCGGGTGGTCCAGCAGCGTCCGCAGACCGCGCACGCCCAGCGCCGGGTTCGGCTCGTCCGCCGGAGTCAGGAACTCCAGCGGCTTGTCCGCACCGGCGTCGAGCACCCGCACGACCACACGGCCCTCGGGGAACGCCTCGAGCACCTTGCGGTACGCCTCGATCTGCTTCTCCTCCGACGGCGCGTGCTTGCTGTCGTCGAGGAAGAGGAACTCCGTACGGAACAGACCGACGCCCTCGGCACCGGCCTCGACCGCCGCGGGCACGTCGGCGGGACCGCCCACGTTCGCCAGCAGCGGCACCTTGTGCCCGTCCGAGGTGGCACCGGGACCGCTGGACGCGGAGAGCGCGGCCTTGCGGGCCTCGGCGGCCTTCGTCAGCTCCGCCTTCTTCTCCTCGCTCGGGTCCACGAAGATCTCACCGGTGGAACCGTCCACCGCGACGACCGTGCCCTCGGCCAGCTCACCCGCACCCGGCAGCGCGACCACGGCCGGCACGCCCAGCGCCCGCGCGAGGATCGCGCTGTGGCTGGTCGGGCCGCCCTCCTCGGTCACGAAGCCGAGCACCAGAGCCGGGTCGAGCAGCGCCGTGTCGGCGGGGGCAAGATCCCGCGCGATCAGCACGTACGGCTCGTCGCTGTCCGGCACACCGGGCATCGGCACGCCGAGCAGGCGCGCCACGATCCGGTTCCGGACGTCGTCCAGGTCGGCCACACGGCCGGCCATGTACTCACCGGCGCCCGCGAGGAGCTCCCGGTAGTGCGAGAACGCGTCGTAGATACCGCGCTCGGCCGTGCTGCCGACCACGATCCGGCGGTCGACGTCGGCCATGAGCTCCGGGTCCTGGGCGATCATCGCCTGGGCCTCGAGCACGGCCTGCGCCTCGCCGCCGGCCAGATTGCCGCGTGCATTCAGGTCGGCAGCAACAGCCTCCACAGCCTGACGGGCGCGCCCCTGTTCGCGCTCCGCCTCATCGGCTGGAATCTGCTTGGCCGGCGGCTCCAGAACCGCCGTGCCCATGTGCCGGACCTCGCCGATCGCCACTCCGTGGCTGACACCGACGCCTCGCAGCGTTGTCTCCATCTCACCCGTCTCCGATAGAGCGGCGGCCAGGGCCGCCGCGTTGAATGTCGTACGCGGACGCGTCACAGGGACGAGCCGGCGGTCAGTTCCAGCCGAAGAGCGCGTCGCCGGCCTTCACTTCGCCTTCCTCGACGACAGAGGAGAGGGAGTCCGCGGTGGCCTCCAGGGCCACGATGGGACAAATGGGGGACTTGCCGGCGGCCTCGACCGCGGCCGGGTCCCAGCGGACGACTTCCTGTCCGCGGGTCACGGTGTCGCCCTTGTTCACGAGGAGCTCGAAGCCCTCGCCGTTGAGCTGAACGGTGTCGATCCCGAGGTGGGTGAGCACCCCGTGACCCTGGTCGTCGACGACGACGAACGCGTGCGGGTGGAGCGAGACGACAACACCGTCGACGGGCGAGACGGCCGCGGAGGGCTCACGCACGGGGTCGATGGCGGTGCCGGGACCGACCATCGCACCGGAGAAGACGGGGTCGGGTACTGCGGCGAGACCAATGGCGCGTCCAGCGAGTGGCGACGTCACGGATGTCATGGGAAGCCTCCCAGGGGCGGAGATTGTGTGGCGCCGTCACTACCTGTCCTGGACGGCGTACTGTTCAGAAGCGTAAGTCATAAGAAGTCCCAGTTCCGCACGAGACGTACCAGTTGGCGGACCTAGGGACTACCCGGAAACGATTTGCCTCAAGTGACGGTGGGATGTACTGTCGTACTCCTGCTTGACCCCAACGCGGCTTTGAGTCGTGGGTCGGCAGCACCTATCAAGCCAGATCCTAACCCCAGTGGTCTACACCTCTGCGTGCTCGCAGACGGAGTGGTCGGGGGGAGCGAAAAAGCCTGGTAGTGTTTGACCCCGCCGGAAGGGCCGAAAAGCGAAAGCGAAATTCGGACCGGAAAGCACCGAGGAAATCGGATCGGAAAGATCTGATAGAGTCGGAAACGCAAGAACGAAGGAAGCGCCCGGAGGAAAGCCCGAGAGGGT
>NZ_JBFBNW010000026.1:0-115418 GCF_040683955.1 Streptomyces sp. NPDC093111 | reverse complement strand
GCGTTCTGGAGGAGTTCGCGCAGGTAGACCCGGGGGCTGGAGTAGAGGTGGTGGGAGAGCAGGTCCACCAGGCCACGCAGATCGACCTGGAACGTATGAGGTGTCTGGTCAGCAGTCATCGTCGCTGCGCCGGTGGGGGGACGGGCGACGGCGCGGGTCGGGCGATCCCGGCGTCCGGTGATCGCGGGGAGGGGCGGAAGAGCGGCCATCCTAGGCGCCACCGCTCCGACGTGACCAACCGATGGCCACGGCCTGCGCGACGTCTGTCAGTGCGGTGGTGTGCAATGGACCGCGTGCCTGCGCTCGACGAACCACTGAAGAAGCCGCTCGGAGCCGCGACCGCCGCGGCGACCGCCGGGGCCGCCGCCCGCCCGCAGGAGGTGCCGTGCTCCTCGCCGACCCGCTGAAGAACCTGCTCGGCGCCGCCACCGCCAAGGTGATGGCCGAGCACATGGACCTGCACACCGTGGGCGACCTGCTCCACCACTACCCCCGGCGGTACGCGGAGCGCGGCGAGCTGACCGCGCTCGCCGACCTGCCCCTCGACGAGCACGTCACCGTCGTCGCCCAGGTCGCCGACGCCCGCGTGCACACCTTCAACAAGGGCGGCCGGGGCAAGGGCCAGCGCCTCGAAGTCACCATCACCGACGGCAGCGGACGCATGCAGCTGGTCTTCTTCGGCCGCACCGTCCACTTCCACCAGAAGGAGCTGCTGCCCGGCCGGCGCGCCATGTTCGCCGGCAAGGTCGGCCTGTTCAACCGCCGGCTCCAGCTCTCCCACCCCGAGTACAAGCTGATCGACGCCGACAGCAGCACCGAGACCGTCAGGGCCTTCGCGAGCGAGCTGCTGCCCATCTACCCGGCCTGCAAGCAGCTGGAGTCCTGGACCATCGAGCAGTCCGTGGCCATCGCCCTGGACTCCATGGCCGCCACCGGCTGGGCCGGCCTCGTCGACCCGCTGCCGCCCGCCCTGCGCGAGGGCCGCGGCCTCACCGACCTGGCCGACGCCCTCGGCAAGGTCCACCGCCCGCACACCAAGGCCGACATCGCCGACGCCCGCGACCGCCTCAAGTGGGACGAGGCGTTCGTCCTCCAGGTGGCCCTCGCCCGCCGCCGCCACGCCGACACCCAGCTCCCCGCCGTCCCCCGCAGACCTGCCGAGGGCGGCCTGCTCGACGCCTTCGACGCCAAGCTCCCCTTCACCCTCACCGAAGGACAGCAGAAGGTCACCCGGGAGATCTTCGACGACCTCGCCACCGACCACCCCATGCACCGGCTCCTCCAGGGAGAGGTCGGCTCCGGCAAGACCATGGTCGCCCTGCGCGCGATGCTCGCCGTCGTCGACGCCGGGGGACAGGCCGCCATGCTGGCGCCCACCGAGGTCCTCGCCCAGCAGCACCACCGCTCGGTCACCGAGATGATGGGCGAGCTCGCCGAGGGCGGGATGCTCGGCGGCTCCGAGCACGCCACCAAGGTCGTGGTGCTCACCGGGTCGATGGGCGCCGCCGGACGGCGCCGGGCGCTGCTCGACCTGGTCACCGGCGAGGCCGGGATCGTCATCGGCACCCACGCCCTCATCGAGGACAAGGTGCAGTTCCACGACCTGGGCCTGGTCGTCGTCGACGAGCAGCACCGCTTCGGCGTGGAGCAGCGCGACGCCCTGCGCGGCAAGGGCAAGCAGCCCCCGCACCTGCTGGTGATGACCGCGACACCCATCCCCCGGACGGTCGCCATGACCGTCTTCGGCGACCTGGAGACCTCGGTCCTCGACCAGCTGCCGGCCGGCCGGTCCCCGATCGCCAGCCACGTGGTGCCCGCCGCCGACAAGCCGCACTTCCTCGCCCGCGCCTGGGAGCGGGTCCGCGAGGAGGTGGAGGGCGGCCACCAGGCGTACGTCGTCTGCCCCCGGATCGGCGACGAGGAGGAACAGAAGCAGAAGAAGGGCAAGGCGAGCCCCGAGGACGAGGCCGAGAAGCGCCCGCCGCTCGCCGTCCTGGAGGTCGCCGAACAGCTGCGCACCGGGCCGCTCGCCGGGCTCCGCGTCGAGGTGCTGCACGGCAGGATGCACCCCGACGACAAGGACGACGTCATGCGCCGCTTCGCCGCCGCCGAGGTGGACGTCCTGGTCGCCACCACCGTCATCGAGGTCGGCGTCAACGTGCCCAACGCCACCGCCATGGTGATCATGGACGCCGACCGCTTCGGCGTCTCCCAGCTCCACCAGCTCCGCGGCCGGGTCGGCCGGGGCTCCGCCGCCGGCCTGTGCCTGCTGGTCACCGAGATGCCCGAGGCCAGCCCCGCCCGGCAGCGGCTCGGCGCCGTCGCCTCCACCCTCGACGGCTTCGAGCTCTCCCGTATCGACCTCGAACAGCGCCGCGAGGGCGACGTCCTCGGCCAGGCCCAGTCCGGCGTGCGCTCCTCGCTGCGGATGCTCACCGTCATCGACGACGAGGAGGTCATCACCGCGGCCCGCGAGGAGGCCACCGCCGTCGTCCTCGCCGACCCCGACCTCACCGCCCACCCCGAGCTGCGCACCGCCCTCGACGCGCTGCTCGACAAGGAGCGGGAGGAGTACCTGGAGAAGGGCTGAGACGCGTACGGGCGGCCCGCGCCCGCCCGTACCGGCTCCGTCCGCCATAAGCTGGAGCGCACGCACTGCCTTATGGATGACGAGGACCCCAGATGACCCGCGTGATCGCCGGCACCGCCGGCGGACGCCGACTCGCCGTGCCGCCGGGCACCGGCACCCGACCCACCTCCGACCGGGCGCGGGAGGGCCTCTTCTCCACCTGGGAGTCGTTCCACGGCCTGGAGGGGGCCAGGGTGGCCGACCTGTACGCGGGCTCCGGCGCCGTCGGCCTGGAGGCGCTCTCCCGTGGCGCCGCGCACGCCCTGCTGGTCGAGGCCGACCCCCGCGCCGCGAAGACCGTCCGGGACAACATCGGCTCGCTCGCCCTGCCGGGCGCCGAGCTGCGCACCGGCAAAGCGGAGCAGATCGTGACGGGCCCGGCGCCCGCGGAGCCGTACGACCTGGTCTTCCTCGACCCCCCGTACGCCGTCGAGGACGCCGATCTTCGGGAGATCCTCCTCACAATGCGCTCAGGGGGCTGGATCGCCGACGATGCCCTCGTCACCGTGGAGCGCAGCACCCGGGGCGGCGAGTTCGGCTGGCCGGACGGCTTCGCACCACTGCGGGCCCGTCGCTACGGCGAGGGAACGTTTTGGTACGGTCGCGCCGCCTCTACGTGCGAAGACGCACGATGACCGGACCGGAGAGCGAGGGACCCACGTTGCGACGCGCCGTCTGTCCGGGGTCATTCGACCCCATCACCAATGGACATCTCGACATCATCGCCCGCGCCTCCAAGCTGTACGACGTGGTGCACGTCGCGGTGATGATCAACCAGTCGAAGAAGGGCCTCTTCACGGTCGACGAGCGGATCGGGCTGATCCGAGAGGTCACCGCCGACTTCGGCAACGTCGAGGTCGAGTCCTTCCACGGACTGCTCGTCGACTTCTGCAAGCAGCGCGACATCCCCGCCATCGTCAAGGGGCTGCGGGCCGTCAGCGACTTCGACTACGAGCTCCAGATGGCGCAGATGAACATCGGGCTCTCGGGCGTCGAGACCCTGTTCGTGCCGACCAACCCGACGTACAGCTTCCTGTCGTCCTCGCTGGTCAAGGAGGTCGCGGCCTGGGGCGGCGACGTCTCGCACCTGGTGCCCCCGGCGGTCCTCGGCCGGCTCACCGAACGGCTCGCCGAGCAGCGCTCCGGGCAGTGACCCGCGGCCACCACACCTGACGCTCCGTCACCAGGTCCCGGACGGGGCCCGACTGGCCTTACAGTCGTCCCGTCCGTCTCCATCCAGCTGTAGAGAGTGGCGAGCACCGGTGGACGTGCAGAAGAAGCTCGACGAGATCGTCGCGACGGTCCAGAGCGCCCGTTCCATGCCCATGTCGGCCTCCTGCGTGATCAACCGGGCCGAGCTGCTCGCCCTGCTCGAAGAGGTGCGCGAGGCCCTGCCCGGCTCGCTCGCCCAGGCGCGGGAGCTGATCGGCGGCCGGGAGCAGATGGTCGAGCAGGCCCGCCAGGAGGCCGAGCGGATCATCGAGGCCGCGCACGCCGAGCGCGGCTCGATCGTCTCCGACAGCCAGGTCGCCCGGCAGTCCCAGGGCGAGGCCGACCGCATCCTCACCGAGGCCCGCCGGGAGGCGGAGGAGGTCCGCGCCGAGGCCGACGACTACGTCGACTCCAAGCTGGCCAACTTCGAGGTCGTCCTCAACAAGACCATCGGCTCCGTCGACCGCGGCCGCGAGAAGCTGCTCGGCCGGGGCCCCGGCCTCGACGCGGACGGGTACGCCGACCCGGACGCCCCCGAGTACAGCGCGGACCCGCAGACCCTGATCCACCGCGCCGACGCCTACGTGGACGCCAAGCTGGGCGCCTTCGAGGCCGTGCTCTCCACGACCCTGGAGGCGGTGGGCCGCGGCCGGCAGAAGCTGCACGGCCGGATCGCCTCCGACGACCTCGCCGAGCACATGGCCGCCCAGGACGCCGCCGGCGCCGCCGTGCACACCAGCGACGCCGACTACCTGGCCGGTCTCGCCGAGCTGGCCGACCCGGAGCCCGTGCAGATCCCGCAGCAGCAGGCCCCGCCGCAGCCGCAGCACGACCCGTACGGGTACGCGGCCCAGCAGCAGGTCCCGCAGGCGCAGCCGGTCCCGGTCCAGCAGCCCGACCCGTACGGGTACCAGCAGCAGGACCCGTACGCGTACCAGCAGCCGCAGGCGGATCCCTACGGGTACGCGGCCCAGCAGCAGTACGGCTACGAGCAGCAGCAGCAGCCGGCCCAGCCCGCGCACCAGCCGCAGGCCGCCGCGCTCGACGAGACCAGCTTCTTCGACACGAGCATGATCGATCTGGAGCAGCTGCGCCGCTACGAGCAGGGGCACTGACCGGGGGAGCTCACCCGGATTGGGCCCTGGGCGAAGCGTCCAGTATCCTGGCTCTTCGGTCGCGCGTATGCCCGCGATCCTTGCTGCCCACGGTCGGCAGCCCCCCTCACGATGTGAACGATCCGAAAGCAGGAAGAGCCCTGAGTACGCGCCTCGACCACCGCGACCCCCTCGTGTTCGACACGCACGAGCTGGGGCGGCGTCCTGGCGCCCTCCAGCGGATCTCCCGCACGGTCGACGCCCCCAGGGATCTGGGCGTCGCGGGGGTCATCGGAGTGCCCGAGGGCGCTCCGGTGGAGATCGAACTCCGACTCGAGTCGGTCATGGAAGGGGTGCTTGTCACAGGCACCGCCCGTGCATCGGCCGAGGGGGAGTGCGTAAGGTGTCTGGAGTCCGTGGAGCTTGAGCTCGACGCCGACTTCCAGGAGATGTTCTCGTACCCCGACTCCGACGACCGGGGCCGCTCTAGGGCGGCCGCGGACGACGAAGCCGAGGACGACGAGGACATGATCCCCCTCGAGGACGGCATGTTCGACCTCGAGCCCGTGCTGCGTGATGCGGTGGTGCTCGCACTGCCGATGCAGCCGGTGTGCCGGGAGGACTGTGAAGGTCTGTGTTCCACCTGTGGAATCAACCTGAACGAGAACCCGGACCACCACCACGACGCCGTCGACATTCGTTGGGCGGCACTGCAGGGACTCGCCGGTTCGCAGGGAACCGATGAGAAGGACAACATGAGCGGCTCCTCTGACGGTGACGTCCGAAGCGCCGCCGAGAAGCAGGAGAAGTAGCCGTGGCTGTTCCGAAGCGGAAGATGTCGCGCAGCAACACGCGCCACCGCCGGTCGCAGTGGAAGGCTGCGGTCCCCACCCTGGTTTCGTGCGAGCGTTGCCAGGAGCCGAAGCTGCAGCACATCGCGTGCCCGAGCTGCGGCACCTACAACAAGCGCCAGGTCATCTCGGTCTGAGTGGCTGGTGAGAGGCACGATGTCTGACCACGTCAACACAGCCTCGTCCCACACGCTTCTGGAAGGGCGGCTCGGGTATCAGCTCGAGTCCGCCCTTCTGGTGCGTGCGCTCACCCACCGTTCGTACGCGTACGAGAACGGCGGTCTGCCCACCAACGAGCGTCTTGAGTTCCTCGGGGACTCCGTGCTCGGCCTGGTGGTCACGGACACGCTCTATCGCACCCACCCCGATCTGCCCGAAGGCCAGCTGGCCAAACTGCGGGCCGCGGTGGTCAACTCGCGTGCGCTGGCGGAAGTGGGCCGCGGCCTCGAACTGGGCTCCTTCATCCGGCTCGGCCGGGGTGAAGAGGGCACGGGCGGCCGGGACAAGGCCTCCATCCTCGCCGACACCCTCGAAGCGGTGATCGGCGCGGTCTATCTCGACCAGGGTCTCGACGCGGCGGGTGAGCTGGTGCACCGGCTCTTCGACCCGCTCATCGAGAAGTCCTCGAACCTCGGCGCAGGCCTGGACTGGAAGACCAGTCTCCAGGAGCTGACCGCGGCCGAGGGCCTGGGTGTTCCGGAGTACCTCGTCAGCGAGGAGGGTCCGGACCACGAGAAGACCTTCACTGCTGCCGCCCGCGTCGGTGGTGTCTCGTACGGCACCGGCACCGGCCGCAGCAAGAAGGAAGCGGAACAGCAGGCGGCCGAGTCCGCGTGGCGTGCGATTCGCGCCGCCGCGGACGAGCGCGCGGCGGCGGCGAAGGCCGCTGCCGAGAACGCCTCCGACAACGGTGTGGAAGAGGTCGCCGAACCCTCTTCCGCCGAGGGCCAGGCTCCGGCCTGACCCGTTCGCTTCCCGATGCCCCCGCCCCCTTCCCAGGGGACGGGGGCATCGTCGTGCCGGGACGGTTGTAGGCTGCGGACATCACCCGCAGGAACCGTTCCGGAGGAGTCCCGTGCCCGAGCTGCCCGAGGTCGAGGTCGTACGCCGCGGTCTTGAGCGGTGGGTCGCCGGACGGACCGTCGCCGAGGTCGAGGTCCTGCACCCCCGGGCCGTACGGCGCCATCCGGAGGGCGGCGCGGACTTCGCGGCCCGGCTGAGGGGACACCGGATCGGCACCGCGCGGCGGCGCGGCAAGTACCTGTGGCTGCCGCTCGCCGACGCCGACGCCTCCGTGCTCGGGCACCTCGGCATGAGCGGGCAGCTGCTCGTGCAGCCCGAGGACGCGGCGGACGAGAAGCACCTGCGGATCCGGGTGCGCTTCGCCGACAGCGCCGGCACCGAGCTGCGCTTCGTCGACCAGCGCACCTTCGGCGGGCTCTCGCTGCACGACACCGCCCCCGGCAGCACGGACGGGCTGCCCGACGTCATCGCGCACATCGCGCGCGATCCGCTGGACCCGCTCTTCGACGACGCCGCCTTCCAGACGGCGCTGCGGCTGCGGCGCACCACGGTCAAGCGCGCGCTGCTCGACCAGTCGCTGATCAGCGGCGTCGGCAACATCTACGCCGACGAGGCGCTGTGGCGCGCGAAGCTGCACTACGACCGGCCGACCGCGACCCTGACCCGGCCGCGCTCGGCCGAGCTCCTCGGGCACGCGCGGGACGTGATGAACCAGGCCCTCGCGGCCGGCGGCACCAGCTTCGACGCGCTGTACGTCAACGTGAACGGCGAGTCCGGGTACTTCGACCGCTCGCTCGACGCGTACGGGCGGGAGGGCGAGCCGTGTCACCGCTGCGGTACGCCGATGCGCCGGCGCGCGTGGATGAACCGGTCCAGCTACTACTGCCCGCGCTGCCAGCGCCCGCCGCGCGTCACGGCCTGACCGGCCGGAGGCCCCCGTCCCTCAGGGCGTGACCGGCTCCGCGCGCTCCGCGTCGTACTGCTCGCGGGCGACGAGCACCTGGTCCATCCGGCCCTCGACGAGGTGGATGAGGCCCAGCAGCCGCTCGGCGACCTCCTGGCCCAGCGGGGTCAGCCGGTAGTCCACGCGCGGGGGGTTGGTGGGCTGCGCCTCGCGGTGCACCAGGCCGTCGCGCTCCAGCGCGTGCAGCGTCTGGGACAGCATCTTCTCGCTGACGCCGTCCACCCTGCGCCGCAGCTCGTTGAAGCGGAACGAGCCCTCGTGGAGCGCGCCCAGCGTCAGGCTGCCCCAGCGGCCGGTCACGTGCTCCAGCGTGCCGCGGGACGGACAGGACTTGGCGAAGACATCGAAAGCGAGGTCCGGGTCGTCGGTCATGCCCTCTACCATACTCGCGCACAGCGCTGTGGGTGGGGATGCGCTGCATTGCAGGTTGCGCTGTCGAAAAGTTAGTGCTCTACTTTCTCTCGTCACCCCCTGCCGTCCCCGCCCCGCCGAGGAGCCTTTCCATGACCACGCCCGTCGTCTCCATCGCGTACCACTCCGGCTACGGCCACACCGCCGTCATCGCCGAGGCCGTCCGGAACGGGGCCGCCGACGCCGGTGCCACCGTCCACCTGATCAAGGTCGACGAGATCACCGACGCCGAGTGGGAGCTGCTCGACGGGTCGGACGCCATCGTCTTCGGCTCGCCGACCTACATGGGCACCGCCTCGGGCGCCTTCCACCAGTTCGCTGAGGCCAGCTCGAAGCGCTGGTTCGCCGACGCCTGGCTGGACAAGCTGGCGGCCGGCTTCACCAACTCCGCCTCCAAGAGCGGCGACAAGCTGCACACCCTGCAGTTCTTCCAGACCCTCGCCGGCCAGCACGGCATGACCTGGGTCAACCTGGGCCTGAAGCCCGGCTGGAACAGCAGCACCGCCTCCGAGAACGACATCAACCGGCTCGGCTTCTTCTCCGGCGCCGCCGCCCAGACCCCCAGCGACCTGGGCCCCGAGGCCGTCCACAAGGCCGACGTCGCCACCGCCGAGCACCTCGGCCGCCGCGTCGCCGAGACCGCCCGCACGTTTGCGCTCGGCAAGGCCGCTGCCTGACCCGCGCCCCACGCGAAAGGCCCCGTCACCACAGTGGTGACGGGGCCTTTCGCATGGGCGTACGAGGGTGCGCGCGGGATCCGGGGATCAGGGGTCCGGGATCCGAGGGGCCGGGGAATCAGAGGCCGAAGTCCTGGGTCCACCACGGACCGCCGTCCGCGAAGTGCACGCCCACGCCCAGCGTCTTGTAGTCGCAGTTCAGGATGTTCGCCCGGTGCCCGTCGCTCGCCATCCAGGACTTCATCACCGCGGCCGCGTCCACCTGGCCGCGTGCGATGTTCTCGGCGCCCAGACCGCTCACGCCCGCCGCCTCGGCGCGCACCCAGGGGGTCCGGCCGTCGGGGTCCGTGTGGTCGAAGAAGTTCCGTGCGGCCATGTCCGCGCTGAAGGCGCCCGCCAGGGAGGCGAGCTCCGTGTCGGAGCGGACCGCGACACAGCCCACCTTGGCGCGCTCGGCGTTCACCAGCCGGACGACCTCCGCCTCGGCGGCCGTCTCGCGGGCGGCCAGTGAGCGGACGGTGGCCACCGGCTCCGGGGCCTTCGCGGTCGGCGCCTGGGTCGGGCGGGCCGTCCGGGAGGGCGTGGGCGCCGGGGCCTTCGGGCTCGGCGCGGCCGTCGTCCTCGCGGGCGTGGGCTTCGGAGAAGGCGTCGCCGGGGCCTTCGACGGGGCCTTCGACGGGGTCGCGGCCTTGCCGTTCCCCGTTCCCGTACCCGTGCCCGTACCGGTGCGCTTCGGGGTGGAGTCGCCGGCGGGGGTCGCCGAGGCGCCGCCCTGCGTGGTCAGGCTCGGCGCCTGCTGGGTCGCCGCGCGCTCCTTGCCGCCCGAGCCCGCGCTGCCCACCGTGAACGTGTCACCGCCGGGCAGCAGGCCCGAGGTGACCGCGATCGCGCCGACGGCGACCGCGGCGGAGACACCGAGCAGTCCGGTGCGTACCGGCGCGCCGCGTCGCGCGCCCCGATGGCGTCCCATCCGCTGCCTCCCTGAAGAGCGATCTTTGCTGGTGTTTGCTTCTGTGGATGCTGTCGAACGGGACTCGGCCGAGCGGGTGACTCCCATTCCGTCGGGACTGTACGCCATGACATGCGGGGCTGACGTGCTCGTTCGGTGATCCGCCCGCTAGCGTGCAGCCATGAACGACGACGTACGGATGACCGCCTGGGTGCGCGGCCGGGTACAGGGAGTGGGCTTCCGCTGGTTCACCAGGGCAAACGCACTGGAGATCGGAGGGCTCGTGGGCTTCGCCCTGAACCTCGACGACGGCCGGGTGCAGGTCGTGGCCGAGGGGCCGAGTGAGAATTGCCACCGTCTCCTGGACTGGCTCCGGTCCGACGACACGCCCGGGCGCGTGGACGGGGTCACTGAGATATGGGACACGCCCCGAGGCATCTACGAGACCTTCGCGATCCGCTGAACCCGCCCGACGATCTTGTCCGAACGCCCCCGCGCGACGGCCCGTGAGGGGCGCGCGGGGGGCGCTCACGGCGTACGCGGAAGGGCCGCCGGCAGCGGAAACCCCCTGGTGGTTGCCAAGAAGGGCTTGCCGTGCCAGGCTGCGCGAGTAAGGATGATCTCCAGAGCCCCGAGGCACCGAGTTGCGAGGCGCCGCCGCCCTTCCCGCGGCCGCGGACCCCCCGGTAGCCCTGGATACGGGGCGTGATCGTGTTGACCGTCAAACTTTTTGGTGAGACTCTGGAAGCCCCGCGCACCTTAGCTGTCCGACCGTGAGAACGGCACGACAAAGAGCATGGTCGGGCACCGCGGGTGCGAATCCCTCACGACCCACACCGCTTCGGTCGGTCACTCAGTGTGGAGGACCATCCATCATGGCAAAGGCGCTTCTCGGTTACGTCGGCGGCTCCGACCCGCGACTCCTCGCCGAGATGCGACGGCTTCAGCAGCGCGTCCAGGACCTCGAGTCCGAGCTGGTTCGGATCCAGTCCGAGAACGACGCGCTCGCCGCTGCCGCCGCTCACCACGGAGAGTCGCTGTTGGACAGCATCGACCTCGACGTTCCCAAGGCGGAGCCTGCGCTCACCTGACGCCCCGTGCCGGGGCCTCGGTGAGAAACACTCTCGCTGGAAGGCTAGATATGCAAGGGGCGCCCAGGCGTCCCTTCTTTCTTGCGGCACCTCGTTCCGCGCGCCACCCCGGTCCCCCGGTCCCCTCCTTGGGGGAGGGTGTGCCCTGCGCGTTCACGGGCGAAACCCGACACCCCGGGTAGAGTCCGCAGGCGTGCATCTCAAGGCCCTGACGCTCCGCGGTTTCAAGTCGTTCGCCTCCGCCACCACCCTGCGGTTCGAACCCGGGATCACCTGCGTCGTCGGCCCCAACGGATCCGGCAAGTCCAACGTCGTCGACGGGCTCTCCTGGGTCATGGGCGAACAGGGCGCCAAGTCGCTGCGCGGCGGCAAGATGGAGGACGTCATCTTCGCCGGCACGACCGGGCGCCCCCCGCTCGGCCGCGCCGAGGTCTCGCTGACCATCGACAACTCCGACGGCGCGCTCCCCATCGACTACGCCGAGGTCACCCTCACCCGGATCATGTTCCGCGGTGGCAGCAGCGAATACCAGATCAACGGCGACACCTGCCGGCTGCTCGACATCCAGGACCTGCTCTCCGACTCCGGCATCGGCCGCGAGATGCACGTCATCGTCGGCCAGGGCCAGCTCGACTCCGTCCTGCACGCCGACCCCATGGGCCGGCGCGCCTTCATCGAGGAGGCCGCCGGCGTCCTCAAGCACCGCAAGCGCAAGGAGAAGGCGCTGCGGAAGCTGGACGCGATGCAGGCCAACCTCGCCCGCGTCCAGGACCTCACCGACGAACTGCGCCGCCAGCTCAAACCGCTCGGCCGGCAGGCCGCCGTCGCCCGCCGCGCCGCCGTCATCCAGGCCGACCTGCGCGACGCCCGGCTACGGCTGCTCTCCGACGACCTCGTACGCCTCCGGGAGGCACTCAAGGCCGAAGTCGCCGACGAGGCCGCACTCCTCGCCCGCAAGGAGTCCACCGAGGCCGAGCTGAAGGCCGCCCAGGCCGCCGAGGCCGCGCTGGAGGACGAGGTGCGCCGCCTCGCGCCCCGGCTCCAGCACGCCCAGCAGAACTGGTACGCGCTGTCGCAACTCGCCGAACGGGTGCGCGGCACCGTCTCGCTCGCCGACGCCCGCGTGACCAGCGCGACCGGCCGGCCCGTGGAGGAGCGGCGCGGGCGCGACCCCGAGGACCTGGAGCGCGAGGCCGCCCGGGTCCGCGAGCAGGAGGCCGAACTGACGGCCGCCCTGGAGGCCGCCGAGCGGGCCCTGGAGGACACCGTCGCCCACCGCGCCGAGCTGGAACGCGCCCTCGCCGTCGAGGAGCGGCGCCTCAAGGACGTGGCCCGCGCCCTCGCCGACCGCCGCGAGGGCCTGGCCCGGCTGCACGGACAGGTCAACGCCGCCCGCTCCCGCGCCGCCTCCGCCCAGGCCGAGATCGACCGGCTCGCCGCCGCCCGCGACGAGGCGCGGGACCGGGCGGTCGCCGCACAGGAGGAGTACGAAGAACTGAAGGCCGAGGTGGACGGCCTCGACGACGGCGACACGGAACTGGGGGAGCGGTACGAGACCGCCCGCCGGGAACTCGCCGACGCGGAGTCCGCACTCGCCGCCGCCCGCGAGGCCGCCGGCACGGCCGAACGCGCCCGCGCCGCGGCGGGCGCCCGGCGCGACGCCCTCGCCCTCGGCCTGCGCCGCAAGGACGGCACCGGCGCGCTCCTCACCGCCGGGCTCGCCGGACTCCTCGGCCCGGCCGCCGAACTGCTCACCGTCGCCCCCGGCTACGAGGTCCCGGTCGCCGCCGCCCTCGGCGCCGCCGCCGACGCCCTCGCCGTCACCGGCCCCGCGACCGCCGCCGAAGCCCTCCGGCTGCTCCGCAAGCAGGACGCGGGGCGGGCCTCGCTGCTGCTCGCGGGCGCCGAGGGGCCGGACCGGAACCCGGTGGACCCGGCGCACCCCGCCCCGCCGGCCGGTGCGGTGCCCGCCGCCCCGCTCGTCTCCGGCCCCGCCGAGCTCCTCGGCGCCGTGCGCCGGCTGCTCCGGGACGTCGTCGTGGTCGACGGACTCGACGAGGCCGTCGAGCTCGTCCGCGCCCGGCCCGGGCTCACGGCCGTCACCGCCGAAGGGGACCTCCTGGGGGCGCACTTCGCGCAGGGCGGCGCCGCGGGCGCGCCCAGCCTCCTCGAAGTGCGGGCCTCCGTCGACGAGGCGGCGGCGGAGCTGGCCGGGCTGGACGTGCGCTGCGAGGAGCTGGCGGCCCGGCAGGAGACCGCCGCCGAACGCGGGCGCGCCGCCGCCCGGCTCGTCGAGGAGCTGGGCGAGCGGCGCCGGGCCGCCGACCGGGAGAAGTCGTCCGTCGCCCAGCAGCTCGGGCGGCTCGCCGGACAGGCCAGGGGCGCCGCCGGGGAGGCCGAACGGACCGCCGCGGCCGCCGCGCGGGCCGCGGAGGCCCTGGAGAACGCGCTGGCCGAGGCGGAGGAGCTGGCCGAACGGCTGCTCGTCGCCGAGGAGGCGTCCCTCGGGGACGGGTCGGACGAGGAGCCCGACGGGGCGGTCCGCGACCGGCTCGCCATCGACGGCTCCAACGCGCGCCAGACCGAGATGGAGGCCCGCCTCCAGGTCCGTACCCACGAGGAGCGGGTCAAGGGCCTGGCCGGACGGGCCGACTCCCTGGACCGCGCCGCCCGCGCCGAGCGCGAGGCCAGGACCCGCGCCGAGCAGCACCGGGCCCGGCTGCGCCACGAGGCGGAGGTCGCCGCGGCCGTCGCCTCGGGCGCCCGCCAGCTGCTCGCCCACGTGGAGGTCTCCGTGGTGCGCGCCGAACGCGAACGGGCCCTCGCCGAGGCCGCGAAGGGCGCCCGCGAGCAGGGACTGGGGACCGCCCGCCACCGCGGCCGTGAGCTGACGGCGGAGCTCGACAAGCTCACCGACTCGGTCCACCGCGGCGAGGTCCTGGGCGCCGAGAAGCGGCTGCGGATCGAGCAGCTGGAGAGCCGTTCGCTGGAGGAGCTGGGGGTGGAGCCGGCCGCGCTGGTCGACGAGTACGGCCCGCACCGGCCCGTACCGCCGTCGCCGCCGGCCGAGGGCGAGGAGCTGCCGGAGGACCCGGAGCATCCGCGCAACCAGCAGCGTCCCTTCGTCCGTTCGGAGCAGGAGAAGCGCCTGAAGGCCGCCGAACGGGCGTACCAGCAGCTCGGCAAGGTCAATCCGCTCGCCCTGGAGGAGTTCGCCGCCCTGGAGGAGCGTCACCAGTTCCTCTCCGAGCAGCTGGCGGACCTGAAGAAGACCCGGACCGACCTCCTTCAGGTCGTGAAGGAGGTGGACCTGCGGGTCGAGCAGGTCTTCACCGAGGCGTACCGGGACACGGCCCGCGAGTTCGAGGGCGTGTTCTCCCGGCTCTTCCCGGGCGGCGAGGGCCGGCTGGTGCTCACCGACCCGGACGACATGCTCCGCACCGGCATCGACGTCGAGGCCCGTCCGCCGGGCAAGAAGGTCAAGCGGCTCTCGCTGCTCTCCGGCGGCGAGCGCTCGCTGACGGCCGTGGCGCTGCTCGTCTCCATCTTCAAGGCCAGGCCCAGCCCGTTCTACGTGATGGACGAGGTCGAGGCGGCGCTGGACGACACCAACCTCCAGCGGCTGATCCGGATCATGCAGGAGCTCCAGGAGTCCTCGCAGCTGATCGTCATCACCCACCAGAAGCGCACGATGGAGGTCGCCGACGCGCTGTACGGCGTGTCGATGCAGGGCGACGGCGTCTCGAAGGTGATCAGCCAGCGGCTGCGGTGAGCGGGAGCGAGCCCACCATTCGTTCAATGGTTGAACTCAGCAGCCCTCAAGGTGCTTATTAAGTCACACGACATCGAGTATTGACTTAGAAACTTGAAGGCATAGTCTCTGACGCGTTGCTTTTACCTTCAAGTGGTCGGCGGCGTGAAGTTGTGCGCCACTTGAAGGGCTCGCCCCCCACCGCACCGGCGACGCTGCCGGAGCGCCCCGAGGAGTCCTTGTGACCAGCACCGCGCAGGCGCCCACACCGCCGCCGTCCGAAGGGCGTTCCGCCCATCCGGACCACATCGGACACGTCATCTTCATCTCGGCCTCGGCCGCGATGGGCGGCTTCCTCTTCGGTTACGACAGCTCCGTCATCAACGGCGCGGTCGAGGCCATCCGCGACCGGTACGACATCGGCTCGGCGGCCCTGGCCCAGGTCATCGCCATCGCGCTGATCGGCTGCGCCATCGGCGCCGCCACCGCCGGCCGGATCGCCGACCGCATCGGCCGGATCCGCTGCATGCAGATCGCCGCCGTCCTCTTCACCATCAGCGCCGTCGGCTCGGCCCTGCCCTTCGCCCTGTGGGACCTGGCCTTCTGGCGCATCGTCGGCGGCTTCGCCATCGGCATGGCCTCGGTGATCGGCCCCGCCTACATCGCGGAGGTCGCCCCCGCCGCGTACCGCGGCCGCCTCGGCTCCTTCCAGCAGGCCGCGATCGTCATCGGCATCGCCATCTCCCAGCTGGTCAACTACGGCATCCTCCAGCTGGCCGACGGCGACCAGCGCGGCAAGATCGGCGGCCTGGAGGCCTGGCAGTGGATGCTCGGCGTGATGGTCGTGCCCGCGATCCTCTACGGCCTGCTCTCCCTCGCGATCCCCGAGTCCCCGCGCTTCCTCATCTCCGTGGGCCGCGTCGACCGCGCCAAGGAGGTGCTCGCCGAGGTCGAGGGCCACGGCGTCGACCTGGACCACCGGGTCGCCGAGATCGACCACGCCATGCGCAGCGAGCACAAGTCCACCTTCAAGGACCTGATGGCGGCGGGCTCCAGGTTCAAGCTGCTGCCGATCGTCTGGGTCGGCATCGGGCTCTCCGTCTTCCAGCAGCTCGTCGGCATCAACGTCGCCTTCTACTACTCGGCGACCCTGTGGCAGTCCGTCGGCATCGACCCGTCGAGCTCGTTCTTCTACTCGTTCACCACGTCGATCATCAACATCATCGGCACCGTGATCGCGATGGTCCTGGTCGACCGGGTCGGCCGCAAGCCGCTCGCCCTGGTCGGCTCCGTCGGCATGGCGATCGCCCTCGCCTTCGAAGCCTGGGCCTTCTCCGCCGACCTCGTCGACGGCAAGCTGCCCACCACCGAGGGCGTCGTGGCGCTCGTCGCCGCCCACGTCTTCGTCCTCTTCTTCGCCCTCTCGTGGGGCGTGGTCGTGTGGGTCTTCCTCGGCGAGATGTTCCCGAACCGGATCCGCGCCGCCGCCCTCGGCGTCGCCGCCTCCGCCCAGTGGATCGCCAACTGGGCCATCACGGCCAGCTTCCCGTCCCTCGCGGACTGGAACCTCTCCGGCACCTACGTCATCTACGCGGTCTTCGCCGTGCTCTCGATCCCCTTCGTGCTCCGGTACGTCAAGGAGACCAAGGGCAAGGCGCTGGAGGAGATGGGCTGAACCCCGCTGCCCCTCTCCTCGTACCCGAGACCGCCCCGGCCGGAGCCCGATGCCCCGGGCCGGGGCGGTTCGGCTACCCCTTGAGCCGGGGCAGCACCGCGTCGCAGAACAGGCGCACGCTCCGCCAGCCCTCCTCGACCGGCATCCCGCCGCACAGCGGATGCAGCACCAGACTGTCGAGCTCCCGCCCGAGCGCCACGCACTCCTCGGGCGTCACCACCCGGTAGACCCCCTCCGCGCGCAGCTCCGCCACGCTCCCCGCCCCCGAGCGCACCGCCGAGCGGATGTCCTTCGACTGCCAGGAGGCGTACGTGCGGGCCTCGTGCAGGAAGTGCTCCCCGAACTCCGCCCAGGTCCGGTCCGGGTCCTCCGACACGTGCAGCAGCGGGGTCTCGCGGGCCGGCATCATCGTCCAGCCCTCCGTGCCGTGCGCGGCGCACTGCTCCTGGTAGTACGTCTCCAGCTCGGGCAGGTGCGCGCTGGGGAAGAAGGGCAGCCCCAGCCGGGCCGCCCGCCGGGCCGCCGCCTTCGACGAGCCGCCGACCAGGAGCAGCGGGTGCGGCTGGGTGAAGGGCCGCGGGGTGATCCGCACCGTCCGGCCCTGGTACGTGAAGGGCTCGCCCGACCAGGCCGTCAGCAGGGTCTCCAGGAGCAGGTCCTGCAGCTTGCCGCGGCGGCCCCAGTCGACCCCGCGCTCCTCGTACTCCTCCGGCCGGTAGCCGATCCCGGCGACGGTCACCAGCCGGCCCGCGCTCAGCAGGTCCAGGACGGCGATCTCCTCCGCCAGGCGCAGCGGGTCGTGCAGCGGGCCGATGATCGCGGAGACGGTGACGGCGATCCGCCGGGTGGCGCCGAAGACGGCCCCGGCGAAGGCGAAGGGGGAGGGGAGCCAGTTGTTGACGGCCCCGTGGTGCTCCTCGGTCTGCACGGTGTCGACGCCGTGCGCGTCGGCGTGGGCCGCCATCTCGACGGCCGCCCGGTAGCGGGCCGAGAGGGAGACCGGGTCCGCGCGCGGATCGACGAGGTTGAACCGTACGACGGTGAACGGCATGGGAAGTCCCCCTCCACGGGTGCGTCGGAGGGGGACGGTATCTGACGTGGCGTCAGATGAGAACGGTCGTGCGCGTCCCGCCGGACTCCTCGCCCGACTTCTCGCCGGCCACCACGGCCGGCCGCGCCGCCCGCTCGCGGGGGAGCACCGCGTACAGCACGCCCGCCACCACGATCGTCGCCGCCCAGCCCAGGCCGTTCCGCCCGATCCAGGAGGAGGCCAGCGGGCCGGAGAACCAGTCGACCCTGGTGAACAGCAGACCCACCACCAGCGCCACGCCCCAGGCGGTCATCGCCTGCCAGGCGAAGCCGCCCCGGTACCAGTACGCGCTGGTCCGGGTGGTGTCCATCAGCGCCTCGGCGTCGTACGTCCGGCGGCTCAGCATGTCCACGCCGAAGACGCCGATCCACGCCGAGAACGCGACCGCGAGCAGGGTCAGGAAGGAGATGAAGGAGCCGATGAAGCTGGTCGCCACCACCATCAGCAGGAAGCCGAAGATCAGGCTGATCACCGCGTTCACGCTGACCGCCGCGGCCCGGGGCACCTTGATGCCGAGGGTCTGCGCGGTGAAGCCCGCCGAGTACATCGACATCGAGTTGATCAGCAGCATCCCGATCAGCGCGATCAGCAGGTACGGCACCGAGATCCAGGCCGGCAGCAGCTCGCCGATGAAGGAGACCGGGTCCTGCGCCGAGGCCAGGTCCGGCGTCGAGACCGCCATCACCGCGCCCATCAGGACCATCGGCAGCACCACGATGCCGGCGCCGCCGACGGTCGTGCCGACCAGGCCCTTGGAGGAGGCGGTCCGCGGCAGGTAGCGGGTGAAGTCGGGGCCGGACGGCACCCAGCTGATGCCGCCCGCCGCGATGGTGCCGACACCGGCCACCAGCATCGCCGTCGAACCGGCCGGCTTGGCGAAGACCGCCGACCAGTCCGTGTTCGCCACCAGGTAGACGAGGACCAGCACGGAGAAGGCGCCGAAGAGGTACGTCGACCACTTGCTGCACACCCGCAGCGCGTTGATGCCGAGCCCGGAGACCAGGAAGGTGCAGGACACGAAGAGCAGCAGCGTCACCACGATGAGCGCCGTGTTGGACTTCACACCGAACAGCAGGTCGAGCACGGTCAGCACCGCGTAGGCGCCGGTGACCGCGTTGATGGTCTCCCAGCCCCAGCGGGCCACCCAGATCAGCGCGCCCGGGAACAGGTTCCCGCGCTGCCCGAAGACCGCGCGGGACAGCGCCATGCCGGGTGCCCCGCCGCGCTTGCCCGCGATCGAGATCAGCCCGACGATCCCGTACGACAGGACCGGCGCGGCCACCGCGACGAACAGCACCTGCCAGAAGTTCAGGCCGTTGAAGACGATCAGGCCCGCGCCCATGGTGAGCAGCAGCACACTGATGTTGGCGGCGACCCAGGTCGGGAAGAGCTCACCGACCCGGCCGGTCCGCTCGGCGTCGGGGACGGGTTCGAGGCCGCGGCTCTCCAGCGTGCCGCCGCTCGGCGCGCCTTCGGTCTCGGAGGCGTGGGGCATGGGACTACTCCGTACAAATGTGGGGGACCCACCCAGACTACGTGCTCCTCGAACAGTGCTCCCGTGGCCGATACTGGACGGGTTATGGAACTCATCCTTGCTGTAGTCATCGCTCTGGTCGTCGCGGTCGCCGTGACCAGCGGACTCGTGATCAGCGGTCGCAAGAAGAAGCAGCTGCCGCCCGCCGAGCCGCCGTCCACCACGCCGACCATCACCGCTCCGCCCGCCGAACCGCACGTCGGCGACGAGGCGGAGACGCCGCGGGAAGAACCACGCCGCACCGTCGAAGAGGTCACCCTCCCCGCCCCCGAGGCCCCCGAGGCCACCGCTCCGGTCGAGGAGCCGGTCGCCGAGGCCCCCGAGATCGAGGTGCCCGAGCCGACCGCCGGCCGCCTCGTGCGGCTCCGGGCCCGGCTCGCCCGCTCCCAGAACTCGCTCGGCAAGGGGCTGCTGACGCTCCTGTCCCGCGAGCACCTCGACGAGGACACCTGGGAGGAGATCGAGGAGACCCTCCTCACCGCCGACGTCGGCGTCGCCCCCACCCAGGAGCTGGTCGAGCGCCTGCGCGACCGGGTCAAGGTGCTCGGCACCCGCACCCCCGAGGAGCTGCGCGGTCTGCTGCGCGAGGAGCTCGTCGCCCTCCTCGGCGCCGACCTCGACCGCGCGGTGAAGACCGAGAGCCCCGAGGACGTCCCGGGCGTCGTGATGGTCGTCGGCGTCAACGGCACCGGCAAGACCACCACCACGGGCAAGCTGGCCCGGGTGCTCGTCGCCGACGGCAAGTCCGTCGTGCTCGGCGCCGCCGACACCTTCCGCGCCGCCGCCGCCGACCAGCTCCAGACCTGGGGCGAGCGCGTCGGCGCCCGCACCGTGCGCGGCCCGGAGGGCGGCGACCCGGCGTCGATCGCCTACGACGCGGTCAAGGAGGGCATCGCCGAGAAGGCGGACGTCGTCCTCATCGACACCGCCGGCCGGCTGCACACCAAGACCGGCCTCATGGACGAGCTCGGCAAGGTCAAGCGCGTCGTCGAGAAGCACGGCCCGCTGGACGAGATCCTGCTCGTCCTCGACGCCACCACCGGCCAGAACGGTCTGATCCAGGCCCGCGTCTTCGCCGAGGTCGTCGACATCACCGGCATCGTCCTCACCAAGCTGGACGGCACCGCCAAGGGCGGCATCGTCATCGCCGTCCAGCGCGAGCTGGGCGTCCCGGTCAAGCTGATCGGCCTGGGCGAGGGTCCCGACGACCTCGCCCCGTTCGAGCCCGGCGCGTTCGTGGACGCCCTCATCGGCGACTGATCCACCACCCGCGTACGAGGAAGGCCCCCACCGGATCCGGCGGGGGCCTTCCTCGTACGTACGGGGGAGGGGGCGGGGCTGAGGGGGAGAGGCGGGGTCAGGGGGAGGAGCCAGGGGGGGGCGGGGACGCCTCAGAAGTGCGTCCGGTGACAGATGTACGCCAGCGTGCCGAGCAGCAGCCGGGCCTGCGGCGGTGCTCCCGCCGTGTCCAGGGTCGGCGGGCGCAGCCAGCGCACCGGGCCGAGGCCGCCCAGATCCGAGGGCGGGGCGGTGACATGGGCACCCTCACCCAGGCAGTGCAGGTCCAGGTCGGCGTCGTCCCAGCCCATCCGGTAGAGCAGCCGCGGCAGCTCGGCCGCGGCGCCCGGGGCCACGAAGAACTGCGCCCGGCCGGTCGGGGTGGCGCACACCGGGCCCAGCGGCAGCCCCATGCGCTCCAGCCGGACCAGCGCCCTGCGGCCCGCCGCCTCCGCGACCTCGATGACGTCGAAGGCCCGGCCGACCGGCAGCAGCAGGGCCGCCCCCGGGTAGCGGGACCACGCCTTGGTCGCGTCGTCGAGGCCGGCCCCGGCCGGGACCGGCTCGGCGAAGGAGAGCGGATGCGCCCCCGGTGCCGTACAGCCGAGGTCGCCGCAGGAGCAGCGGCCCGCGACCGCCCTCGCCCCCGGGACCACGTCCCAGCCCCACAGTCCGGTGTACTCGGCCACCGCTGTGCACTCCGTGGTGCGCAGGCGGCGGCGTGAGCCGGACCGCAACTCACGAATGCCGCCGATCGTGAAGCCCATGCCCCCTCCAACGGGTCGGAAGCGCCGGTGGTTACGGACCGGGGAGCCCCCATCGCGCTCCGCCGCCCCGAGGGGCGTGCGGTGACGCGGGGGGTGGTGCGGACCGCTGCGCGCGCCTCCCCGCGCATCGGTTCACGGACCCTGCTCCTTCGCCTGTCAAGTGAATCGCGTTCCGTGCGGGGCGAGTTCATTCGAAGGGGTGGCGAAAGGTGGCGTTTCTCGAATCGCCATGCCGGAGGGGGTGATCGTAGGATTACCTTCGGTACACGAACCCGGGGCGGATCGCACGCACGGGTATGCCGGAGGCAAGCCGGTTTTCCGTTCGAAGGAGTACAAACACCGGACGGGAACCGTGAAACACGGCATCCTGGCAGGGGTTCGCAGGACGGCATTCAGGTGGATGGGGGCGTTCCAGTGGGCGGCAACGGCGCAGACGGTTCGACTGCCGGCAAGCGCCCGAACGAACAGCTGAGTTCGTGGTTCGTGCGCAGCGGCTGGTCGAAGGGCGAACTGGCGCGCCAAGTGAACCGCCGGGCCCGCCAGATGGGCGCGCACCACATCTCCACCGACACCTCGCGGGTGCGCCGCTGGCTCGACGGCGAGCAGCCCCGCGAACCCATCCCGCGCATCCTCTCCGAGCTGTTCTCCGAACGCTTCGGCTCCGTCGTCGCCGTCGAGGACCTCGGACTGCGCACCGCCCACCAGTCGCCGTCCGTCTCCGGCGTCGACCTGCCCTGGGCCGGCCCCCAGACCGTCTCGCTGCTCAGCGAGTTCTCCCGCAGCGACCTCATGCTCGCCCGCCGGGGCTTCCTCGGCTCCTCCCTCTCGCTCGCCGCCGGCCCCACCCTCATCGAACCGATGCAGCGCTGGCTGGTGCCCACCCCGGCCGGCGAGCCGCTGCCCGGACCCGCCCCCGACGAGCGCCGCGCCCACCGGCTCTCCCCGGTCGAGCTCGACCTGCTGGAGTCCACCACCGCGATGTTCCGCCAGTGGGACGCCCAGTGCGGCGGCGGACTGCGCCGCAAGGCGGTCGTCGGACAGCTCCACGAGGTCACCGACCTGCTCCAGGAGCCGCAGCCCGCCGCCACCGCCCAGCGCCTCTTCAGCTGCGCGGCCGAGCTGGCCGAACTGGCCGGCTGGATGAGCTACGACGTGGGCCTGCAGCCCACGGCCCAGAAGTACTTCGTGCTCGCCCTGCACGCCGCGAAGGAAGCCGGCGACAAGCCCCTCGGCTCGTACATCCTCTCCTCCATGAGCCGCCAGATGATCCACCTCGGCCGGCCCGACGACGCCCTCGAACTCATCCACCTCGCCCAGTACGGCAGTCGGGACTGCGCCACCCCGCGCACCCAGGCCATGCTGTATGCGATGGAGGCCCGCGCCTACGCCAACATGGGCCAGCCCTCCAAGTGCAAGCGGGCCGTGCGGATGGCCGAGGACACCTTCTCCGACGTCGGCCTCGACGGCGAGCCCGAGCCCGACTGGATCCGCTTCTTCTCCGAGGCCGAGCTCAACGGCGAGAACTCGCACTCCTACCGCGACCTGGCCTACGTCGCCGGCCGCTCCCCGACCTACGCCTCGCTCGCCGAGCCCGTCATGGAGCGCGCCGTCGAACTCTTCGAGAAGGACCCCGAGCACCAGCGCAGCTACGCCCTCAACCTCATCGGCATGGCCACCGTCCACCTCCTCAAGCGGGAGCCCGAGCAGTCGGTCGCCCTCGCCGAGAAGGCCCTCGGCGTCGCCCGCAAGGTCCGCTCCGAGCGGGTGAACACCCGGCTCCGCAAGACCGTCGACACCGCGGCCCGCGACTTCGGCGACATGGCCGAGGTCGTCCGCCTCACCGACCGGCTCACCGCACTGCTCCCGGAGACCGCCGAGGCCGTCTGAGCCCCACCGCAGGACCCCACCGACCCCGGCCGCGCCGGCCGTCCCGTAAAGCCCGACTCGGCTCCCCCGCCGCAAGGTCACACGGACGCCGGCGCGGCCGGTTCTCCTCGTCCCCCGCGGGCGGACCGGACCCCGCGGAGGGTACGCCCGTCACCTCCCCGTGACCCCGGCGTTCACGGTCGCGTAACACACCCCACCCCTTCGTCACTGCGGCGAAACATCGAGCGGCATCGGCGGAAACCGGCCTGCGCGAATCTCTGGCGCATAACCGGCCACCCCTCACGGCCAAGCCGCTCCGGCCCCGCCCCGCACAGGCCGCATTCGACGACGAGGAGACGCCGATGGCAGCAGCCATCACGACCCTGGCAGCAGACGCGCCCGCGCTGTCCGCCGCCAACACCGGGTTCATGCTCATCTGCTCCGCCCTGGTCATGCTGATGACCCCGGCTCTCGCCTTCTTCTACGGAGGCATGGTCCGCGTCAAGTCCACCCTCAACATGCTGATGATGAGCTTCATCAGCCTCGGGATCGTCACGATCCTCTGGGTGCTCTACGGCTTCAGCATCGCCTTCGGCACCGACTCCGCCTCGCTCTTCGGCTGGTCCTCCGACTACGTCGGCCTCAGCGGCATCGGCATCACCGAACTGTGGGACGGCTACACCATCCCGGTGTACGTCTTCGCCGTCTTCCAGCTCATGTTCGCGATCATCACCCCGGCCCTCATCAGCGGCGCCCTCGCCGACCGCGTCAAGTTCTCCGCCTGGGCCCTGTTCATCACCCTGTGGGTCACGATCGTCTACTTCCCCGTCGCCCACTGGGTCTGGGGCACCGGCGGCTGGCTCTTCGAGATGGGCGTCATCGACTTCGCCGGCGGCACCGCCGTCCACATCAACGCGGGCGCGGCGGCCCTCGGCGTCATCCTCGTCATCGGCAAGCGGGTCGGCTTCAAGAAGGACCCGATGCGCCCGCACAGCCTCCCGCTGGTCATGCTCGGCGCCGGCCTGCTCTGGTTCGGCTGGTTCGGCTTCAACGCCGGCTCCTGGCTCGGCAACGACGACGGCGTCGGCGCCGTGATGTTCGTCAACACCCAGGTCGCCACCGCCGCCGCCATGCTCGCCTGGCTCGCCTACGAGAAGCTGCGCCACGGCTCCTTCACCACCCTCGGCGCCGCCTCCGGCGCGGTCGCCGGCCTCGTCGCCATCACCCCCTCCGGCGGCTCCTGCTCCCCGCTCGGCGCGATCGCCATCGGCGCCGTCGCCGGCCTGCTCTGCGCCATGGCCGTCGGCCTCAAGTACAAGTTCGGCTACGACGACTCCCTCGACGTCGTCGGCGTCCACCTCGTCGGCGGTGTCGTCGGCTCCCTCCTCGTCGGCTTCTTCGCCACCGGCGGCGTCCAGTCCGACGCCAAGGGCCTCTTCTACGGCGGCGGCCTCGACCAGCTCGGCAAGCAGGCCATCGGCGTCTTCTCCGTCCTCGCCTACTCTCTGATCGCCTCCGCGGTCCTCGCCCTCCTCATCGACAAGACGATGGGGATGCGGGTCGCCGAGGACGACGAGATCTCCGGCATCGACCAGGTCGAGCACGCGGAGACCGCGTACGACTTCAGCGGAGCGGGTGGCGGCAGCTCCACGCGCAGCACCGCCGTGGCCGCCCCCGCCCCGACGGAGAACAAGAAGGTGGACGCATGAAGCTCATCACCGCGGTCGTGAAGCCGCACCGGCTCGACGAGATCAAGGACGCCCTCCAGGCCTTCGGCGTCCACGGCCTCACCGTCACCGAGGCCAGCGGATACGGCCGCCAGCGCGGCCACACCGAGGTCTACCGGGGCGCCGAGTACACCGTCGACCTCGTCCCCAAGATCCGCATCGAGGTCCTGGTCGAGGACGAGGACGCCGAACAGCTCATCGACGTCGTCGTGAAGGCCGCCCGCACCGGCAAGATCGGTGACGGAAAGGTGTGGAGCGTCCCGGTCGAGACCGCCGTACGGGTCCGCACCGGCGAACGCGGTCCGGACGCCCTCTAGGACCTGTCCGTAGGGCGACGACGCTGACAAGGAGCCGCCGGGTGACGAGCATCGACCTGAACACGGAAACCGACGACACGGGACCCGACGGCTACGCGGCGGCCCGGCTGCGTCTTCTCACCGAGAAGACGCGGTCCGGGCCGCCGCGCCGTGCCGAGCTCTCCCGCCTCACCGACGCCTGGCTCGCGGCCCTCCTCGCCGCCGGCCTCGGCGCCGCCGGACGCCCGCCACGAGGGGTGGCACTCGTCGCCGTCGGCGGCTACGGGCGCGGCGAACTCTCCCCGCGCAGCGACCTCGACCTGCTGCTCCTGCACGACGGCACCGCCGACCCCGGCGCCGTCGCCACCCTCGCCGACCGCGTCTGGTACCCGGTCTGGGACCTCGGCCTCGCCCTCGACCACTCCGTCCGCACCCCCGCCGAGGCCCACCGGGCCGCCGCCGAGGACCTCAAGGTCCAGCTCGGCCTCCTCGACGCCCGGCCCGTCGCGGGCGACGCCGGCCTCGTCACCGCCCTGCGCACCACCGTCCTCGCCGACTGGCGCAACCAGGCCACCCGCCGGCTGCCCGAACTCGACGCCCTGTGCCGGGACCGCGCCGAACGCAGCGGCGAACTCCAGTACCTCCTCGAACCCGACCTCAAGGAGGCCCGCGGCGGACTGCGCGACACCCAGGCGCTGCGCGCCGTCGCCGCCTCCTGGGTCGCCGACGCGCCCCGCGAAGGACTCGACGAGGCCCGCCGCCGCCTCCTCGACGCCCGCGACGCCCTCCACCTCGCCACCGGCCGGGCCACCGACCGCCTCGCCCTCCAGGAACAGGACGCCGTCGCCGCCGAACTCGGCCTCCTCGACGCCGACACCCTGCTGCGCGAGGTGTACGAGGCCGCCCGGACCGTCTCGTACGCCTCCGACGTCACCTGGCGCGAGGTCAACCGGGTCCTCAAGGCCCGCGCCGGGCGGCCCCGGCTGCGCGGCCTCCTCGGCGGACGCGGCCGGGCGGGCGCCGGCCGCCCCGGCGGGGCGAAACCGCCCGCCGAGCGCACCCCGCTCGCCGAGGGCGTCGTCGAGATGGACGGCGAGGTCGTCCTCGCCCTCGGCGCCCTCCCCCAAGCCCTCGGCTTCGGCCGAGCAGGGGGGACCCCCATCGAACGCGACCCCGTCCTGCCGCTGCGGGCCGCGGCCGCCGCCGCCCAGGCCGGCCTCCCGCTCTCCCCGCACGCCGTGCGCCGCCTCGCCGACACCGCCAAGGCCCTGCCGACGCCCTGGCCCGCCGAGGCCCGCGAGGAGCTCGTCACCCTCCTCGGCGCCGGCGAGTCCACCGTCCCCGTCTGGGAGGCCCTGGAGGCCGGAGGACTGATCACCCGGCTGCTGCCCGACTGGGAACGCGTCCGCTGCCGCCCCCAGCGCAACCCCGTCCACACCTGGACCGTCGACCGGCACCTCGTCGAGACCGCCGTCCGCGCCGCCTCCCTCACCCGCCGCGTCCACCGGCCCGACCTGCTCCTCGTCGCCGCCCTCCTGCACGACATCGGCAAGGGCTGGCCCGGCGACCACTCCGTCGTCGGCGAGACCATCGCCCGCGACGTCGCCGCCCGGATCGGCTTCGACAGCGCCGACGTCGGCGTCGTCGCCACCCTCGTCCGCCACCACCTGCTCCTCGTCGAGACCGCCACCCGGCGCGACCTCGACGACCCCGCCACCGTCCAGTCCGTCGCCACCGCCGTCGGCACCCTCGGCGCCCTGGAACTCCTGCACGCCCTCACCGAGGCCGACGCCCTCGCCACCGGGCCCGCCGCCTGGTCCACCTGGCGGGCCTCTCTGGTGGCCGATCTCGTCAAACGCGTCGCCGGGGTGCTCGCGGGGGAGGAGCCGCCCGACCCGGAGGCCGCCGCGCCCAGCGCCGAACAGGAACGGCTCGCCATCGAGGCGCTGCGCACCGGCGAACCCGTCCTCGCCCTGCACACCGAACCCGTCCTCGCCGAACCCGGGGAGGCCGAACCGGTCGGCGTCGAACTCCTCGTCGCCCTGCCGGAGCGGCCCGGCGTGCTGCCCGCCGTCGCCGGCGTCCTCGCCCTGCACCGGCTCACCGTCCGCGCCGCCGAGCTGCGCGCCGTCGCCCTGCCGGCCGGACTCGGCACCGGCCCCGTCCTCGTCCTCGACTGGCGGGTCGCCGCCGCGTACGGCTCCCTGCCCGAGGCCCACCGGCTCCGCGCCGACCTCGTCCGCGCCCTGGACGGCTCCCTCGACATCCCCGCCCGGCTCGCCGAACGCGACGCCGCCTACCCGCGCCGCCGCGGGGTCACCGCGCCCCCGCCCCGCGTCACCGTGGCCGCCGCCGACTCCCGGCTCGCCACCGTCCTGGAGGTCCGCGCCCAGGACGCCCCCGGCCTGCTGCACCGGATCGGGCGCGCCCTGGAGGGCGCCGAGGTCCGGGTCCGCAGCGCCCATGTGTCGACGCTGGGCGCCAACGCGGTCGACACCCTGTACGTGACCCGTCCGGACGGCAGCCTGCTCTCCTCCGAGGAGGCCGCGGGGCTGGCGAAGACCCTGGAGGAGGCGCTGGGCTGACGGGTGTGACCTGCGCTTTCACGGCTCGTTGAGCACGGAGTGCTCCCCGTTGGACGGGGGTGCTCCTGAGGAGCTTGTGGGCATCCTCGGCGGCGACACCTGCTCCCCACCCGCGCGGGGTTCGCGTGGCCTCGCCCGCCAGATCCGGCGGGCGAGGCCACGTACTTCGAGCGGCCGGATACCCTGGAGGGCAGTCCGCCCGCCCGCTCCCGACACCGAGGATCCGCGACCACCGTGTTCGATACCCTCTCCGACCGCCTTGCAGCGACTTTCAAGAACCTCCGTGGCAAGGGTCGCCTGTCCGAGGCGGACATCGACGCCACCGCGCGCGAGATCCGTATCGCCCTGCTCGAAGCTGACGTCGCCCTGCCGGTCGTCCGGGAGTTCATCAAGCAGGTCAAGACCCGTGCCCTCGGCTCCGAGGTCTCCAAGGCGCTCAATCCGGGCCAGCAGGTCATCAAGATCGTCAACGACGAGCTGATCACCATCCTCGGCGGCGAGACCCGCCGCCTGCGGTTCGCCAAGACGGCGCCGACCGTGATCATGCTCGCCGGTCTCCAGGGTGCCGGTAAGACCACCCTCGCCGGAAAGCTGGGCCTCTGGCTCAAGGGCCAGGGCCACTCCCCGCTGCTCGTCGCCTGCGACCTCCAGCGCCCCAACGCCGTCACCCAGCTCTCCGTGGTCGCCGACCGCGCGGGCGTGGCCTTCTACGGCCCCCAGCCGGGCAACGGCGTGGGCGACCCGGTGCAGGTCGCCAAGGACTCCATCGAGTACGCGCGCGGCAAGCAGTACGACATCGTCATCGTCGACACCGCCGGCCGCCTGGGCATCGACCAGGAGCTGATGCAGCAGGCCGCGGACATCAGGGACGCGACCTCGCCCGACGAGATCCTCTTCGTCGTCGACGCCATGATCGGTCAGGACGCGGTCAACACCGCGGAGGCCTTCCGTGACGGCGTCGGCTTCGACGGCGTGGTGCTCTCCAAGCTGGACGGCGACGCCCGCGGTGGTGCCGCGCTCTCCATCGCGCACGTCACCGGCAAGCAGATCATGTTCGCCTCCAACGGCGAGAAGCTGGACGACTTCGACGCGTTCCACCCGGACCGCATGGCGTCCCGCATCCTCGGGATGGGCGACATCATGTCGCTCATCGAGAAGGCCGAGCAGACCTTCAGCCAGGAAGAGGCCGCCAAGATGGCCTCCAAGCTGGCGTCCAAGAAGGGCCAGGAGTTCACGCTCGACGACTTCATGGCGCAGATGGAGCAGGTCCGGAAGATGGGCTCCATCTCCAAGCTGCTCGGCATGCTCCCCGGCATGGGCCAGATGAAGGAGCAGATCGCCAACATCGACGAGCGCGAGGTCGACCGCGTCGGCGCGATCATCAAGTCGATGACCCCGGCCGAGCGCCAGGACCCGACGATCATCAACGGCTCCCGCCGCGCCCGTATCGCCAAGGGTTCCGGTGTCGAGGTCAGCGCGGTCAAGGGCCTGGTCGAGCGGTTCTTCGAGGCCCGCAAGATGATGTCCCGCATGGCCCAGGGCGGTGGCATGCCGGGCATGCCCGGGATGCCCGGCATGGGTGGCGGCCCCGGCCGGCAGAAGAAGCAGATCAAGCAGGCCAAGGGCAAGCGCAAGAGCGGCAACCCGATGAAGCGGAAGGCCGACGAGCAGGCCGCCGCGGAGCGTCGCGAGCAGGCGCAGGCCGGCGGCGCCTTCGGGCTGCCGGCGGCGGGCGAGGGCCCGGGCGAGTTCGAGCTGCCCGACGAGTTCAAGAAGTTCATGGGCTGACCCGGGCCGGTTCCCGGAGCGAAGCCCGACGGAGAGGGGCCCGTGGCGGTGCGAAACCGCCGCGGGCCCCTTCTCACTCCCTCGAACCACCCGTAATGCCGGGAATGTCCCGCTCTTCGATACTGAGGCCACAGCCGCCCCGAGGAGAGCACGTGGCCAACCCCGTACCCCCGCGCGACCGGACCGACCAGCCCTGGCGCTCGGAAGGGGCCCCGCCGCCCCCGCCGCCCAAGCGGAGGATGCCCGGCGGCTGGGGCAGCCTCATCCTCACGGCGCTCGCGGTCTACCTGATCGCCAACCTCGTGCTCGGCTTCTTCAACGAGGGCGACGGGCCGACCATCTCGTACACCGAGTTCGACAAGCAGGTCGCGGCCGGCAACGTCACCAAGATCTACTCCAAGGGCGACGCCATCCAGGGGCAGCTGAAGAACAAGCAGCCCGTCCCCGACGGCGACGGCGACTACACCAAGTTCCAGACCCAGCGGCCCGCCTTCGCCGACGACGACCTGTGGGCGCAGCTCACCAAGCAGAACGTCGTCGTCACCGCCAAGCCCGTCGTCGAGGAGCGCAGCTTCCTCGCCAACCTGCTCATCTCGCTCGCCCCCATGCTGCTGCTGGTCGTGCTGTGGGTGTTCATCGCCCGCCGGATGAGCGCCGGCATGGGCGGCGCCGGCGGCATGCTCGGCCGCAAGGCGCCGCCCAAGCCCGTCGAGCTGGACGGCGGCACGCGCACCACCTTCGCCGACGTCGCCGGCATCGACGAGGTCGAGGGCGAGCTCAACGACGTCGTCGACTTCCTCAAGAACCCCGACGCCTACCGTGCGATGGGCGCCAAGATGCCCCGCGGCGTGCTGCTCGCCGGACCGCCCGGAACCGGCAAGACGCTGCTCGCCCGCGCCGTCGCGGGCGAGGCCGGCGTGCCCTTCTTCTCCGCCTCCGCCTCCGAGTTCATCGAGATGATCGTCGGCGTCGGCGCCTCCCGCGTCCGCGAACTCTTCGCCGAGGCCCGCAAGGTCGCCCCCGCCATCATCTTCATCGACGAGATCGACACCATCGGCCGGGCCCGTGGCGCCGGCGCCGGCATGGGCGGCCACGACGAGCGCGAGCAGACCCTCAACCAGATCCTCACCGAGATGGACGGCTTCACCGGCTCCGAGGGTGTCATCGTGATCGCCGCCACCAACCGGGCCGACGTCCTCGACCCCGCCCTCACCCGCCCCGGCCGCTTCGACCGGATCGTGCACGTCAACCCGCCCGACCGCGGTGGGCGCGAGGCCATCCTCAAGATCCACACCCGGGAGATCCCGCTCGCCCGCGACGTCGACCTCGAACACGTCGCCAAGACCACCCCGGGCATGACCGGCGCCGAACTCGCCAACCTCGCCAACGAGGCCGCGCTGCTCGCCGTCAAGCGCCAGCAGAAGGCCGTCACCCGGTCCGACCTCTCCGACGCCCTGGAGAAGGTCCAGCTCGGCGCCGAACGCCCGCTCGTCATGCCCGAGGAGGAGCGCCGCCGCACGGCGTACCACGAGAGCGGCCACGCCCTGCTCGGCATGCTCCAGCCCGGCGCCGACCCCGTCCGCAAGATCACCATCGTGCCCCGCGGCCGCGCCCTCGGCGTCACCCTGTCGACGCCCGAGTCCGACAAGTACGCCTACACCGAGGACTACCTGCGCGGCCGGATCATCGGCGCGCTCGGCGGCATGGCGGCCGAGCAGGTCGTCTTCGGCGTGATCACCACCGGCGCCGAGAGCGACCTGGAACAGGTCACCAACATCGCCCGCGGGATGGCCGGCCGCTGGGGCATGAGCGAACGCGTCGGCCGCCTCACCGCCATCCCCGGCGACGCCCAGCAGGCCTACGGACTCTCCGCCGCCCCCGCCACCCTCGACACCGTCGACGCGGAGATGCGCCGCATCGTCGACGAGTGCTACGAGAGCGCCCTGCGCCTGCTCCAGGAGCACCGCGACCAGCTGGACGCCCTCGCCGAGGCGCTCCTCGCCAACGAGACCCTGGAGGAGGACGCGGCCTACCGGGCGGCCGGGATCCCGCGGCTGCGGAAGGAGTAGCCCCGTAGCGGGGCCACTCCGGCCCCGTCTACGGCACCCGGGCGATCACGTACCGGAAGTCGTTCGGCATCCACACCGTGCCGTCCGCGCGGACGTACGGCTCCAGCGCCTCCAGCAGCTCCTTCTCCACCTGGTGCGGATCCGTCGCCCGGACCGCCACGTCGAAGTCGCCCGTCGACAGCAGCCCCCGCACCGCGCTGTCCGCGTCCGCGTAGCCGAACGGGCAGGCCACCCGGCCCGAACCCTCCCAGCGCAGCCCGGCCGCCGCCAGCACCTCCTCCAGGTCCTCCCGCACCACCGGCCGCCAGCCCGTCAGCCGCGCCGCGATCCGCAGCACCGGGTCCGTCGCGCAGCGCTCCGGCGGGCCCCAGCCCGCCACCACGACGGCGGCGCCCGACTGGGCCAGGGGGGTGAAGTCACCCGCCCGCGCCGCGACCGGGCCCGTCCCGTGGAAGGCGGTGACGACGTCGTACGCGGCGCCCTCCGGCGGCCCCGCCGCGCTCACCGTGCCCTCCGGCAGCCGCTCCCTCGCCAGCGCCAGGCGCGCGAGGTCCCCGTCCACGCCGGCCACCCTGGCGCCCCGCGCCGCCGCCATCAGGAGCGCCAGACCGGAGCCGCAGCCCAGGCCGAGCACCGAGGACCGGGCGCCCACGCCGAGCCGGTCGTACACCGCCTCGTAGAGGGGCACGAGCATCCGTTCCTGGATCTCGGCCCAGTCGCGCGCGGGGTGGTGCGGGACGAGCGTAGGTGTCATGGAAAGCGCCCCAATCGGTGCCTGGACGACGACCCCCCGTAGTCAGGGAACTGCGCATCCCGGCCCGCGTCCAGTGCTCGCGCCGTACGACTTCCGGACAGCGGGAGCGACGGTTTCCCGACGTTCGGGGGGCGGTGCCCGACTTCGGGCAAAGGCCCGGTACTGTCCCTCCCACCAGCCTCCCGGCGCGTGTGCCGACACCGTGCGCCGGGGCGTATGCGCCGCTACGCACCGGCTTGACGGGCAACCAGGGCAACTGACGGGTACGTGCAAAATATTTGGGATGCCCCGGAATGGAACCCGGAGGGGATCCGGCTCGTTGTACCCGACGTGAGCACGACACCCCCTGTTCTCGCCGCAGAGCTGGCACAGGCGTGGGCCGACATTCAGCGGTACCACCCCGAGCTGCCCGACCTTGCCGCGCCCGAGTCCCTGATCGGAGAGTCGTCGTCCGCCTGTGGCGCCGAACTCTCCTTCGAGCGACTGCTCCATGAGGCAGTCCACGGCATCGCCGCCGCCCGAGGAGTGCGCGACACCTCCCGGGCCGGCCGCTACCACAACCGCAGATTCCTCGCGATCGCCGAGGAACTGGGCCTCGACCACCCCGAGGAGCCGCATGCCAGCAGCGGCTTCTCGCTGGTCACGCTGAACGCCGAGGCCAGGCGCCGATACCGGCCCACCATCGAGCGGCTCCAGCGCGCGCTCAAGGCCCACACGGTCGCGACGGCCGCCGACACCAAGCGCTCCTTCCGAGGGCCGGCCGCCCGGCACGGTTCCTCGGGCGGCGGCGTGCGGGTCAAGGCCGTCTGCGACTGCGGGCGCAACGTGCGCGTGGTCCCGTCCGTGCTCGCCCAGGCGCCGATCGTCTGCGGCGGCTGCGGCAAGCCCTTCCGCATCCCCGAGGCAGTGGGCGCCGCCAGCTGACCTCGGCAGGTGTGGCACAATGGCTAGCTGTACTCGACAGTCGCACAGGACCCCTCTCTCCTCCGGCTGACGCGTCCTCCGGGCCCCTCGGGTTCCGCAACCCCACGTGGCATCCCGTTGGTGCCCAACCACGTCAAGACCAGGAGACACCACTCCAGTGGCAGTCAAGATCAAGCTCAAGCGCCTCGGCAAGATCCGCCAGCCCCACTACCGCATCGTCGTCGCCGACTCGCGCACCCGCCGCGACGGTCGCGCGATCGAGGAGATCGGCCTCTACCACCCGACGTACAACCCGTCGCGTATCGAGGTCGACTCCGAGCGTGCGCAGTACTGGCTGTCCGTCGGCGCCCAGCCGACCGAGCCGGTTCTCGCCATCCTGAAGCTCACCGGTGACTGGCAGAAGGCGAAGGGCCTCCCGGCCCCGGAGAAGCCGCTGCTCGCCCCGGCGACCAAGGAAGCCAAGCGCGCCACGTTCGACGAGTTCGCCAAGGCGCTCGAGGGCGGCGACGCCAAGGGCGAGGCCATCACCCCGAAGGCCAAGAAGGCCGACAAGAAGGCGGACGAGGCCGAGGCCGAGTCCACCACTGAGTCGACCGAGGCCTGAGCATGCTCGAGGAGGCTCTCGAGCACCTCGTGAAGGGCATCGTCGACAACCCCGACGATGTGCAGGTCGCCTCGCGCAACCTGCGTCGCGGCCGTGTGCTTGAGGTCCGGGTGCACCCCGACGACCTCGGCAAGGTGATCGGCCGCAACGGCCGCACCGCACGTGCGCTGCGTACCGTCGTGGGCGCCATCGGCGGCCGTGGCATCCGCGTCGACCTCGTCGACGTGGATCAGGTGCGCTGAAAAGAGAACACCGGCACGGGCCGGGGAGGGCCTAGCGCCCACCCCGGCCCGTTGTCGTACCCACGGGAAAGACAGGAGAGAGTGGAGAAGTGCAGCTGGTAGTCGCGCGGATCGGCCGCGCCCACGGCATCAAGGGCGAGGTCACCGTCGAAGTGCGGACCGACGAGCCCGAGCTCAGGCTCGGCCCCGGAGCAGTCCTGCTCACCGACCCGGCCTCCACCGGGCCGCTCACCATCGAGACCGGCCGGGTGCACAGCGGCCGCCTCCTGCTGCGCTTCGAGGGCGTCAAGGACCGCACCGCGGCCGAGGCCCTGCGCAACACGGTCCTCATCGCCGAGATCGACCCCGAGGAGCTGCCGGAGGAGGAGGACGAGTACTACGACCACCAGCTCATGGACCTCGACGTGGTCCTCGCCGACGGCACCGAGATCGGCGTCATCTCCGAGATCTCCCACCTGCCGTCCCAGGACCTCTTCATCGTGGAGCGCCCCGACGGCAGCGAGGTGATGATCCCCTTCGTCTCGGAGATCGTCACCGAGATCGACCTGGAGAACCAGCGGGCCGTGATCGTCCCGCCGCCCGGCCTGATCGACGACCGCGCCGAGATCGCCTCCGCCCGCGAGGACGAGTCCGCCGACGCCTCCGAGTCCGCTGACGCCTCCGACGCCTCCGAGTCCTCCGAGGGTGACGAGTCCGGGGACCGCGCATGAGGCTCGACGTCGTCACGATCTTCCCCGAGTACCTCGAACCGCTGAACGTGTCGCTGGTCGGCAAGGCCCGCGCCCGCGGCCAGCTCGACGTCCACGTCCACCACCTGCGCGACTGGACGTACGACCGGCACAACACCGTCGACGACACCCCGTACGGCGGCGGCCCCGGCATGGTCATGAAGACCGACCCCTGGGGCGACGCGCTCGACCAGACCCTCGCCGACGGGTTCGAGGCCGGCGCCCACGGCCCGGTCCTCGTCGTCCCCACCCCCAGCGGCCGGCCCTTCACCCAGGAGCTCGCCGTCGAGCTCTCCGAGCGGCCCTGGCTGGTCTTCACGCCCGCCCGCTACGAGGGCATCGACCGCCGGGTCATCGACGAGTACGCCACCCGGATGCCGGTCTACGAGGTGTCCATCGGCGACTACGTGCTGGCCGGCGGCGAGGCCGCCGTCCTGGTCGTCACCGAGGCCGTCGCCCGGCTGCTGCCCGGTGTCCTCGGCAACGCCGAGTCGCACCGGGACGACTCCTTCGCCCCCGGCGCCATGGCCAACCTCCTGGAGGGGCCCGTCTACACCAAGCCCCCCGAGTGGCGCGGCCGCGGCATCCCCGACGTGCTGCTCAGCGGGCACCACGGGAAGATCGCGCGCTGGCGGCGCGACGAGGCGTTCCGCCGCACCGCGGCCAACCGGCCGGACCTGATCGAGCGCTGCGACCCCGCCGCGTTCGACAAGAAGGACCGGGAGATCCTCTCCATGATGGGCTGGGCCCCCGAGCCCGGCGGCCGATTTTGGCGCAGGCCCGACGGCGTGGAAGAATAGGCCGCTGTCGTACGTCCGGCGCGCGCCCCTGCCACAGGGGGACGACGCCCGCCAGAGACGCACGGCGATCACCGACCATTCGTACGTACCGCTGATGACCTGTGGCATCAGCGAGGAAAGAGACCTCCATGGCCTCCCTGCTCGACCAGGTCAACGCCGGTTCGCTCCGCGCCGACGTCCCGGCCTTCCGTCCCGGTGACACCGTGAACGTCCACGTTCGCGTCATCGAGGGCAACCGCTCCCGTATCCAGCAGTTCAAGGGCGTCGTCATCCGCCGCCAGGGCTCCGGCGTCTCCGAGACCTTCACCGTTCGCAAGGTCTCCTTCTCCGTCGGCGTCGAGCGCACCTTCCCGGTGAACTCCCCGATCTTCGAGAAGATCGAGGTCGTGACCCGCGGTGACGTCCGTCGCGCCAAGCTCTACTACCTCCGTGAGCTGCGCGGCAAGGCCGCGAAGATCAAGGAGAAGCGCGACCGCTGACCCTCGGTCCACAGGGTGGCGGGATAAACTCTGCCCCCGATGGACACCGAAGCACAGCACACGGAGCGCGATCGCTCCTCCGACGAGGAGGAGCGGTCGCGCTCCGCGCGCATGTCCGGGGCCTTCGCCGCCGCCGGACCGCTCACCTGGCGCCGCACCGGCATGATCGGTGTGGCCTGCATGGTCTTCCTGCTGCTGTTCAGCCACTTCGTGCTCCAGCCCTTCCTGGTGCCCAGCGGCTCCATGGAACCCACCCTCCGGGTCGGCGACCGGATCCTCGTCAACAAGCTGGCGTACCGGTTCGGCGACGAGCCGCGCCGGGGTGACGTCGTCGTCTTCGACGGCACCGGCTCCTTCGTCCGGCAGGCGCCGGGCGGCAACCCGGTCACCGGCGCCCTGCACGACGCGGCCGCCGCCCTCGGCCTCGCCGAGCCCGACGAGACCGACTTCGTGAAGCGGGTCGTCGGCACCGGCGGCGACCGGGTGGTCTGCTGCGACAAGGACGGCCGGATCAGCGTCAACGGCGCCCCCGTCCAGGAGCGGTACGTGATGCTGGGCGACCAGCCGTCCAAGGTGCCGTTCGACATCGTGGTGCCGCCCGGCACCCTGTGGGTCATGGGCGACCACCGCAGCCAGTCCAGCGACTCCCGCGACCACCTCGGGCAGCCCGGCGGCGGCATGGTCCCGGTCGACAAGGTCATCGGGCGCGCCGACTGGATCGGCTGGCCCTTCGGCCGCTGGTCCACCGTCCAGGGGACGGACGCCTTCGCCGCCGTGCCCGACTGGACCGGCGGCGGACACGCCGGGAGCGCCCCGGGCCGCGCGGCCCCGCCGGGCGACGCCGGACGCGGCCATGGGTAGGCGGGGCCGGACGCCCGACGGGCGCCACGGCGCCGCCGCGGACACGGGCAGCGATACGGGCCCCGGCCCCGGCCCCGGCACCGCCGCCGACACCGGCCACGGGCCGGAGGACGACGGCCGCGACGGGCGCGCGCTGCCGGGGCGGGCCGAGCGGCGCAGACTGGCCCGCAAGGTGCAACGGCGCCGCCGGCGCTCCGCGATCAAGGAGATCCCGCTCCTCGTCACCGTGGCCGTCCTGATCGCCCTGGTCCTCAAGACCTTCCTCGTACAGGCCTTCGTGATCCCGTCCGGCTCGATGGAGCAGACGATCCGGATCGACGACCGGGTGCTGGTCGACAAGATGACGCCCTGGTTCGGCTCCCGGCCGCAGCGCGGGGACGTCGTCGTCTTCAAGGACCCGGGCGGCTGGCTCCAGCACGAGACCGCCGCGCCGGCCGACGACCCGGTGGGCGTCAAGCAGGTCAAGCAGGCGCTGACCTTCATCGGACTGCTGCCCTCGGCCGACGATCAGGACCTCATCAAGCGCGTGGTGGCGGTCGGCGGGGACACCGTGAAGTGCTGCGGCGAGGACGGGCGGATCACCGTCAACGGCGTACCGTTGGACGAACCGTACCTGCACCCGGGGAACGCACCTTCGAAGATCCCCTTCGAGGTGAAGGTCCCGCAGGGAAGGATCTTCGTCATGGGCGACCACCGGGCGAACTCCGCCGACTCGCGCTACCACCTGGACGAGAAGGACCACGGCACCGTCTCCGAGGACCAGGTCGTGGGCCGGGCCGTCGTCATCGCCTGGCCCGTGGGCCACTGGCGGCGGCTCGAGGAACGATCGGCCTTCGCCTCCGTCCCGTCACCCGAAGACGGCGCGGTGGACGGGGCCGAAGCGCGGGGTGTGTCGCATAGTGTGTCCCAGCGCAATCTGAACGGATTGCCCGGGCTCCCGACCCCTGCGGAACTCCCGCTCGTTATGGGAGTGGTGGGCCTGTCCCTGTTCCGGGACAGGCGATTGCACGGATTGAGGAGTGGATGTGGGGGATTTGGCGGTCGGCGCACGATCCGGACACGACGAGCCCGAGAAGAGGCCCGATCGGCCCGCGCAACAGGCGGCGGCCATGACGGATGACTCCACGGGCCGTCCGAACGGTGACGCGGGCTCCGACCAGGGCCCGGACCAGGACGCCACCCCGTCCGGCGACACCGGCGACGGCGGCGCGGACACCGGCCGCGGCGCCAAGGGCCCGAAGAAGCCGCGCTCCTTCTGGAAGGAGCTGCCGCTGCTGATCGGCATCGCGCTGATCCTCGCGCTGCTGATCAAGACCTTCCTGGTGCAGGCGTTCTCGATTCCCTCGGACTCGATGATGAACACCCTCCAGCGCGGTGACCGGGTGCTCGTCGACAAGCTCACCCCGTGGTTCGGCTCCGAGCCCGAGCGCGGCGAGGTCGTCGTCTTCCACGACCCGGGCGGCTGGCTGGAGGAGGGCAAGACGCCCGAGCCCAACATCGTGCAGAAGGCCCTCAGCTTCATCGGCCTCATGCCGTCCGCCGAGGAGAAGGACCTGATCAAGCGGGTCATCGCGGTCGGCGGCGACACCGTCTCCTGCAAGGAGGGCGGCAAGGTCACGGTCAACGGCAAGGAGCTCGACGAGACCGCGTACCTGTACCCGGGCTCCGTGCCCTGCGAGCCCGTCTTCGGCCCGATCAAGGTCCCCGAGGGCCGCATCTGGGTCATGGGCGACAACCGGCAGAACTCCCTGGACTCCCGCTACCACCAGGAGCTCGCCGGCGGCGGCACCGTCTCCAACGACGAGGTCGTCGGCCGCGCCGTCGTCATCGCCTGGCCGGTGACCCGCTGGGCCACCCTGCCGGTCCCGGCCACCTTCGACCAGCCCGGCCTCAGCCAGGCGCTGGCCGTCGCCCCGGGCGCGGCGGGCGTCGCCGGTGCGCTTCCGCTGGTGCTGTGGCGCCGGAAGAAGCTGGCCGCACGCCATACCGCCGAGTAGTAACCCGCGGGTAGGGTGCCCTCCCGGACCGTCGCACGGACGGTCCGCGGACCCCTGAGGTGCCCATGAGCGTCAATCCGCGTACCAAGGACGGCCGCGGTCGTCTCGGCAGCGTGCTGTCGGGACTGGCCGTGGCCGTCGGCTGTGTGCTCTTCCTCGGCGGCTTCGCGCTCGGGGCCGTGCTGTACCAGCCGTACACGGTGCCCAGCGACTCCATGACCCCCACCCTCGCGGTCGGCTCCAAGGTGCTCGCCGAACGCATCGACGGCGCGGACGTCCGGCGCGGCGACGTCGTCGTCTTCGCCGACCCGCTCTGGGGCAACGTGACCATGGTCAAGCGGGTCGTGGGCGTCGGCGGCGACACCGTCGCCTGCTGCGGCACCGACGGGCGGCTCCTGATCAACGGCAAGCCGGTCGACGAACCGTATCTGCCGAAGGGCCAGCCTGGCTCGAACTACGTCTTCTCGACCACCCTCCCGGCCGGGAAGCTGTTCCTCCTCGGCGACGAGCGGCGCAACTCGGTCGACTCCCGCGCCCACCTCCAGGACGCCGCCCACGGCGCCGTGCCGGCCTCCTCCGTCGTCGGCCGCGTCGACGCCGTCGCCTGGCCCTCCCCGACCGTCCTCGAACGGCCCGCGAGCTTCAAGGCGCTGCCCGGCGGGATCTCCGCCCCCGGGCCCGTCGCGCCGCTCTTCTACGCGATCGTCGCCGGGTGTGTACTGATCCTGGCCGGGGCCGCCCACGGACCGCTCTCCCGGCTCGGCGCCCGCCGGCAGGCGCCGGCGGCCGGGAACACCAGGGACAGGGTGAGCGCGTGACGGAGGCGACCGAGAACCGGCGGGTGGCCCGGGTCGTCCTGCTCGACCCCGACGACCGCATCCTCCTCCTGCACGGCTTCGAACCCGACGACCCCGACCGGACCTGGTGGTTCACGCCCGGCGGCGGACTGGAGGGCGACGAGAGCCGGGAGGAGGCCGCACTGCGCGAGCTCGCCGAGGAGACCGGCATCACCGAGGTCGAACTCGGCCCCGTGCTGTGGCGGCGCTCCTGCTCCTTCCCGTTCGACGGGCGCCGCTGGAACCAGGACGAGTGGTACTTCCTCGCCCGTACCACCCGGACGGACACCGCCCCCGCGGGCCTCACCGAACTGGAGGCCCGCAGCATCGCCGGCCTGAGGTGGTGGACTTCCGCCGAACTGTCGGCGGCCCGTGAGACGGTGTACCCCGACAGACTCGCCGAGTTGCTGCGCACGCTGCTCGATGAAGGACCTCCCAGCGCGCCGCTCGTGCTCGCCCCGGAAATCGTTTAGGGGCCCGTGCGACTGGCGCACAATAGGGGGACGCACGGCTGAAGGGGAACATGCCATGAGCGCCGAGGACCTCGAGAAGTACGAGACCGAGATGGAGCTGAAGCTCTACCGGGAGTACCGCGATGTCGTCGGGCTGTTCAAATACGTGATCGAGACCGAGCGGCGCTTCTACCTCACCAACGACTACGAGATGCAGGTGCACTCGGTCCAGGGCGAGGTCTTCTTCGAGGTCTCGATGGCCGACGCCTGGGTCTGGGACATGTACCGGCCCGCCAGGTTCGTCAAGCAGGTCCGCGTCCTGACCTTCAAGGACGTGAACATCGAGGAGCTCAACAAGAGCGACCTGGAGCTTCCCGGCAGCTGACCGGCGCCCGACCCGCGACCGGCCGGTCCACCCGCACGGGTGAGCGGGTTTTCCACAGCGCCCCCTCCGTCCACAGCCCCGCACGCGGGCCCGCCCACCTCCGTCACAGTCGGTGACGGAGGTGGTACCGAATGAACGCGACCCGAGCCCTCGGGCGGTACGGAGAAGAGCTCGCCGCCCGCCGGCTGACCGCGGCCGGCCTGCACGTCCTCGCCAGGAACTGGCGGTGCGGCCGCACCGGAGAGATCGACATCGTCGCCCGCCACGGCGACACCCTCGTCGTCTGCGAGGTCAAGACCCGGCGCGAGGGGGCCTTCGAGCACCCGATGGCAGCCGTCACCCCGCGCAAGGCCGAGCGCCTGCGGCGCCTCGCCGCCTGCTGGCTCGACCGGCACGGCGGCCCACCCGCCGGGGGAGGCGTCCGCATCGACCTCGTCGGTGTCCTGCTGCCCCGCCGCGGCGCACCCGTCCTCACCCACGCCCAGGGGGTGGCGTGATGGGATTCGCCCGCACCTGCTCCGTCGCCCTGGTCGGCGTCGAAGGCGTCGTCGTCGAGGTCCAGGCCGACCTCGAAGCCGGCGTCGCCGCCTTCACCCTCGTCGGCCTCCCCGACAAGAGCCTCACCGAGAGCCGCGACCGGGTCCGCGCCGCGATCGTCAACTCCCAGGCCGAATGGCCCCAGAAGAAGCTCACCGTCGGCCTCAGCCCCGCCTCCGTGCCCAAGGGGGGCTCGGGATTCGACCTCGCCGTGGCGGCCGCCGTGCTCGGCGCCGCCGAGCGCATCGACCCGCGCAGCATCGCCGACCTCGTCCTCATCGGCGAACTCGGACTCGACGGGCGCGTCCGGCCCGTCCGCGGCGTCCTGCCCGCCGTGCTCGCCGCCGCCGACGCCGGATACCGGCAGGTCGTCGTCCCCGAACAGACCGCGGGCGAGGCCGCGCTCGTGCCCGGCGTCTCCGTCCTCGGCGTCCGCAGCCTGCGCCAGCTCATCGCCGTCCTCTCCGACGAACCCCTCCCCGACGAAGAGCCCCTGGAGGCGGGCCGCCCCGACCCCATGCTCGCCGGACTCCTCGTCCCCGGCGCCGGCGTCGGCACCGGACTCTCCGCCGACCCCGCCGACGGACCCGACCTCGCCGACGTCGCCGGACAGCACACCGCCCGCCGGGCCCTGGAGATCGCCGCCGCCGGCGGCCACCACCTGCTGCTCTCCGGACCGCCCGGCGCGGGCAAGACCATGCTCGCCGAGCGGCTCCCCGGCATCCTGCCGCCGCTCACCCGCCACGAATCCCTCGAAGTCACCGCCGTCCACTCGGTCGCCGGGATCCTCCCGCCCGGCGAACCCCTCGTCCACCGCCCGCCCTACTGCGCACCCCACCACTCCGCGACCATGCAGTCCCTCGTCGGCGGCGGCAACGGACTGCCCCGCCCCGGCGCGGTCTCCCTCGCCCACCGGGGCGTGCTCTTCCTCGACGAGGCGCCCGAGTTCTCCACGAAGTCCCTCGACGCCCTGCGCCAGCCCCTCGAGTCCGGCCATGTCGTCATCGCCCGGGCCGCCGGCGTCGTCCGCCTCCCCGCCCGCTTCCTCCTCGCCCTCGCGGCCAACCCCTGCCCCTGCGGCCGCCACACCCTCCACGGCGCCGGCTGCGAATGCCCCGCCTCCCTCATCCGCCGCTACCAGGCCCGGCTCTCCGGACCCCTGCTCGACCGCGTCGACCTGCGCGTCGAGGTCGAGCCCGTCACCCGCTCCGACCTCCTCGGCCAGGGCGGCCGGGGCGAGCCGAGCCGCACCGTCGCCGACCGCGTCCGCGAGGCCAGGGCCCGCGCCGCCGCCCGCCTCGACGGCACCCCCTGGACCGTCAACAGCGAGGTCCCCGGCCACGAGCTGCGCACCCGGTACGTCACCGAACCCGGCGCCCTCGCCGCCGCCGAACGCGACATCGAACGGGGCCTGCTCACCGCCCGCGGCCTCGACCGGGTCCTCCGGGTGGCCTGGACCGTCGCCGACCTCGCGGGCCACGCCCGCCCCGGCGCCGACGACCTCGCGCTCGCCCTCGAACTGCGCACCGGGATCGCCCGGGGCGTCCCCGTCGGCGCGGGGGAGCGGCGATGACCGCCCGGGAGCCGGACCGCCTCGCCCGCGCCGCCCTCACCCACGTCGTCGAACCGGGCGACGAGCACGCGGGCCGCGCCCTGCGCCGCCACGGGGCCACCGGCCTGCTGCGGCTGCTCCGGGAGGACCGCGAGCCGGGCCCCGACGCCTTCCCCGGGACCGGGGCCCGGCGCGTCGACGGCTGGCGGCGCCGGGCCCGCACCGCCGCACCCGAGCGGGACCTCGACCTCCTCGCCCGGCTCGGCGGACGCTTCCTGGTCCCCGGCGACCCCGAGTGGCCGCGCCAGCTCGACGACCTGGCGGACGCCCGCCCCGTCGGCCTCTGGACGCGCGGGCCGGCCGACCTGCGCGGCTGGGCCCTGCGCTCGGTCGCCGTCGTCGGCGCCCGCGCCTGCACCCCCTACGGGGCCCACACCGCCGCCACCCTCGCCGCCGGGCTCGCCGAGCGCGGCTGGGTCGTCACCTCCGGAGCGGCCTTCGGCGTCGACGGCGCCGCCCACCGGGGCGCCCTCGGCTCCGGCGGCGCCACCGTCGCCGTCCTGGCCTGCGGGGTCGACGTGCCCTACCCGCCCGGCCACGCCGGCCTCATCCGCCGCATCGCCGAACAGGGTCTGGTCGTCGGCGAACTCCCGCCCGGCGCCCACCCGACCCGCAGCCGGTTCGTGCTGCGCAACCGCGTCATCGCCGCCCTCACCCGCGGCACGGTGGTCGTCGAGGCCGAGTACCGCAGCGGCTCCCTGGTCACCGCCCGCGCCGCGGCCCGGCTCGGGCGGTACGTCATGGGCGTCCCAGGCCCCGTCACCAGCGGACTCTCCGCGGGGGTCCACGAACTCCTGCGCGGCGAGGCCACCCTCGTCACCGACGCCGCCGAGGTCGTCGAACTGGTCGGCGCCATCGGACAGCTCGCCCCGACGCGCCGAGGCCCCGTGCTGCCGCGCGACCTGCTCGCCCCCGACACCGCCCGGGTCCTCGAAGCGCTGCCCGGGCGAAGTCCCGCCCCGCTGGCCGAGATCGCCGCACGCGCCGGCGGGCACCCCGACCACACCCTCGCCAAGCTGTACGAACTCCACTCCCTGGGGTTCGTCGAACGACGCCGGGACGACTGGCAGTTGACGAACACGAGGACAGAAGCCTCGAACACCCGGCATGGCGGTACTTGACCTGGAGCATTCGGGTGAAAGGGTGACGGGGATGAGCAATCGAGTTCTCTCGGGCACACCCGAGGGGCCGACGCGCGCCTCGGCCCCCGTTCGAAGGTGTGGCCGACGGTGCCCACCCGGAGCGGCGCGATCCCCCGATGTTCGCGCACCGCGACAGCCCACTCACGCTACGCTCACAAGAATCCCCCGCCCGACCGACGGACCTCCTCCTTCACACTCGACTTCACACCCGACAGCAGAACGGCTCAAGGCGACGCATGCCCCAGCACACCTCCGGGTCTGACCGCGCTGCGGTGCCCCCAGCAGCCCGGGGCACCGTGCGACCGCCCGCACCGACCTCGCTCGACGAGCTGTGGCGCTCGTACAAGGACAGCGGCGACGAGCGGCTGCGGGAGCAGCTGATCCTGCACTACTCGCCCCTCGTGAAGTACGTCGCCGGACGCGTCAGCGTCGGCCTGCCCTCCAACGTCGAGCAGGCCGACTTCGTCTCCTCCGGGGTCTTCGGGCTCATCGACGCGATCGAGAAGTTCGACGTCGAGCGGGCCATCAAGTTCGAGACCTACGCCATCACGCGCATCCGCGGCGCGATGATCGACGAACTCCGGGCCCTGGACTGGATCCCCCGCTCCGTGCGTCAGAAGGCCCGCAACGTCGAACGGGCCTACGCCACCCTGGAGGCGCAGCTGCGGCGCACCCCGTCCGAGCCCGAGGTCGCGGCGGAGATGGGCGTCACCCTGGAGGAACTGCACTCCGTCTTCAGCCAGTTGTCCCTGGCCAACGTGGTCGCCCTGGAGGAGCTGCTGCACGTCGGCGGCGAGGGCGGTGACCGGCTCTCCCTCATGGACACCCTCGAGGACACCGCCGCCGACAACCCCGTCGAGGTCGCCGAGGGCCGTGAGCTGCGCCGACTCCTCGCGCGGGCGATCAACACCCTCCCCGAGCGGGAGAAGACCGTCGTCACGCTCTACTACTACGAGGGCCTCACCCTCGCCGAGATCGGGCACGTCCTCGGCGTCACCGAGAGCCGGGTCAGTCAGATCCACACCAAGTCCGTCCTCCAGCTGCGCGCCAAGCTGGCCGACGTAGGGCGCTGACCGGGCGGCCCGGTCCCGCCGTAGAGTGGGTCCGTGCCAAGGATTCGAGCGGCCTCGGTGGCCGAGCACCGGACGATGCAGCGAGGCGCCCTGCTGGACGCCGCGCGATCCCTGCTGTCCGAAGGCGGGACGGAGGCATTGACCTTCCCCGCCCTCGCCGAGCGCACGGGCCTGGCCCGCTCCTCGGTCTACGAGTACTTCCGCTCCCGCGGGGCGGTGGTCGAGGAGCTGTGCGCCGTCGACTTCCCGGTCTGGGCCGCCGAGGTCGAGGCCGCCATGGCCGCGGCCCCGACCGCCGAGGGCAAGGTCGAGGCCTATGTGCGCACCCAGCTGGAGCTCGTCGGAGACCGGCGCCACCGCGCGGTCGTCGCGATCTCCGCGAGCGAGCTGGACGACGGCGCCCGCGAGAAGATCCGTGCCGCGCACGGCGGCCTGGTCACCATGATCGTCGACGCCCTCGGCGCCCTGGGCCGCCCTCAGCCCCGCCTGGAGGCGATGCTCCTCCAGGGCGTGGTGGACGCGGCGGTGCGCCGTATCGAGCTGGGCGCGGCCGAGGACCCGGCGGTCATCGCCGAGGCGGCGGTCTCGATGGCCCTCGGCGGAGTCCGCGGCGTCTGACCCCGGGGCGTCGGCCCGGCGGCCGACAGGGTCACAGGCAGGGGCGTGGGCACCGACGGGACCATCGGTCCGGTCGTCGGCAGGAGCCGGGGCCGGCCGCCGCGCAGCAGTGCCAGCGGGTCCAGATAGCGGCTGCCGCGCAGCAGGCCCCAGTGCAGGCAGGACCGTGGGCAGTGCCCGCCCGCGGCGACCCGGGCCACCACCTCGCCCGGGCGGACGGCGGTACCGGCCTCGACGAGGGGCTCCACCGGCCCGTACGTCGTCCGCAGGGGCGGCAGGCCGGTGCCCGTGAGGATGAGGGTGAGGACGCCCCGGCCGCCGACCGGGCCCGCGAAGGCGACCGTGCCCGCGGCGGGGGCCGCCACCGGGGTGCCCGGCGGGGCCGCGAGATCGACGCCGCGGTGACCGGCCGCGTACGGACCGGGCGGCGGCTCGAAGCCGCGCAGGACCTCGGGGCGGGGCGGCCCGACCGGCCAGACGGCCGTGAGCAGGGACAACAAGGGCAGCAGGAGCAGCGTGACAGGGCGCATGGCAGCAGGCTGCCCGGCCCGTCGCCGCCCGCACCGGGACGGCCCGGATCTGTGGACGACCGGGCGGTTGTGGACAGCGCCGTCACCCGCCGCCTCCGGGGTCCCGTACACTTTCCATGGCGACTCGGGTCACCGGGTCGACTTCGCACGCCCCGCCATCGGTCTCCGTGACGGATGGCAGCGCCTTTCGGTCCCTCGTGGCACGGCGCGCCGGGGCGTCAGGAACACAACCGAGAAACCAAGGAGATGGCCATGGCCGTCGTCACGATGCGGGAGCTGCTGGAGAGCGGCGTCCACTTCGGTCACCAGACCCGTCGCTGGAACCCGAAGATGAAGCGCTTCATCTTCACCGAGCGCAACGGCATCTACATCATCGACCTGCTCCAGTCGCTGTCGTACATCGACCGCGCCTTCGAGTTCGTCAAGGAGACCGTCGCGCACGGCGGCTCCATCATGTTCGTGGGTACGAAGAAGCAGGCGCAGGAGGCCATCGCCGAGCAGGCGACGCGCGTCGGCATGCCGTACGTCAACCAGCGCTGGCTGGGTGGCATGCTCACCAACTTCTCCACCGTCTACAAGCGTCTGCAGCGCCTCAAGGAGCTCGAGCAGATCGACTTCGAGGACGTGGCCGCCTCCGGTCTCACCAAGAAGGAGCTCCTGGTCCTCTCCCGCGAGAAGGCCAAGCTGGAGAAGACCCTCGGTGGTATCCGCGAGATGCAGAAGGTGCCGAGCGCCGTCTGGATCGTCGACACCAAGAAGGAGCACATCGCCGTCGGTGAGGCGCGCAAGCTCCACATCCCGGTCGTCGCGATCCTCGACACCAACTGCGACCCCGACGAGGTCGACTACAAGATCCCGGGCAACGACGACGCGATCCGCTCCGTCACCCTGCTCACCCGCGTGATCGCCGACGCCGTCGCCGAGGGCCTCATCGCCCGCTCCGGCGCCGCGACCGGCGACTCGAAGCCGGGCGAGAAGGCCGCCGGCGAGCCCCTCGCCGAGTGGGAGCGCGACCTGCTGACGGGTGAGAAGAAGGCCGACGAGGCCGAGGTCCAGACCTCCGCCGAGACCGAGAAGGTCGCGGACGCCGAGGCTGCCGACGCCGCCGCCGAGGTCGTCGCCGAGGCTCCGGCCGCGGACGCCGAGGCTGTCGTCGAGGCTCCGGCCGCCGACGCCGAGCAGGCCTGACCCTTCAGGACCCTGAGGTCCTTCGGGTGAAGACGGCGGGGGCCCACGAAGCCCCCGCCGTCCCCCCGTGGACCCGCCCGATCTTTCAGACTTCGAGAGAGAAACAGACTCATGGCGAACTACACCGCCGCTGACGTCAAGAAGCTCCGCGAGCTCACCGGCGCCGGCATGATGGACTGCAAGAAGGCCCTGGACGAGGCCGACGGCGATGTCGACAAGGCCGTAGAGGCCCTGCGCATCAAGGGCCAGAAGGGTGTCGCCAAGCGTGAGGGCCGCTCCGCCGAGAACGGCGCCGTGGTCTCCCTCATCGCGGACGACAACACCGCCGGCACGATCGTCGAGCTGAAGTGCGAGACGGACTTCGTCGCCAAGGGTGACAAGTTCCTCGCCGTCGCCAACGCGCTGGCCGCGCACGTCGCCGCCACCGCCCCGGCCGACATCGAGGCGCTGCTCGCCTCCGAGATCGAGCCCGGCAAGACCGTCCAGGCTTTCGTGGACGAGGCCAACGCCAACCTCGGCGAGAAGATCGTCCTCGACCGCTTCGCGCAGTTCGCCGACGGTTACGTCTCCGCGTACATGCACCGCACCATGCCCGACCTGCCCCCGCAGATCGGTGTCCTGGTCGAGCTGGACAAGGAGAACGCCGAGGTCGCGAAGGGTGTCGCGCAGCACATCGCCGCGTTCGCCCCGAAGTACCTGACCAAGGACGAGATCCCGGCCGACGTCGTCGAGTCCGAGCGTCGCATCGCCGAGGAGACCACCCGCGCCGAGGGCAAGCCCGAGGCCGCGATCGCCAAGATCGTCGAGGGTCGTCTCAACGGCTTCTTCAAGGACGCGACGCTGCTCGGCCAGCCGTACGCCCTTGACAACAAGAAGTCCGTCCAGAAGGTCCTGGACGAGGCCGGTGTCACCCTGAAGCGCTTCGCCCGCATCAAGGTCGGCATCTGAGTCCGTCAGCAACGGACACCGGACCCCGGTAGGGTCTGAGGCAGCCGCCCGCGTTCGCGTCGGACGGCCGCAGATCTGACGAGGAGGCCATTGCCGTACGGGAAGCCGCAAGGACCCCAGGCAATGGCCTTCTTCGTATGTGCACGAGGAGACCTCCATGAATCAGGGCGCCGCCGCACAGGGCGACGACAACAACGGCAAGAAGACCGGCCGCTACATGCTGAAGCTGTCCGGAGAAGCCTTCTCCGGCGGTACCGGCCTGGGGGTCGACCCGGACGTCGTGCACGCCATCGCGCGTGAGATCGCCGCCGTGGTCCGCGACGGCGCGGAGATCGCGATCGTGATCGGCGGAGGAAACTTCTTCCGTGGCGCCGAGCTCCAGCAGCGCGGCATGGACCGGGCCCGCTCGGACTACATGGGCATGCTCGGCACCGTGATGAACTGCCTCGCCCTCCAGGACTTCCTGGAGAAGGAGGGCATCGACTCCCGCGTCCAGACCGCCATCACCATGGGCCAGGTCGCGGAGCCGTACATCCCGCTGCGCGCCGTGCGCCACCTGGAGAAGGGCCGCGTCGTCATCTTCGGCGCCGGCATGGGCATGCCGTACTTCTCCACCGACACCACCGCCGCGCAGCGCGCGCTGGAGATCGACGCCGAGGCCCTGCTGATGGGCAAGAACGGTGTCGACGGGGTCTACGACTCCGACCCGAAGGCCAACCCCGACGCGGTCAAGTTCGACGCGCTGGAGTACGGCGAGGTGCTCTCCCGCGACCTCAAGGTCGCCGACGCCACCGCCATCACGCTGTGCCGGGACAACAACCTCCCGATCCTCGTCTTCGAACTCCGCGCCGAGGGCAATATCGCGCGCGCGGTCAAGGGTGAGAAGATCGGCACTCTCGTGAGCGACCAGGGCACCCGGGCCTGACCCGAACCGGGAACCGCCCCGCGAGGGGATGGACAGAGCCCTGCCGGTCGTACCACCGTGCAGGACACAACGCGACGACACGCAGGAGCAAGTGGTGATCGAAGAGACCCTCCTCGAGGCCGAGGAGAAGATGGAGAAGGCGGTCGTGGTCGCCAAGGAGGACTTCGCCGCGATCCGCACCGGCCGTGCGCACCCGGCGATGTTCAACAAGATCGTGGCCGACTACTACGGCGCCATCACGCCCATCAACCAGCTGGCGTCGTTCTCGGTGCCGGAGCCGCGCATGGCCGTGGTGACCCCGTTCGACAAGAGCGCGCTGCGCAACATCGAGCAGGCCATCCGCGACTCGGACCTGGGCGTCAACCCCAGCAACGACGGCAACATCATCCGTGTGACGTTCCCCGAGCTGACGGAGGAGCGCCGCCGCGAGTACGTCAAGGTCGCGAAGACCAAGGCCGAGGACTCGAAGGTCTCCATCCGCTCCGTGCGCCGCAAGGCCAAGGACGCCCTCGACAAGCTGGTCAAGGACAAGGAGGCCGGCGAGGACGAGGTGCGCCGCGCCGAGAAGGAGCTCGACGACACCACCGCGAAGTACGTCGCGCAGGTGGACGAGCTGCTGAAGCACAAGGAAGCCGAGCTCCTCGAGGTCTGATGAACGACTCTTCCTGGGGGGCCCCGGCCGGAACCGGCTTCGGGGGACCCGACCAGGGGCCTGCCCCGGCGGGTCCCGCCTACGAAGGGCGGCGGGCGGCGCAGACTCGGCCCATGCCCATCGTGTCCGACGACGTTCCCGCCGGCGACAACCAGGACGATCACGACCGGGGGGCCGCCCAGCAGGGCGGTCCCCTGTTCCATGACGAGACGCCGCACGAGCACCCGCAGGAGCCCATGTCCAGCCCGTCCCAGCCCACCCCCGCGCCTTCGCCCCGGCAGCAGCCGCGGCAGAAGAAGAGCGCGGGCCGTGACCTGGGCGCGGCCATAGGGGTCGGCCTCGGCCTCGGCGCCGTCATCGTCGCGTCGCTGTTCATCTGGAAGCCGGCCTTCGTCGGCGTGATAACGGTCGCCGTGGTGGTCGGACTGTGGGAGCTCACCTCCCGCCTTCAGGAGCGCAAGGGCATCAAGGCCCCGCTGGTCCCGCTCGCGATCGGCGGCGCCGCCATGGTCGTCGCCGGGTACGTGCGGGGTGCGGAGGGCGCCTGGGTCGCCATGGCCCTGACCGCGCTCGCCGTCCTGGTGTGGCGCATGACGGAACCGCCCGAGGGCTATCTGAAGGACGTAACGGCGGGCGTCTTCGCCGCGTTCTACGTGCCGTTCCTCGCCACCTTCGTGGCGATGCTGCTGACCGCCGACGACGGCCCGCAGCGGGTGCTGACCTTCCTGATCCTCACGGTGGTCAGCGACACCGGCGCGTACGCGGTCGGCTGGCGCTTCGGCAAGCACAAGCTGGCCCCGCGCATCAGCCCCGGCAAGACCCGCGAGGGCCTGCTCGGCGCGGTGGCCTTCGCGATGGCGGCCGGCGCGCTGTGCATGCAGTTCATGATCGACGACGGCACCTGGTGGCAGGGCCTGCTCCTCGGCCTCGCGGTCGCGGCCAGCGCGACCCTGGGCGACCTGGGCGAGTCGATGATCAAGCGCGACCTCGGCATCAAGGACATGGGCACCTTGCTGCCCGGCCACGGCGGCATCATGGACCGGCTGGACTCCCTGCTGCCGACGGCGCCGGTGGTCTGGCTGCTGCTGGTGCTGTTCGTCGGCAGCGGCTGACGGCCGCAGCCCCCGCGCTCCTCGTACGAAGGGCCCGCCGCCTCCTGGGCAGCGGGCCCTTCGGCGTCCGCCGTCCGGGTGAGCTCGGCGCGGCTCGCCGGTCCGGCGCGGGCCCTGCGGGGAGGATCCCGCCATGACACCGAAGGCTCGCTCGGCCGGGAAGCCCCCGGGGTCCCTGACCGTCCTCCTGACCCTCGCGTCCGGACAGTTCCTGATGGCGCTCGACAGCTCCGTCATGAACGTGTCCATCGCGACCGTGGCCGCCGACGTCGACACCACGGTGACCGGCATCCAGGGCGCCATCACCGCGTACACGCTGGTCATGGCGATGTTCATGATCCCCGGCGGCAAGGTGGGGGCGCTGATCGGCCGCAAGAGGGCCTTCATGATCGGCTGCTGCATCTACGGCGTCGGCTCGCTCACCACCGCCCTCGCGCCGAACCTGACGGTGCTGCTGATCGGCTGGTCCTTCCTCGAAGGCATCGGAGCGGCGCTCATCATGCCCGCGATCGTGGCCCTGGTGGCCGGGAACTTCCCCACCGAACGGCGCCCCTTCGCGTACGGCATCGTGGCGGCGGCCGGTGCCGTCGCCATCGCCCTCGGCCCGCTCATCGGCGGCGTCGCCACGACCTACTTCTCCTGGCGCTGGGTCTTCGCCGGCGAGGTGCTCCTGGTCCTCGTCATCCTCGTGTTCGCCCGCTCCATCGCCGACGCCGTGTCCGAGGAGCGCCCGCGCATCGACCTCGTCGGCGCCCTGCTGTCCGCCGCCGGGCTCGGGATCTTCGTGTACGGCGTGCTGCGCTCCGACGAATGGGGCTGGGTCCGCCCCAAGACCGGCGCACCCGCCTGGCTCGGCGTGTCCATGGTCGTGTGGACGGGACTGGCGGGACTGCTCCTGATCTGGCTCTTCCTGCGCTGGGAGGCCCGGCTGGTCAAGCGGGGCAGGGAACCCCTCATCGACCCGCACATGCTGCACAACCGGCAGCTCACCGGCGGCCTGACCATGTTCTTCTTCCAGTACCTCGTACAGATGGGCGTCTTCTTCGTCGTCCCGCTCTACCTGTCCGTCGCCCTCGGCCTGTCCGCGCTGGCCACCGGCGCGCGCATCCTGCCGCTGTCGCTGACCCTGCTGGCCGCCGCCCTCCTGATCCCGCGCTTCCTCCCGGACGTCTCGCCCCGCCGGGTGGTGCGCCTCGGGGTGCTCGCGCTGCTCGCCGGGGCGGTCGTCCTGATGGCGGCCCTCGACGCCGACGCGGGCGCGGAGATCGTCACCCTTCCGCTGCTGCTGATCGGCCTCGGCATGGGCGCGCTCGCCTCCCAGCTCGGCTCGGTCACCGTCTCCGCCGTCCCCGACCGGCAGAGCGCGGAGGTCGGCGGCATCCAGAACGCCGTCACCAACCTCGGCGCCTCCATCGGCACCGCCCTGGCCGGCTCCCTCATGATCGCGGCGCTCACCTCCTCCTTCCTGGCCAGCGTCGAGCAGAACCCGGCCATCCCCAGCGACGTCAAGAGCACCGCCTCCGTCCAACTGGAGAGCGGCGTCCCGTTCCTCTCCGACGCCCAGCTCACCACTGCCCTCGACGACGCCGGCGTCAGCCCCGAGGTCACCGACGCCGCCCTGGAGCTCAACGCCGCCGCCCGCCTCGACGGCCTCCGCGCCGCCCTCGCGATCCTCGCCGCGGCCTCCGCCGTCGCCCTCTTCTTCACCTCGGGCATCCCCCGGACCCAGCCGGGCGCACCCGCGCCGTGAGGGAGGGGTGACGCCCGGGACGCCCGGGGTCCGGCGGGCAACGGCCCGGAACGGCCGGGAACGGGCGCACCGGTCCGCGTCTGCGACACTGGTAGGACCATGCCCAAGCCCGGAGAACTCACTTTCGTCGCCCCGCGCGGAGCCAAGCAGCCCCCGCGGCACCTCGCCGACCTCACGCCCGCCGAGCGCAAGGAGGCGGTCGCCGCGATCGGCGAGAAGCCGTTTCGCGCCAAGCAGCTGTCCACGCACTACTTCGCGCGCTACGCGCACGACCCGGCGGAGTGGACCGACATCCCCGCCGCGTCGCGCGAGAAGCTGGCGGGGGAGCTGCTGCCCGATCTGATGTCGGTGGTGCGGCACATCTCGTGCGACGACGACACCACCCGTAAGACGCTGTGGCGGCTGCACGACGGCACGCTCGTCGAGTCGGTGCTCATGCGCTACCCGGACCGGGTGACCATGTGCATCTCCTCGCAGGCCGGCTGCGGGATGAACTGCCCGTTCTGCGCCACCGGCCAGGCGGGGCTCGACCGCAACCTGTCCACGGCCGAGATCGTGCACCAGATCGTCGACGGCATGCGCGCCCTGCGCGACGGCGAGGTCCCAGGCGGGCCGGCCCGGCTGTCCAACATCGTCTTCATGGGCATGGGCGAGCCGCTCGCCAACTACAAGCGGGTCGTCGGTGCCGTCCGCCGGCTCACCGACCCCGAGCCGGACGGCCTCGGCCTGTCCCAGCGCGGCATCACCGTCTCCACCGTCGGGCTCGTCCCGGCGATGCTGCGGTTCGCCGACGAGGGCTTCAAGTGCCGCCTCGCGGTCTCGCTGCACGCCCCCGACGACGAGCTGCGCGACACCCTGGTGCCCGTGAACACCCGGTGGAAGGTCCGCGAGGTCCTCGACGCCGCCTGGGAGTACGCGGAGAAGTCCGGGCGCCGCGTCTCCATCGAGTACGCCCTGATCCGGGACATCAACGACCAGGCCTGGCGCGGCGACCTCCTCGGCAAGCTGCTCAAGGGCAAGCGGGTGCACGTCAACCTGATCCCGCTGAACCCGACGCCCGGCTCGAAGTGGACCGCCTCCCGTCCCGAGGACGAGAAGGCGTTCGTCGAGGCCATCGCCCGCCACGGCGTGCCCGTCACCGTCCGCGACACCCGCGGTCAGGAGATCGACGGTGCCTGTGGACAGCTGGCCGCCGCCGAACGCTGACCTTGTACTCTGAGCTCGAACACATCTTCATATTCCGACAGGGGAGCGCCACAGCGCTGAGAGTGCGGTGACCGTCAGACCGCAGACCCTCTGAACCTCGCCCAGGTCATTCTGGGTAGGAAGTTCGGTCGTAACTCGAGCTGTTGCGCCCTGCCCGCGTCCGGTTTCCCCGGGCGCGGGCGGGGCCGCGTCTCTTCCTGGACACCCCCAGGAGGACCACCACGTGAACACCACGAAGGCCGCCGCCGTCGCGCTCGCCGCGGCGCTCGGCGTCACCACCCTCGCCGCCTGCGGCGGCGGGGACGGCGGCAAGGACAAGGCCACCGGCACGCCCGCGCCGAAGACCGTCACCCTCGTCAGCCACGACTCCTTCAACGCCTCCAAGGAGGTGCTGGCGGAGTTCACCCGGCAGACCGGTTTCACGGTCAAGGTCCTCAAGAGCGGCGACGCCGGCGAGGCCGTCAACAAGGAGATCCTGACCAAGGGCTCCCCCCAGGGCGACGTCTTCTTCGGCGTCGACAACACCCTGCTCTCCCGCGCCCTCGACAACGGCATCTTCACGTCGTACGAGGCGAAGGGCCTGAACCGGATCCCCGCCGCGCTCCAGCTCGACAAGGAGCACCGGGTCACCCCGATCGACTCCGGCGACATCTGCGTCAACTACGACAAGCAGTACTTCGCCGACAAGAAGCTGGCGCCGCCGCAGTCCTTCGACGACCTGGCCAAGCCTGCGTACAAGGACCTCCTCGTCGTCGAGAACCCCGAGCGCTCCTCCCCGGGCCTCGGCTTCCTCCTCGGCACCGCCGCGAAGTACGGCGACGGCGGCTGGCAGGACTACTGGAAGAAGCTCAAGGCCAACGGCGTGAAGACCGTCGACAGCTGGGAGCTCGCCTACAACCAGGAGTTCTCCGGCTCCGCCGGCGGCAAGAAGGCCAAGGGCGACCGTCCGCTCGTCGTCTCCTACGCCTCCAGCCCGCCGGTCGAGGTGCTCTACTCCGAGCCCCAGCCGAAGGTGGCGCCCACCGGTGTCTCCACCGGCACCTGCTTCCGGCAGACCGAGTTCGCGGGCCTGCTGAACGGGGCGAAGAACCCCGAGGGCGGCAAGGCGCTGATCGACTTCCTGATCTCCAAGAAGTTCCAGGACGACATGCCGCTCCAGATGTTCGTCAACCCCGTCACCGACGACGCAACCCTCCCCGAGCTGTTCACCAAGCACGGCGTGGTCGTCGACAAGCCGGAGACCATGGCGCCCGACAAGATCGCCGCCAACCGTGACCAGTGGATCCAGCAGTGGACCTCGCTCGTCGTGAAGTAGCCCGCCCGGGCCGTACGGGGAACGCGGCGCGGCTGGCCCTCATGGTGCTGCCCGTCGCGTTCTTCGCGGTCTTCTTCGCCTGGCCCGTCGTCTCGATCGTCGAGCGCGGGCTCAGGCCGGACGGGCACTGGGAGCTCGGCCGCTTCGCCCAGACGCTGAGCAGCCCGGAGATCCTCGACGTCCTGTGGTTCACGCTGTGGCAGGCGCTCGCCTCCACCGCGCTCACCCTGCTCGTCGCCCTGCCCGGCGCGTACGTCTTCGCCCGTTTCGACTTCCCCGGCAAGGGGCTGCTGCGGGCCGTCGTCACCGTGCCCTTCGTGCTGCCCACCGTCATGGTCGGCACCGCGTTCCTCGCCCTGCTGGGCCGCCGCGGACTGCTCGACGAGCTGTGGGGCGTCCGCCTCGACACCACCGTCTGGGCCATCCTCATCGCCCACGTCTTCTTCAACTACGCCGTCGTCGTCCGTACCGTCGGCGGTCTCTGGTCCCAGCTCGACCCCCGCCAGGAAGAGGCCGCCCGGGTGCTCGGCGCCTCCCGCTGGCGGGCCTGGCGCACGGTGACCCTGCCGGCCCTCGGGCCGTCCGTCGCCGCCGCCGCGCTCATGGTGTTCCTGTTCACCGCGAGCTCCTTCGGCATCGTGCAGATCCTCGGCGGCCCCGCGTACTCCACCCTGGAGACCGAGATCTACCGGCAGACCGCCGACCGGCTCCAGCTGTCCACGGCCGCGGTCCTCACCCTGGTGCAGTTCGTCGCCGTCGGCGCGGTCCTCGCCGTGCACGCCCGGATGGTGCGCCGCCGCGAGACCGCGCTGAGGCTGGTCCCGCCGGAACGGACCTCCGCCCGCCCGCGCGGCGCCGGGCAGTGGCTGCTGCTCGGCGCGGTCCTGCTCTCCATCGGCCTGCTGATCCTCGCGCCGCTCGGCGTCCTCGTGGAACGCTCCCTCGCCACCCCCACCGGCTACGGCCTCGACTACTACCGCGCGCTCCAGTCCGTCGACGAGAACGGCACCTTCCTCGTGCCGATGACCGACACCATCGTCAACTCGCTCCAGTACGCGCTCGCCTCCACCGCCATCGCCGTCGTCATCGGCGGCCTCGCCGCGGCGGCGCTGACCTTCCGCCGCTCCCGGCTCCGCCCGAGCGGGAGGACCCCCGTGGGCGAGCGCCTGGTCCGCGGCTTCGACGCGCTGCTCATGCTGCCGCTCGGGGTGTCCGCCGTCACCGTCGGCTTCGGCTTCCTCATCACCCTCGACGAGCCGCCGCTCGACCTGCGGGCCAGCTGGATCCTGGTGCCGCTCGCCCAGGCCCTGGTCGGCGTCCCCTTCGTCGTACGGACCATGCTGCCGGTGCTGCGCGCGGTCGACGAACGCCTCCGGGAGGCCGCCGCCGTGCTCGGGGCCTCGCCCTGGCGGGCCTGGCGCGAGGTCGACCTGCCCCTCGTACGGCGGGCGCTGCTCATCGCCGCCGGCTTCGCCTTCGCCGTCTCGCTCGGCGAGTTCGGCGCCACGGTCTTCATCGCCCGCCCCGACAACCCGACCCTGCCGGTGGCCGTGGCCCGGCTCCTGGGCCGGCCGGGCGAGCTCAACTACGGCCAGGCCATGGCCCTCTCGACGATCCTCATGGTGGTGTGCGCGGTGTCCCTGCTGCTCCTCGAACGGCTCCGCAACGACCGGACCTCGGGGGAGTTCTGATGCTGACGCTCCACGACGCGACCGTACGGTTCGGGGACCGCGCGGTGCTCGACGCGGTGGACCTGGAGGTCGCCGACCACGAGATCGTGTGCGTGCTCGGCCCCAGCGGCAGCGGCAAGTCCACCCTGCTGCGGGCCGTCGCCGGACTCCAGCCGCTCTCCGCCGGCCGGGTGCTGCTCGGCGGCACGGACCAGACCGGGGTGCCGGTGCACCGGCGCGGGGTCGGCCTCATGTTCCAGGACCACCAGCTGTTCCCGCAGCGGGACGTCGCCGGGAACGTGGCGTTCGGGCTGCGCATGCACGGGGTCGCCAAGGCCGAACAGGGCGCCCGGGTCGAGGAGTTGCTCGACCTCGTCGGCCTTCCCGGGGCCGGCCGCCGGGCCGTCTCCTCGCTCTCCGGCGGCGAACAGCAGCGCGTCGCCCTCGCCCGGGCGCTCGCGCCCCGCCCCCGGCTGCTCATGCTGGACGAACCCCTCGGCCAGCTCGACCGGGGCCTGCGCGAACGGCTCGTCGTCGAACTCCGCGGCCTCTTCGGACGGTTGGGCACCACGGTGCTCGCCGTCACCCACGACCAGGGCGAGGCCTTCGCGCTCGCCGACCGGGTCGTGGTCATGCGGGACGGCGGCATCGCCCAGACCGGCACGCCCCTGGAGGTCTGGGGGCGGCCCGCCTCCGCGTTCGTGGCCCGCTTCCTCGGCTTCGACAACGTGGTCGCGGCGACCGTCACCGGAGCCGCCGCCACCACCGTCTGGGGGAAGATCCCCGTCCCGGACGGCTCCCCCCAGGGCGAACGCCGCCTCCTCGTCCGCCCCGGCGGCGTCCGGCTCGTCGCCCCCGACGAGGGCCTCGCCTGCCGCGTCGCGTCCCGCACCTTCCGCGGCAACCACGTCGCCGTCCGCCTCCACCCCGCCGAAGGCCCGCCCCTGGAGGCGGAGTTCCCGCTGCGCGAGGCGCCGGACGAGGGGGCCGAGGTGGGCGCGGTGTTCCGGGCGGAGGACGTGGTGGTGCTCGACGCCTGACCCGCGCGCCGCCACGTCAGCAGCGCCCGCACGCCCTGCGGGTCGCCCGCTGGAAGACGCGGGTCGCCCGGCCGAGCGCCAGACCGAAGACGCAGAAGCCGCCGTAGGCGACGGCGACGACCCACGGGGCGTGATCGGCCATGCCGACCTCGATCACGCCGGTCCAGGCCAGGACGCCGAGCACCGCGAGGAAGACGCCGAACGGGGCCAGCGCGCCCGCCCCGGCCCACCCCAGGGCGAGCAGCGCCGGGCGGGGCAGCCGCCGCCCCCACGGCCGGGTCAGCGCCAGCGCCAGCAGCATCCCCACCACGGCGAGGACCGCCGTGACGTCGACCCCGTGGTCGTACAGCCACAGCCCCAGATCGCTCGTGTAGCGGGGATCCGCGCCCGGTCGGCCGCTGCCCGTGTACCCGGGCGTGAAGCCCAGCGCCCACGCCGTCTTCAGCGCGGCGTACGGCACGAGCGCGGCGACGGCCACCAGCCCCGCACGGCTCGCGTCGCCCGCCACGGCCGCGGCCCGTCCGCCGCAGTACGCGCAGCTGCCGAGCAGCGCGCGGCGCCGGGCCAGTGCCGCGCACCCCCACAGCACGGCGCCCAGGATCGCGAAGCCCTCGTTGGACCAGGCCGCCCAGTCCATCGGCTCCTGGTTGCGGGACAGGACGTACAGCAGGCGCACCGGGCTCAGCAGGAAGCCGAACCCCCAGGTCACGCACAGCCCGGCGACCGCCCAGGCCGCCAGGGTGAGCCCCCGGGCGCGCGGGGCGCGGAGCAGCGCGTACGCGAGGACGGCGGCCGCCCCGTACAGCCCGGCCGCGGCCGCCTCGAAGCCCGGCCCCGTGCCCTTGCCGAGCAGCGCGTAGCCGAAGGCCGGGCCGGTGGCGGCGGCGAGGGCCGCGCCCGCCGCGTACAGCACGGACCAGACGAGGGCGGCGCGCCCCGCCCAGGACGGCCATGCGGCCAGGAACCGAAGTCTCTTCGTGGTCATGCCACGAGCCTCGCGGCCGGACGCCCGCGGCACGTCCGCCCAGGGTCGCGACCGGGTCCGCCGCGCGGGGGAGCGCGCCCGGGCCCTAACCGACGGCCAGCCGCTCCAACGCCTCCGGCGCCTCGTCGACCGAGTCGACCAGCGCGATCCGCGCCGCCATCGGGCGCCCCTCGGCCAAGGTGCGGAGCAGCGGCCAGGCCGGCAGGAGTTCGGTCCAGTGCGCCCGGTCCACCAGGACCATCGGGGCCGGCGCGCCGCGCGACCCGTAGTAGTTCGGCGTCGCGTTGTCGAAGATCTCCTGCACGGTGCCGGCGGCGCCCGGCAGGAACACGACGCCGGCGTTCGACCGGGCCAGCAGGCCGTCCTCGCGGGTCGCGTTGGCGAAGTACTTGCCGATGCGGGCGGCGAAGGCGTTGGGCGGCTCGTGCCCGTAGAACCAGGTGGGGATGCCGACCGAGTCACCGCCGCGCGGCCGGCGCGCCCGCACCTCGAAGGCGGCGCGGGCCCACTCCGTCACCGAGGGCGTGAACGACGGCACCTTCGCGAGCAGTTCCAGGGCCTCGTCGAGGGCGGCGTCCTGGAACGGGGCGGTGTACGCGCCCAGGTTCGCGGCCTCCATCGCGCCCGGCCCGCCGCCCGTCGCCACCGTCAGCCCGGCGCGCGTCAGCGTCCGCCCGAGCCGGGCGGCCCCCGCGTACGCGTCGGTGCCCCGGCCCGTGCGGTGCCCGCCCATCACGCCCACGACGCGGGCGTCCGCCAGGTGCTCGTCCAGCGCGTCCGAGATCGCGTCGTCGTGGAGGGAACGCAGCATCGAGGAGAAGATGTCGCCGTCGCCCTTGGTGCGCTGGAACCAGTCGTACGCGAGGGCGTCGGGCGTCGAGGCGTACGGGTGGGTCGTGACGCCCCGGAACAGTTCCTCGGGGGAGTAGAGCCGGGCCCGGTACGGATCGAACGGCAGGTGCGGCACCGGCGGGAACACCAGCGCCCCGTCCGCGCGCACCTTGGCGGCGGCCTCGGGCTGCATCGGGCAGCCCAGGAAGACGGCGTCCGTGCTGGAGGCGGAGAGCAGGGCGAAGGTGCGGTCGGTCAGGTCGACGGACTGGATCCGGTACGAGGCGAGGGAGCCGTGCGTGCCGAGGGCGGCGTCGAACTCGTCGAGGGAATGGATCTCCCGGTCCTGCCGCTGGGTCGCCATGGGGTCACGATAGGGGTTTCCTCACCCCCTCAGCGGTACCGCCGCCAGTTCTCCCACCGCCCAGGTCAGGGGGACGAAGACGGCCAGGAGGGCGGCGGCTCGCACGAGGGCGGTGGTGCGGAGGACGGTGGGCGGGGCGCCGAGGCGGAGGAGGGCTTCGGTGGTGTGGGTGCGGGACTGCCTGGATTCCAGGGCCGCGGTCAGGAGCGTCGCCGTCGTGCAGGCCACGACCAGGGCGGCGCCCAGGCCGGCCAGGGGGCCGAAGTCGGTGTTCAGGGCGAGCGCGGCGACCGCGCCCGAGCCGACCGCGCACACCACGCCCAGCGGGCGCCCGATCCGGCGGGACTCGTCCATCAGGACCCGGCCCGCGAGGAGGCGCACCGCGCCGGGGCGCACCATCTGGAGGAGGCGGCCGCACCAGTGGGTCAGGCCCGGTCCGGCCATCGCCAGGCCGATCGCGGTGAGGATCCAGCCGGCCAGGACGCCTCCGCCGCCGTTGCGGCCGGCGTACGTCTCCAGGGCCAGGCCGATGGCCAGCAGGGCCACGCCCCAGGGGAGGGCGGAGGTCTGCGGGGTGACCTTCACGGCTTTGCGCGGGCGGAGGGACAGGCCGGCCGCCGTGGCCGCGACCACGGGGAGGATCGCGAGCAGGGTGAGGGCCGCCGCGAGCGGGACGGGCTGGTCGGCGGCGAGGAGCTGCGCCGCGGCGCCGTCGAAGGGCAGCCCGGTGATGTCGCCGCGCAGGTGCAGGTAGAACAGGAGCGCCAGGGCCGAGCCGAGGGTGGTGGCGACCGCCGTGGAGGCCGCCGCCAGGGCGGTGAGGCGGGCGGGGCCGAGGCCGACCGCGTCGAGGCCCCGCCGGGGCCGGGTGGCGGGGTCGGTGCGGGCGACCGCCACCGCGAACTGCGCCGTCGCGGCGAGCGGCAGTACGCACCAGAGGAGGCGCAGCGCGGAGGCGGAGGACTGCGCGGGGTGCCCCACCGCGTAGCCGAGGGCGCAGAGCAGGAGGAAGCCCACCCCGGCCGCCGCGGCGGCCACCAGCAGGCGGCGCAGCTGGACGAGGGGGTGGGTGCCGCGGACTAGACGGAGAGCGAGCACGCGGTGACGCCCTCCGCCCCGGTGGCCGGCGGTACGGAGCCGACACGGCGTCCGTCGAGGAGCGCGACCGAGCGGTCGGCGAGGGCGGCGACCTCGGGGTCGTGGGTCGCGAGCAGCACGGTGATCCGGTGGGAGCGGGCCGCGGCGGTCAGGGTGCGCAGCACCTGGGCGCCGTCCGCGCGGTGCAGGGCGGCGGTCGGCTCGTCGGCGAAGAGCACCGAGGGGGTGGTGACGAGGGCGCGGGCGATGGCGATCCGCTGGCGCTGGGAGTGGGTGAGGGCGTGCGGCCGTTTCCGGGCGCAGGCGCCGATGTCGAGCCGGTCGAGCCATTCCAGGGCGGCGGTCTTCGCGGCCCGGTGGGAGATGCCGCGCAGCAGCAGGGGGAGGGCGGCGTTCTCCCAGCCGGTGAGCTCGGGCACGAGGCCGGGCTCGGGGTCGATCCAGCCGAAGCGCTCGCGCCGGACGCGTTCGCGCTGGGCGGCGCTGAGGGTGTGGACGGGGGCGCTGTTGAACCAGACCTCGCCCTGCTGGGCGACGGTCTGGCCGGAGAGGCAGCGCATCAGGATGGTCTTGCCGCTGCCGCGCGGTCCGACGAGCGCGAGGATCTCGCCTTCCCGTACGCCGAGGGAGACGCCGGTCAGGACGTCCGTGCCGTCCAGGGTGCAGTGCAGGGAACGCGCCCAGAGCACGTCGTTGTCCGGTGGGGCCATCGCGTACACCTCGATGTCGAAGCCAAACAGAGTCCGTTCCCCCGTCCGGGGGAACGAGGAGACGGTCCTGTCGGTCACTGGGACGCGGCGGGTGTCACTGGGCACCGTAAGGATTCGGATCAGGTGGTACGGACAGCACGCGGCCCGGGCCGCCGCCATCCACTCGGATGGCCGCATGCCCGGGCCGGGGTCACGCCGTGAGGGCGGCGTGGCGCACGTCGAGACTTACAGCTTCGTCCAGGCCTCGGTGAGGGTGGTCCGGAGGATCTGCTCGATCTCGTCGAACGTGGACTGGTCCGCGATCAGCGGCGGAGCCAGCTGGATGACCGGGTCGCCACGGTCGTCGGCACGGCAGTAGAGACCGTTCTCGTACAGCGCCTTGGAGAGGTAGCCGTAGAGGACGCGCTCCACCTCCTCGTCGTTGAAGGACTCCTTGGTGACCTTGTCCTTGACGAGCTCGATGCCGTAGAAGAAGCCGTTGCCGCGGACGTCGCCGACGATCGGGAGGTCGTGCAGCTTCTGCAGCGTCGAGAAGAAGTTGCCCTCCTGGTCCAGCACGTGCTGGTTCAGGCCCTCCTTGTCGAAGATGTCGAGGTTCGCCAGGGCCACGGCGGAGGACACCGGGTGACCACCGAAGGTGTAGCCGTGCAGGAAGGTGTTGTCGCCCTTGTAGAACGGCTCCGCGATGCGGTCCGAGACGATGCAGGCGCCGATCGGGGAGTAGCCCGAGGTCATGCCCTTGGCGCAGGTGATCATGTCCGGCACGTAGCCGAACTTGTCACAGGCGAACATCGTGCCGAGGCGGCCGAAGGCGCAGATCGTCTCGTCGGAGACGAGCAGCACGTCGTACTGGTCGCAGATCTCGCGGACGCGCTGGAAGTAGCCGGGCGGCGGCGGGAAGCAGCCACCGGCGTTCTGCACCGGCTCCAGGAAGACGGCGGCGACGGTGTCGGCGCCCTCGAAGAGGATCTGCTGCTCGATCTGGTCGGCGGCCCAGCGGCCGAAGGCCTCGGGGTCGTCGCCGTGGATCGGGGCGCGGTAGATGTTGGTGTTCGGCACCTTGTGCGCGCCGGGGACCAGCGGCTCGAAGGGGGCCTTCAGGGCCGGCAGACCGGTGATGGACAGGGCGCCCTGCGGGGTGCCGTGGTAGGCGACCGCACGCGAGATGACCTTGTACTTGGTGTGCTTGCCCTGGAGCTTGAAGTACTGCTTGGCCAGCTTCCAGGCGGTCTCGACGGCCTCGCCGCCACCGGTGGTGAAGAAGACCTTGTTCAGGTCGCCGGGGGCGTAGTCCGCCAGACGCTCGGCGAGCTCGACGGCCTTGGGGTGCGCGTACGACCACACGGGGAAGAACGCGAGCTCCTGGGCCTGCTTGTACGCGACCTCGGCGAGCTCCTTGCGGCCGTGACCGGCGTTCACCACGAACAGGCCGGCGAGGCCGTCGAGGTAGCGCTTGCCCTTGTCGTCGAAGATGTAGGTGCCCTCACCGCGGACGATGGTGGGGACGGGGTTGTTCTCGTACGACGACATGCGGGTGAAGTGCATCCACAGGTGGTCGTAGGCGGTTTTCGAGAGGTCCTGGCTCACGGCTATCGGGTTCCCCACATATAGGTCTGCTTCTTGAGCTTCAGGTAGACGAAGCTCTCGGTGGAGCGCACCCCGGGGAGGGTGCGGATGCGCTTGTTGATCACATCCAGGAGGTGGTCGTCGTCCTCGCAGACGACTTCCACCATCAGGTCGAACGAGCCCGCGGTCATCACCACGTACTCGCATTCGGCCATGGCGGTCAGCGCCTCCGCCACCGGATCCAGGTCACCCTCGACGTTGATGCCGACCATCGCCTGCCGCCGGAAGCCCACGGTGAGCGGGTCGGTGACGGCGACGATCTGCATGACGCCCTGGTCGAGCAGCTTCTGGACGCGCTGTCGTACGGCGGCTTCGGAGAGGCCGACGGCCTTTCCGATGGCTGCGTAGGGACGGCGACCGTCCTCCTGGAGCTGTTCGATGATCGCCAGGGAGACGGCATCGATCGTCGGGGACGAACCGGTTCCGGTTCTGGAGTCTGTGCTTCGACTGGCCACGGCTTCACTGTGCACCGAACCTCGTCGTTCTGGCAACCCCAGAGTGATGAAATCCGTTGTTCAGGGGTCTAGATCTCACGGAATCCGAAGTTGGCGGGGGTCGGGCCTATGGAAAGCGTCTGCGGACCGACTAGGCTGAGGTGTCTCGCCCATGCGGGACGCCGCACGACGGAGTGCGGGAACAGAACGTGACAGGAGGGGTGGCAAGTGACCACCGAGCTGCGTCGGCTGCGCAACTACATCAACGGGGAGTTCCGGGATGCGGCCGACGGCCGCACGATCGACGTGATCAACCCTGCCACCGGTGAGGCGTACGCGACCTCCCCGCTCTCCGGCCAGGATGACGTCGACGCCGCCATGGAGGCCGCCGCCGCCGCCTTCCCCGCCTGGCGCGACACCACGCCGTCCGAGCGCCAGAAGGTCCTCCTCAAGATCGCGGACGCCTTCGAGGAGCGCGCCGAGGACCTGATCGCCGCCGAGGTCGAGAACACCGGCAAGCCGGTCGCCCTCACCGCGAGCGAGGAGGTTCCGCCGATGGTGGACCAGATCCGCTTCTTCGCGGGTGCCGCCCGTCTGCTCGAGGGCCGCTCGGCCGGCGAGTACATGGAGGGCATGACCTCGATCATCCGCCGCGAGCCGGTAGGCGTCTGCGCCCAGGTCGCGCCGTGGAACTACCCGATGATGATGGCCGTGTGGAAGTTCGCCCCGGCGCTCGCCGCGGGCAACACGGTCGTCCTCAAGCCCTCGGACACGACCCCCGCGTCGACCGTCCTGATGGCCGAGATCATCGGCTCGATCGTCCCCAAGGGCGTCTTCAACGTCGTCTGCGGCGACCGCGAGACCGGCAAGGCGATGGTCGAGCACCCGACCCCGGCGATGGCCTCCATCACCGGCTCGGTGCGCGCGGGCATGCAGGTCGCCGAGTCGGCGGCCAAGGACGTCAAGCGCGTCCACCTGGAGCTGGGCGGCAAGGCCCCGGTCGTGGTCTTCGAGGACACCGACGTGGAGAAGGCCGTCGAGGACATCTCCGTGGCGGGCTTCTTCAACGCCGGCCAGGACTGCACGGCCGCGACCCGCGTCCTGGTCCACGAGTCGATCCACGACGAGTTCGTGGCCGCCCTCGCCAAGGCCGCGAGCGAGACGAAGACCGGTCAGCCGGACGACGAGGACGTGCTCTACGGCCCGCTGAACAACGCCAACCAGCTCAAGCAGGTCAGCGGCTTCATCGACCGCCTGCCGGCGCACGCCAAGGTCGAGGCGGGTGGCCACCGGGTCGGCGACAAGGGCTACTTCTACGCCCCGACCGTCGTCTCCGGCCTCAAGCAGGACGACGAGATCATCCAGAACGAGGTCTTCGGCCCGGTCATCACGGTCCAGTCCTTCACGGACGAGGCCCAGGCGCTGGAGTTCGCGAACGGCGTCGAGTTCGCCCTGGCCTCCTCGGTCTGGACGAAGGACCACGCCCGCGCGATGCGCATGTCCAAGTCGCTCGACTTCGGCTGCGTGTGGATCAACACCCACATCCCGCTGGTCGCCGAGATGCCCCACGGCGGCTTCAAGAAGTCCGGCTACGGCAAGGACCTGTCGGCGTACGGCTTCGAGGACTACACGCGCATCAAGCACGTGATGACGTCCCTGGGCTGATCAGGCCCGCCCCGCGCGGCCCCGGCACCTCGATCATCTGATCGACAAGGTGTCGGGGCCGCGCCGTCCCGGTCGACGGACCGTCCATTGCCGCTGGTCGCCCGGGGCGACCATGCTGTGCGGGTGACAGCCAGAGCCAGAGTTTCCGCCCGCATGAACCCGTCCCGCCGCGACCTGCTGCGGGGGATCGGCGGTGCCGGCGCAGCCGCGCTCCTCGCCGGATGCGGGGTGCCGGCCGCGTACGTCGATCCGGAGGACCGGGCCGGCCGGGACCTGTCCGCGCGGGACCGGGTGCTGCACTTCGCGAACTGGCCGCTCTACATCGACACCGACGACGACGACAAGTCGAAGCGGCCCACCCTGGACGCCTTCCAGAAGCGGACCGGGATCTCCGTGCGCTACACCGAGGAGATCAACGACAACGACGAGTTCTTCGGCAAGGTCGGCCCGGCCCTGATGAACCACCAGGAGACCGGCCGGGACCTCATCGTGATCAGCGACTGGATGGCCGCCCGCTACGTGCGGCTCGGCTGGGTCCAGGAGATGGACCGGGCCAAGCAGCCCAACGTCGCCAAGTACCTGGACCCGCTGCTGCGCAACCCCGCCTTCGACGAGGGCCGGCTGCACTCGGTGCCCTGGCAGTCCGGGATCACCGGCATCGCGTACAACCGCAAGAAGCTGGGCCGGGAGATCCGCTCCACCAAGGAGCTGTGGGCCGACGACCTGAGCGGCAAGGTCACCCTGCTGTCCGGGCTCGACGAGTCCTTCTCGCTGCTCATGCAGGGCATGGGCGTCGACGTCACCCGCTGGACCGCGGACGACTTCCACGCGCTGTGCGAGGAGATCGAGGGCCTGGTCCGCCGCAAGCACATCCGCCGCTTCACCGGCAACGACTACATCAAGGACCTGTCCACCGGCGACGTGCTCGCCTGTCAGGCGTACTCCGGCGACATCATCCAGCTCCAGGCCGACAACCCCGACATCGAGTTCGTCGTGCCCGAGGAGGGCGCCGAGCTGTGGGCCGAGTCCCTGATGATCCCCAACCTGGCCCAGCACAAGACCAGCGCCGAGCAGCTCGTCGACTACTACTACGAGCCCGAGGTCGCCGCCGAGCTCGCCTCCTGGGTCAACTACGTCTGCCCGGTCCCCGCGGCCCGCGACGTCCTCGCCGACTCGGGCGACGAGGAGCTGGCCGCCCTCGCCGAGGACCCGCTGATCTTCCCGGACGACTCGATGCGCGCCCGGCTGGCCATCGCGCGGGACATATCCGCCGATGAGCGCACCGAGTTCGCGAAGCGGTGGAACTCGATCGTCGGCTTGTGAGAAAGGGGGCCGCGCACGACGGGGCCCCCTTTTTGAACGTGTTCATGAGGGGCGTACGCTGCCCCCATGAGCGACACGAACGGGCCCAGAGCCCTCCTCAAGCGCATCCGCGTCTGGCTGGTCGTCTTCATCGTCTGCCTGGTGCTGAGCGGCGCCACCGCGTTCCCGCTCGTCACCGAACTGCGCCTCGTCGACGGGGCCCTGGACTCCTGGGCGTCCCCCGTCGCCGACGCCTTCCCCGGCCTCGCCGAATGGATCTCCCGCGTCCGCACCGGCCTCGAAGGAGCCGACGCCCGGGCCCCGTACCTCCTCTACGGCACCGACTGGCTGGCCTTCGCCCACCTCGTCATCGCCGTCGCCTTCTACGGGCCCTACCGCGACCCGGTCCGCAACATCTGGGTCATCGAGTTCGGCATGATCGCCTGCGTCGGCATCATCCCGCTCGCCCTGATCTGCGGACCCCTGCGGGACATCCCCTTCTGGTGGTCGGTGATCGACATGTCCTTCGGGGTCTTCGGCATCCTGCCCCTCCTCGCCGTACGCCGGCTGATCAAGCGCCTCGAAGCGGCCCAGGAGACGGCCCGGGCCGCGTCGCCCGCGCCGGCGCTCACTTCGACGGCGGGCCGAACGTCGTCACCATGAGGTTCAGGGCCGTCTTGTTCATGTCCTGCCCCTTGGCGTCCGTGGCGTTGACGCTGTAGACGAGCGTGCGCGAGCCGTCGCGGGTCGAGGCGATGGCCGTGTTGTACCCCCAGCGGCCACCCGTCTTGCCCCACACCTCGCGCCCGCCCAGCTTCTTCATCGACAGGCCCACGGAGTACGCGGCCGGGTCGCCGCTCTTGAAGTCCGCCACCTTCGGCAGCGTGAACATCTCCTCCAGGAGCGGCCCGCGCACCACCCGGCCCGCGAACAGGGCCTTCGTGAAACGCTCCAGGTCCGCCGTGGTGGAGATCAGGTCACCGGCCGCCCAGCCGTCCGTCGTCCCCCATACGGAGACGTCCCGCAGTCCGGTCGTCCCGTCCTCCAGCCGCATCCACTGGTAGCCGTGGTTGTACCGGCCCTCGATCCGGGGGCTGGCACCGGGGAAGTACGTGTCGCGCAGCCCCAGCGGCCGCAGGATCCGGGCGCTCACCTGATGCGCGTACGAGTCGCCCGTCACGCGCTCGATGATCAGGCCGGCGATCGTGTACCCGATGTTCAGATAGTGCTGCTTCCCACCGGGAGCGAACTCGCGCGGCTGCGCGGTCGCCGAGCGGACCAGGTCGCGCGGGTCGTACTCCACGAAACGGCGCGCGTACCACTCCTCGACCGTCTCGCCCGGCAGGTCGGCCGCCGGGATGCCGTGCGTGTGGTTCAGCAGCTGGCGCACCGTCACCTCGCCGTACGCCGCCGGGATCAGCTCCGGCAGGTACGAGCGGGCCGTGCGGTCCAGGTCGATCCGGCCCTCGCCGGCCAGCTGGAGCGCCACCGCCGCCGTGAACACCTTCGTCACCGAACCCGCCCGGAACCGGGCCCCCGGGTCCGCCGGACGGTTCGTCCGCAGGTCGTGCACACCCGCGCCGCCCCGCCAGACGCCGTCCGTGCCGCCCACCCGGACCAGCGCCGCCGTGGCGTCCTTCGACGGGAGTCCCGCGAGGACCGCGGCGAGCGCCGGGCCGTCGGGGGCGGCCGCCGACGTGACCGTCGCGGACACCGGCGCCGCGCCCGCCGGGAGGACCGCCGGACCCGCCGCGACCCCCAGGACGAGGGCGGCGGCCAGCAGCGTGCGCGTGGTGCTCTTCATGGTCAACTCCGTGGTCGTGAGCCGTTGTTCCCGATGGCTCCATCCTGCTGACCAGCGACGATCCGCGGATCGCCCGCACCGGCGGTTCCCACGGGCGGCTCTCCTCCCCGGCGCGGGGGAGTCACCTCGCCGGGGCTCCCCCGCACGGGGGAGGACCCGCCGCCACGAGCCCCGTCTCGTACGCGCAGATCACCGCCTGGATCCGGTCCCGCAGCCCCAGCTTCGCCAGCACGTTCCCCACGTGCGTCTTCACCGTGTGGTCGCTCACCACCAGCTCCGCCGCGATCTCCGCGTTCGACAGGCCCCGCGCCAGGAGCAGCAGCGTCTCGCGCTCCCGCCCCGTCAGCACGTCGAGCCGCGCGTCGGGCCCGTCCGCCCGGCGCGGGCCGCCCGAGGTGTACTGCTCCACGAGCCGCCGCGCCACCGAGGGCGCGAGCAGCGCCTCGCCCGCCGCGACCACCCGCACCGCGTGCACCAGGTCGTCCCGGCGCACGTCCTTCAGGAGGAAGCCGCTCGCGCCCGCGTGCAGCGCCTCGTACACGTACTCGTCCGAGTCGAAGGTCGTCAGGATCACCGTCCGGCACTCCGACTCCGCGCTGATCACCCGGCACGCCTCGATGCCGTCCATCCGGGGCATCCGGATGTCCAGCAGCGCCACGTCGGGCCGCAGCCGCCGCACCGCCTCCACCGCCGCGGCGCCGTCGCCGACCTCCGCGACCACCTCGATGTCCTCCTGCACGTCCAGGATCAGCGCGAACCCGCTGCGCACCAGCTCCTGGTCGTCCGCGACCACCACCCGCAAGGTCATCCCCGCACCTCCAGCGGGAGCACCGCCCGCAGCTCGAAACCTCGCCCGTCCGGGCCGGGGCCGGCCGACGCCGTCCCCCCGTGGGCGGCGGCCCGCTCCCGGACCCCGACGAGACCGTGCCCGCCAGAACCTCCGGGGCGCGGCCCGCGCCCGTCGTCCGTCACCCGGACCTCCACCTCGTCCGGTCCGTAGCCGAGGCGCACCGACACGGTCGTGGCCCCCGCGTGCTTGACCACGTTCGTCAGCGCCTCCTGCACGATCCGGAAGACCGTCGCCCCCGTCGCGGCCGGCAGCGGGCGTGCCGTGCCGTCCGTCCCGAACCGCACGTCCAGACCGCCGCCCCGCACCCGCTCGACCAGTTCCGGCAGCCGGTCCACGCCCGGCTGGGGGTCCCGCGGCGCGTCCGTGCCGCCGCCCTCGTCCCGCAACACGCCCAGCATCCCGCGCAGTTGCCGCATCGCGTCCCGCCCGGTCTCGGAGATCGCCTCGAACGCGGCCTCGGCCCGCTCCGGCGCCCGGCGCACGGCCAGCGGACCGGCCTCCGCCTGCACGATCATCAGGCTCACGGCGTGCGACAGGATGTCGTGCATCTCCCGGGCGATCCGGGCCCGTTCCCGCGCGGCGGCCTGTTCCGCCTCCACCCGGTTGGCCCGCTGCCGGGCGTCGGCCAGCCGCCCGAAGGCGTAGGCGGCGCCGAACACGAAGAGCGAGAAGGTCAGTTCGCGCGCGGACTGGGTGTTGAGCCACACCGACACCGGCACCGCGACGAGCATCAGCAGCGCCGCCACCAGCCGCTTCCACGGCGGCGACAGCACGGCGACCGTGTACACGCACACCAGCCCGGTGTACGGCAGCGGCTGCCCCGGCCCCTCCAGCGCCAGCTTGTACAGCGCGCTGGCCGCCAGCACCGCGAGCAGCACCGCCAGCGGAGCCCGGCGGCGCCACACCAGCGGCAGGACGGTCAGCGTCGTCAGGCCGTACGCCGGCCAGGTCGCCGGCTCCAGTTCGGGCGGGCGCGGGACGACGAAGGGCATCGTCATCGCCGCCTGCACGAGCAGCGCCAGGGCCGTGTCGACCGGCCCGGGACGGTCCGCCGCCCAGGCCCTCAGCTCCTGGATCCCTCGGACGTCCCGGAGCCCGAGCCGCCCGTCCGGGGCCCCCGCCCCGTTCCGTACCTCCTGGGGCGCCCGCGTCCCGAGCGCCCCCCGCATCCCCCGTATGCCCATTACGGCTTGCGGCCCACCGCTCCGTACTGCGCCACCTCGACCGCCCCCGGCGCCCGCCAGCGCGAGCACGACACGATGCCCGGCTCCAGCAGGTCGAGGCCGTCCAGGAACGACGCGAACTCCGCCCGGCCGCGCGCCGTGATCGGCGGGGTGGCGTGGGCGTTCCAGAACTCCATCGCCGCGATGTTCCCCTCACCGCCCAGCTCCGCGTCGAACGTCGGGTGCGTCAGCACCAGATGACTGCCGGACGGCAGCGCCGCCATCACCGTGCGCACGATCCGCCGGGCCTCGTCCGTGTCCAGCACGAAGTTCAGGATGCCCAGCATCAGCACCGCGACCGGCCGCGAGAAGTCCAGCGTCCGGCCGGCCGCCGCCAGGATCGTCGCCGGGTCGTGCGCGTCGGCGTCCACGTACTCGGTGACGCCCTGCGGCGCGCTCGTCAGGAGCGCCCGGGCGTGGGTCAGGACGATCGGGTCGTTGTCGACGTAGACCACCCGGGAGTCCGGCGCCACCCGCTGGGCGACCTCGTGGGTGTTGTCGGCGGTCGGCAGCCCGGTGCCGATGTCGAGGAACTGGCGTACCCCCGCCTCCGCCGCGAGGTACGTGACCGCCCGCCCGAGGAACGCGCGGTCCGCGCGCGCCACCGCGCCGATGCTCGGGTGGAAGGACGTGACCTGGTCGCCGACCGCGCGGTCCACCGGGTAGTTGTCTTTGCCGCCCAGCCAGTAGTTCCACACCCGCGCGTTGTGTGCGATGTCGGTGCGGATCCTGTCGTTCATGCTCGGCCCTTCCGCAGCACGCCGGCCAGCGTGTCGATCCGGTTGGTGGTGATCGAGTCCACCCCGTCGCGGATCAGCTTACGCATCGTCCAGGCGGTGTCCGCCGTCCAGGCCGAGACCAGCAGGCCGTCCCGGTGCACCCGCTCCACCAGCTCCCGACCGGCGAGCCCGAAGCGGTAGTTGAGCCAGCGGGGGCGCACCGCGTCCAGCAGCGTGCGGCGCGGCGGGACCAGGGTGTCCCAGGTCAGCGCGATCTCCGCGGCCGGGTCCGCCGCCCGCACCTGGAGCATCGCGACGGCCCCCGCGCAGTAGTAGACGCGCTCGCCCGCCCCGGACTCGCGGACGGTGCCCACGATCGTGCGCACCGAGCGCGCGTCGCCGCCCGGCAGATCCAGCATCAGGCGGTGCGCCCCGGCCGCGATCAGCGCCTCGCGCAGGGTCGGCACACCCCCCTGGGTGAGCTCCGCGACCTCGGCGGCCGTCAGCGCGGACAGCGGGCGCTCGACCTTCCAGAGCCGCTTGAGGGTGTCGTCGTGCAGCAGGACGGGCACGCCGTCCCTGGTGAGCCGGACGTCGACCTCCACCGCGTCCGCGCCCCGCTCGATCGCCGACAGGATCGAGGGGACGGTGTTCTCGCGGACGCGGTAGGGGTCGCCGCGGTGGCCTACGACAGTGACGGGGTCCATGACCCCATTCTCCCGGCGCTCAGCGCGCCAGCCACTGCTCCGTGTACGTGTCGATCTCCTCGACGATGCGGGCCTTGCCGGCCTCGTCGAGGAACGAGGCCTCCACCGCGTTCTTGGCGAGGGCCGCGACACCGCGCTCGTCCAGGCCGAGCAGGCGGGCGGCGACGACGTACTCGTTGTTGAGGTCGGTGCCGAACATCGGCGGGTCGTCGCTGTTGATCGTCACCAGCACGCCCGCGTCCACCATCTGCTTGAGGGGGTGGTCCTCCAGGCGCTCCACCGCGCGGGTGGCGATGTTCGAGGTCGGGCAGACCTCCAGGGCGATCCGGTGCTCGGCGAGGTGCTTGAGGAGCTCCGGGTCCTGGACCGAGCTGGTGCCGTGGCCGATGCGCTCGGCGCCCAGGTCGTTCAGGGCGTCCCAGACCGTCTCCGGGCCCGTCGTCTCGCCCGCGTGCGGCACCGAGCGCAGGCCGGCCGCGCGGGCGCGGTCGAAGTACGGCTTGAACTGCGGGCGCGGCACGCCGATCTCCGGGCCGCCGAGGCCGAAGGCCACCAGGCCCTCCGGGCGCAGCTCCACCGCCAGGCGCGCGGTCTCCTCCGCCGCCTCCAGGCCCGCCTCGCCGGGGATGTCGAAGCACCAGCGCAGGATGACGCCCAGCTCGGTCTCGGCGGCCCTGCGGGCGTCCTCGATGGCCGCCATGAAGGCGTGCTCGTCGATGCCGCGGCGGGTGGAGCTGTACGGGGTGATGGTCAGCTCGGCGTAGCGGATGTTCTGCCGGGCCATGTCCCGGGCGACCTCGTAGGTCAGCAGGCGCACGTCCTCGGGGGTGCGGACCAGGTCCACCACCGACAGGTACACGTCGATGAAGTGGGCGAAGTCCGTGAAGACGAAGTAGTCGCTCAACGCCTCCGGATCGGTCGGAACCTTGGAGTCCGGGTGGCGTGCCGCCAGCTCGGCGACGATCCGGGGCGAGGCGGAGCCGACGTGGTGGACGTGCAGCTCGGCCTTGGGGAGTCCGGCGATGAAGGGATGCAGGTCGGTCATCGGGTCATCGTAGGCCGGGCCCCTCCCGCGTCGGAGGGAGGTCGTAGCATGGCGTGACCACGATGGGGGAGGCCCAATGTCCGAAAACAGCGAACAGCCGGTGGACCCGTGGGCTCCGCCCCACCCGGACCGCGTCGAGCTGACCAAGCCCGCGACGCCCCCGGTCCATGACCAGAACACCGTGATCTCGATGCCGGGCTCGGACGTCCCGCCGCCGCCGGCCGCCCCGGGCGGCGCCTACGGCTACCCGACGCCGCCGGCCCCGGTGCCGCCGGCCACGCCGTCCTACGGCTACCCGCCGGCCTCGCCGTACCCGAGCTACGGCACGGGGTACGGACAGCCCGGCTGGCAGCAGTCCCCGTCCAACGGGATGGGCACCACGGCGATGGTGCTCGGCATCATCGCCGTGGTCGGCTTCTGCATGTACGGCCTGGGGATCGTCCTGGGCGTCCTCGCGCTGATCTTCGGCATCATCGGCATGAAGAAGGCGAACCGCGGCGAGGCGACCAACCGGGGCATGGCCCTCGCGGGCGTCATCCTCGGATCGATCGGCATCCTCGTGAGCGCCGTGTTCCTGGCGTTCATGATCTGGGTCATCGTCGAGAGCCCGGAGTCCCTGGAGGACTCCTCCGACGACCCGTTCGCCACCTCGCTGACCGTGGACGCCGGGGCCCGCTAGTCGAGCCCGGGGGGGCAACGGGCACCCGCCCGTCCCCCCTTCCTCGGCTTTCCCCGGCTTTCCTCGGCCTTGCCCGACCTTCCCGGGCCCCGTCAGACCAGCCGGTTCCGCGCCTCCATCAGCGCGAAGCCCAGCAGGTTCAGGCCGCGCCAGCGCTCCGGGTCGGTCGCCTTCGGGTCCTCCGCCGTCAGGCCGATGCCCCAGACGCGGTCCATCGGGCTCGCCTCCACGAGGACGCGCGAGCCCGTCCCCAGGAGGAACCCCCGCAGGGCCTCGTCCGAGGCGAACTTGTGGACGCTGCCCCGCGTGACGATCTCGGCGCGCTCCCGCGCCCAGACCTCCTCGTCGAAGCCCCGGACCAGCCGGCCCGCCTTCTTGGCCTCCGCCGGGGTCCGCGCGGAGAGGGCCTGGGCCTCGGCCTCCGGGTCGCCGAACAGCCTCGCCTTCTCGGCCATCATCCAGTGCTCGGCGGTCGCGTACCGCACGTCGTCCACCACGAACGGTGACGGCCACCACTGGCTCAGACAGCTCGCCGAGAGCCTGCCGTCGGGCCGTGGACGGTGGCCCCAGAAATGCAGCCACTTGACCTTCTCACCCTGTCTGACCTGGCCAATCAGCCAGTCGAGATCTTTCATGCATGCCACCCTGCCACCCGCCACGGACACTCCGTACGGCAATTTCCCGCTGCCCTCGACACATGGTCGACCGATTCCGTCGCGTAACCAAAAGGCAACAACGGAATCACTTGTTGCACCCGTATGTCTCTGTCAGGATCGGCACTCAATTCGAGCGGGAACAACGGAGAGCGTCATGGGCAACCGCTTCCAGGTGTCGGACCGTTTCGCGGACGGCGCGCAGTACATCGGGGGGCGGCTTCGCCCCGGAACCTCGGGTCAGGAGCACAACGTCGTCGACCCGGCCACCGGCGAGAGCGTGTACACGTACACGCTCGCCTCGGTGGCGGACGTCGACGAGGCCGTCGCAGCGGCCAAGGCGGCCTTCCCCGCCTGGGCCGCCGCCACACCGGGGGAGCGTTCCGAGGCACTGCACCGGTTCGCGAGCGTGCTCGCCGAGCGGGCGGAGGACATCGCCGTCGTCGAGTCCCTCCAGTGCGGCAAGCCCATCAAGCTGACCACCGAGTTCGACGTGCCCGGCACGATCGACAACACCGCCTTCTTCGCCGGTGCGGCCCGTCACCTCCAGGGCCAGTCCGCCGCCGAGTACGACGGCGACCACACCTCGTACGTACGGCGCGAGCCCATCGGCGTGGTCGGCTCCATCGCACCCTGGAACTATCCGCTCCAGATGGCCGCCTGGAAGATCCTCCCGGCCGTCGCCGCCGGCAACACGATCGTCCTCAAGCCGGCCGAACTCACCCCGCTGACCTCGCTGATGTTCGCGCAGGCGGCGACCGAGGCCGGGATCCCCGACGGTGTCATCAACATCGTCAACGGCGCCGGCCGCACCGTGGGCGAGCACCTGGTGGGCCACCCCGACGTGGTCATGACCTCCTTCACCGGCTCCACGCCGGTCGGCAAGCGGGTCGCGGAGATCGCCACCGCCACCGTCAAGCGCCTCCACCTGGAGCTCGGCGGCAAGGCCCCCTTCGTCGTCTTCGACGACGCCGACCTGGAGGCCGCCGCGCACGGCGCCGTCGCCGCCTCCCTCATCAACAGCGGGCAGGACTGCACCGCCGCCACCCGCGCCTATGTGCAGCGGCCGCTCTTCGACGCCTTCGTGGCGCGGGTCGCCGAGCTCATGGAGACCGTCCGGCTGGGCGACCCGTTCGACCCGTCGACGGACCTCGGGCCGCTCATCAGCCACGCCCAGCGCGACCGCGTCGCCGCCTTCGTCGAGCGCGCCCGCGGCTATGCCACCGTCGTCACCGGCGGCGAAGCGCCCGGCGGCGACCTCAAGGACGGGGCGTACTATCGCCCCACCCTGATCACCGGCGCGGCACAGGACAGCGAGGTCGTGCAGTCGGAGATCTTCGGCCCGGTCCTGGTGGCCCTGCCCTTCGACAGCGACGACGAGGGCATCCGGCTCGCCAACGACACCCCCTACGGGCTCGCCGCCTCCGCCTGGAGCCGCGACGTGTACCGGGCCAACCGGGCCACCCGCGAGATCAAGGCGGGCTGCGTGTGGGTGAACGACCACATCCCGATCATCAGCGAGATGCCCCACGGCGGCTCCAAGGCCTCCGGCTTCGGAAAGGACATGTCGGTGTACTCCTTCGAGGAGTACACGCAGGTCAAGCACGTGATGTTCGACAACACGGCGGTCGCGGCGAAGGACTGGCACCGCACGATCTTCGGGGACCGATAGCAGCCAGCCGTCCGACCGGCGGCGAACCCATCCCGAAAGGGCACAGCGCATGGAGCAGTACCAGCCCGACAGTCTGTCCGCGGCGCAGATCGCGGCGATGCGGCGCACTCTCACGAGCGGCCGGGGCGCGCTCACCCGCCGTTCGGTGCTCAGGGCGGGCGGCGTCGGCGCGCTCACGGTCGGCGGGCTCGCCGGCCTGAGCGCGTGCGGCATCCCGCCGGCCAAGCGGGAGGGGCAGGGCCCGGCGTCCACGGACGTCTCGGCCACGGAGAAGACCGTGAACTTCTCCAACTGGACCGAGTACATGGACGTCAGCGAGGACGAGAAGTCCCGGCCCACCCTGGAGGCGTTCGCCCGACGGACCGGGATCAAGGTCAAGTACACCGAGGACATCAACGACAACGTCGAGTTCTTCGGCAAGATCAAGCCGCAGCTCGCGGCCGGCCAGGACACCGGCCGCGACCTGATCTGCGTCACCGACTGGCTGGCCGCCCGCCTCATCCGCCTCGGCTGGGCGCAGAAGCTGGACGCGTCGAACCTCCCCACGGCGTACGCCAACCTCTCCGCGCAGTTCCGCCGCCCCGACTGGGACCCGGGCCGGGCCTACTCGTACCCCTGGACCGGCATCTCCACCGTCATCGCCTACAACTCCAAGGCGACCGGCGGCAAGAAGGTCGACTCCGTCAGCCAGCTGCTCGACGACCCGGCGCTCAAGGGCCGGGTCGGCTTCCTCACCGAGATGCGCGACTCGGTCGGCATGACCCTGCTCGACATGGGCAAGGACCCCGGGAAGTTCACCGACGCCGACTACGACGCGGCGATCGGACGCCTCCAGAAGGGCGTCGACAAGAAGCAGATCCGCCGCTTCACCGGCAACGACTACACCTCCGACCTCGACAAGGGCGACCTGGCGGCCTGCCTCGCCTGGGCCGGTGACATCATCCAGCTCCAGGCGGACAACCCGGACATCAAGTTCGCGATCCCCTCGGCGGGCTACATCACCTCCAGCGACAACCTCCTGGTCCCCGCCCAGGCCCGGCACAAGACCAACGCCGAGAAGCTCATCGACTACTACTACGAGCTTCCGGTGGCCGCGCAGCTCGCCGCGTACATCAACTACGTCTGCCCGGTCGACGGGGTGAAGGACGAACTCGCCAAGATCGACCCCGAGCTGGCGAACAACACGCTGATCGTCCCCGACAAGGCGATGGCCCGGAAGTCGCACGCCTTCCGCTCGCTGAGCAGCGCGGAGGAGACGGCGTACGAGGAGAAGTTCGCCAAGCTCATCGGTGCCTGACCGGCCGCCGCCCCTTTCCTTACGACCCTCCGGGACCGCAACCCATGACTGACAAGACTGCTCACAACGCACAGAACGCCGGCGGCGGCGACGTCCGTCTCTCCGGCATCAGCAAGTCCTACGGCTCCTTCCACGCCGTCCGCCCGCTCGACCTGACGATCCCGCAGGGCTCGTTCTTCGCCCTCCTCGGCGCCTCGGGCTGCGGCAAGACCACCACGCTGCGCATGATCGCCGGCCTGGAGGACCCGACCACGGGCACCGTCTTCCTCGGCGACCGGGACGTCACCGACCTCCCGCCGTACAAGCGCCCCGTGAACACGGTCTTCCAGTCCTACGCGCTCTTCCCGCACATGAACATCTTCGAGAACATCGCCTTCGGCCTGCGCCGGCGCGGCATCAAGTCGGTGAAGCCGCAGGTCGACGAGATGATCGACCTCGTGCAGCTCGGCGAGCACGCGCACAAGAAGCCGCACCAGCTCTCCGGCGGCCAGCAGCAGCGCGTCGCCGTGGCCCGCGCGCTCATCAACCACCCGCAGGTCCTCCTGCTCGACGAGCCGCTCGGCGCGCTCGACCTCAAGCTGCGCCGTCAGATGCAGCTGGAGCTGAAGCGCATCCAGACCGAGGTCGGCATCACCTTCGTGCACGTCACCCACGACCAGGAGGAGGCCATGACCATGGCCGACCAGGTCGCGGTGATGAACGGCGGCCGGGTCGAGCAGCTCGGCGCCCCCGCCGACCTGTACGAGAACCCGCGGACCACCTTCGTCGCCAACTTCCTCGGCACCTCCAACCTCATCGAGGCCGAGGTCGTCGAGACGGGCGGCACGGACCTCCTCGCCACCGCCGGCGGCGGCAAGCTGCGGGTGCCCGGCGCGCGCTGTACGGACGCCGTCCGCACGGGCGGCAAGGTCCTCGTCGGCGTGCGCCCGGAGAAGATCTCGATCGCCCACGCCGACGACGAGGGCGCGATACCCGACGGCCGCAACCGGGTCACCGGCCGGATCGTCGACTCCTCCTTCATCGGCGTCTCCACCCAGTTCGTGGTGAACTCCCCGGCCGGCGCCGAGCTCCAGGTGTACGAGCAGAACATCGAGCGCGACGCGCGGCTGGTCCCCGGCGCCGAGGTCGTCCTGCACTGGAACCCGGCCCACACGTTCGGGCTCGACGCGGCCCAGGACATCGACGCCGGTGTGGAGACGGTGGAGGACGCCGCATGAGCGCGACCCTCACCAAGGAGACCCCGGTGGAGGAACCGGCGCTCCGCAAACCCTCCACCCGCAAGCGGCTCGTCCCGTACTGGCTGCTGCTGCCCGGCATCGTCTGGCTGCTCGTCTTCTTCGCGCTGCCGATGGTCTACCAGGCCTCCACCTCGGTGCAGACCGGCTCCCTGGAGCAGGGCTTCCAGGTCACCTGGCACTTCCAGACCTACTGGGACGCCTTCCAGGAGTACTGGCCGCAGTTCATCCGCTCGCTGCTGTACGCGGGCACGGCGACCCTGCTCTGTCTGCTGCTCGGCTACCCGCTGGCGTACCTGATCGCCTTCAGGGCCGGCCGCTGGCGCAACGTCCTGCTCGTCCTCGTCATCGCGCCGTTCTTCACCAGCTTCCTCATCCGGACGCTGGCCTGGAAGACGATCCTCGCGGACGACAGCCTCGTGGTGAACGCGCTGAACGCGCTGCACGTCCTCGACGTGACCAGCTGGCTCGGCTGGACCGAGGGCAGCCGGGTGCTCGCCACGCCCATGGCGGTGGTGTGCGGTCTGACGTACAACTTCCTGCCGTTCATGATCCTGCCGCTGTACACGTCCCTGGAGCGGATCGACGGCCGGCTGCACGAGGCGGCGCGCGACCTGTACGCCTCCCCGGCCACCACCTTCCGCAAGGTGACGTTCCCGCTCTCCATGCCGGGCGTCGTCTCCGGCACGCTGCTCACCTTCATCCCGGCGAGCGGTGACTACGTCAACGCCGAACTGCTCGGCTCGACCGACACCAAGATGGTCGGCAACGTCATCCAGTCGCAGTTCCTGCGCGTGCTCGACTACCCGACGGCCGCCGCGCTGTCCTTCATCCTCATGGCGATCGTGCTCCTCATGGTCACCGTCTACATCCGCAAGGCGGGAACGGAGGACCTGGTCTGATGCGTTGGATCCGACAGCACCTTGTCGTCATCGCGGGCGTGCTCACGCTCGCGTACATGATCCTGCCGAACGTCGTCGTGATGGTGTTCTCGTTCAACAAGCCGAACGGGCGCTTCAACTACGCGTGGCAGCAGTTCTCCCTGGACGCCTGGAAGGACCCCTGCGGTGTCGCCGACATGTGCGGCTCGCTGTCCCTCTCGCTCCAGCTCGCCGCGTGGGCGACGGTCGGCGCCGTCGTCCTCGGCACGATGATCGCCTTCGCGCTGGTCCGCTACCGCTTCCGGGCGCGCGGCGCGATCAACTCGCTGATCTTCCTGCCGATGGCGATGCCCGAGGTCGTCATGGCCGCCTCGCTGCTCACCCTCTTCCTCAACATGGGGGCCGAGCTCGGCTTCTGGACGGTCCTGATCGCCCACATCATGTTCTGCCTGTCGTTCGTCGTGACGGCGGTCAAGGCGCGCGTGATGTCCATGGACCCGCGCCTGGAGGAGGCCGCGCGCGACCTCTACGCGGGACCGGTGCAGACCTTCCTGCGGGTCACGCTGCCGATCGCGGCGCCCGGCATCGCGGCCGGCGCGCTGCTCGCCTTCGCGCTCTCGTTCGACGACTTCATCATCACCAACTTCAACGCGGGCTCGACCGTGACCTTCCCCATGTTCGTCTGGGGCTCGGCCCAGCGCGGTACGCCCGTACAGATCAACGTCATCGGAACGGCGATGTTCGTCATCGCGGTCCTGGTGGTAGTGGCCGGACAGATGGTTACGAACCGGCGCAAGAAAACAGCAACAGCCTGACCGAAAGCCGGTCAGGCACCGAAGGAGTTGGAAACCATGGCCCCAGTCGCCATGCGTCTCGCTGCACAATCTCTCTCCGACGCCCAGCCCGTCCCCTTCTGGCTGGAAGACCCCGGTAAGCCGGGAGCCCTGCCCGCTCTCACCGGCAGCGAGCGCTGCGACCTGCTGGTCGTGGGCGGCGGCTACAGCGGTCTGTGGACCGCGCTGATCGCCAAGGAGCGCGACCCCTCCCGGGACGTCGTGCTCATCGAAGGCCGCGAGGTGGGCTGGGCCGCCTCGGGCCGCAACGGAGGCTTCTGCGCCGCCTCCCTCACCCACGGCCTGGGCAACGGGCTCGCCCGCTGGCCGGGGGAGCTCGCCAAGCTGGAGCGGATGGGCGAGCACAACCTCGATGCCATCGAGGAGGCCGTCGCCCGCTACTCCCTGGACTGCGACTTCGAGCGCACCGGTGAGATCGACGTGGCCACCGAGGCGTACCAGGTGGACGAGCTCCACGAGCTGTACGAGGAGGCCGAGCGCCTCGGCCTCGCCGAGGGCCTCGAACTCCTCGACGGCGAGGCCGTCCGGGCCGAGGTCGCCTCGCCGACCTTCAAGGGCGGCCTGTGGGACCGCCGCGGCGTCGCCATGCTGCACCCGGCCAAGCTGGCCTGGGGGCTCAAGCGGGCCTGCCTCGACCTGGGTGTGCGGATCTTCGAGAACACCCCGGCGCTCGACCTGGTCTCGGCGGGCGGCCCCGGCGGCGGCATGACGGTCCGCACCCCGTACGGCCGGCTCGCGGCCCGCCGGGTCGCCCTCGGCACCAACGTCTTCCCCTCGCTGGTGAAGCGGCTGCGGCACTACACCGTCCCGGTCTACGACTACGCGCTGATGACCGAGCCGCTCTCCGACGAGCAGCTCGCCTCGATCGGCTGGAAGAACCGGCAGGGCCTGGGCGACAGCGCCAACCAGTTCCACTACTTCCGCATCACCGCGGACAACCGGATCCTGTGGGGCGGCTACGACGCCATCTACCAGTTCGGCGGCAAGGTGACCGCCGAGATGGACCACCGCCCGGAGACCTACCTGAAGCTGGCCGAGCACTTCTTCACCTGCTTCCCGCAGCTGGAGGGCCTCCGCTTCAGCCACGCCTGGGGCGGCGCGATCGACACCTGCTCGCGCTTCTCGGCCTTCTTCGGCACCTCGCACCAGGGCAAGGTGGCGTACGCGCAGGGCTACACGGGTCTCGGCGTCGGCGCGACGCGCTTCGGCGCGGACGTGATGCTGGACCTGCTGGCGGGGGAGCGGACCGAGCGCACCGAGCTGGAGATGGTCCGCTCCAAGCCGCTGCCCTTCCCGCCGGAGCCGATCGCCTGGGCGGGCATCGGGCTGACCAAGTGGTCGCTGGCCCGGGCCGACGAGAACGGCGGCCGGCGCAACCTGTGGCTGAAGACCATGGACAAGCTGGGCCTGGGCTTCGACAGCTGACCGGACGCACCTCGGACCTGACCCGACCGTGATCTGACTACGATCTGGCTGTGATCCAGATCACAACTCGCGGGTAGGGAACCCGCGTAAGAGAACCCCCGAACCTCCCTCTCTCCGTACGGACGCCTCGACCGGGGTGTCCGCACGGAGGAGAGGAGACCGTCGCGATGACTGGTTCGGGGGCCGCAGGGGCCAGGACCGCCGTGGAGTGGCTGGCCTCGGTCGCGCCGGATCCCGACGCCTGCCGCTGGGAGTGGGAGCGCAACCCGCACGGGATCGCGCTGCTGCCCGCGGGCAGGCGTTGGGACGTGCTGATCCTGCCGTCCGAGCTCGGCTATCCGACGCTCGACGTGCTGAGCCGCCTGGTGGACCGGCCGGGCCCGGTGCTCGCCGACTTCGGCGACGCCCGGATGGGCTTCTTCGTGCCGCCGGGCACCGCCGCGCGCTGGCTCGGCACCGGGGTGCGCGGCGCGGGCAGCGGCACCTGGATCGTCGTCCCGTACCCGGGCCGGGTGACCGGCGGGGTGCGCTGGCTGGTGGCACCGGACGCGGCGGGCACCCTCACGGACGCCGTGCTGCTCGAACTGGCGATGCACGAGGCGGCGGGTCAACTGGCGCGGGGCGAAAGGGGCTTCGAAGGAACCTGACGGCACGTCATACCCGGCAAAGGTCTTGACCACTCAATTGGTCTGGACCATGCTGTGGCGCGCTCCACCTCGATTCCCCCCACCCCGGAGGCAGTTGTGGACCGCACCAGACCCCTCACCCTGCTGCTGGCGGGCGTCCTCGCCGCCGGCGGACTCGTGGCGCTCACCCCCCTGGCCCAGGCCGCCGACACCGAACTCGCCCGCAACGGCGGCTTCGAGTCCGGCCTGGACGGCTGGAGCTGCACGGCCGGCAGCGGGGCCGTCGTCTCCTCGCCCGTGCACGGCGGGACGAAGGCCCTGCAGGCCACGCCCGCGGGCAGCGACAACGCCAAGTGCTCCCAGACCGTCACCGTGAAGCCGAACTCCAGCTACACGCTCAGCGGCTGGGTCCGCGGCAGCTACGTCTACCTCGGCGCCTCCGGCACCGGGACCACCGACGCCACCGCCTGGACCCAGTCGGCCCCGGACTGGCAGCGGCTCACCACCACCTTCACCACCGGCGCCTCGACGAACTCCGTCACCCTCTCCACCCACGGCTGGTACGGCACCGGCGCCTACCTCGCCGACGACCTGTCCCTGATCGGCCCCGGCGGCGACCCGGTCCAGATCCCCGCGACCCCGACCGGCCTGACCGCCGGCTCCGCGACCTCGTCCTCGATCACGCTCGGCTGGCCGGCGGTCCCCGGCGCCACCTCGTACAAGCTCTACAAGGACGGCGCCGCGCTCGGGACCGCCACCGGCACCTCGTACACGGCGACCGGCCTCGCCGCCGCCACCGCGTACAGCTTCCAGGTCTCGGCCGTGAACAGCGCCGGCGAGTCCGCGAAGTCCACCGCCGTCACCGGCACGACGACCAGCGGGGGCGGCGGCAACCCCGGCGGCCAGCTGCCCGCCCACGCCCTCGTCGGCTACCTCCACGCCAGCTTCGCCAACGGCTCCGGCTACACCCGCATGGCCGACGTCCCCGACTCCTGGGACGTCATCAACCTCGCCTTCGGCGAGCCGACCTCGGTCACCTCGGGCGACATCCGCTTCAGCCTCTGCCCGGCGACCGCCTGCCCCACCGTCGAGTCCCTCGCCGACTTCAAGGCCGCCATCAAGGCCAAGCAGGCCGCCGGCAAGAAGGTCCTGATCTCCATCGGCGGCCAGAACGGCCAGGTCCAGCTCTCCACCACCGCCGCCCGCGACACCTTCGTCTCCTCCGTCTCGAAGATCATCGACGAGTACGGGCTCGACGGCCTCGACATCGACTTCGAGGGCCACTCCCTGTCGCTGCAGACCGGCGACACCGACTTCCGCAACCCGACCAGCCCGGTCGTCGTCAACCTGATCGCGGCGGTCAAGACCCTCAAGGCCAAGTACGGCGCGAACTTCGTCCTCACGATGGCCCCGGAGACCTTCTTCGTCCAGCTCGGCTACCAGTACTACGGCTCCGGCCCCTGGGGCGGCCAGGACCCGCGCGCCGGCGCCTACCTCCCGGTCATCCACGCCCTGCGCGACGACCTCACCCTGCTGCACGTCCAGGACTACAACTCGGGCTCGATCATGGGCCTCGACAACCAGTACCACTCCATGGGCGGCGCGGACTTCCACATCGCCATGACCGACATGCTCCTCACCGGCTTCCCCGTCGCCGGCAACACGGACCGCGTCTTCCCGGCCCTCCGCCCCGACCAGGTCGCCATCGGCCTGCCCGCCTCCACCCAGGCAGGCAACGGCCACACCACCCCGGCCGAGGTGAACAAGGCCCTCAACTGCCTCACCAGGAAGACCGACTGCGGCACCTACCAGACCCATGGCACCTGGCCCGCCCTGCGCGGCCTGATGACCTGGTCGATCAACTGGGACCGCTACAACCAGGGGGAGTTCAGCCGGAACTTCGACGCGTACAACTGGAGCTGACGAACAGGATCAGCACCCCCAGGCAGCAACTGGCCAGCACGTCCAGCGGCCAGTGGTAGCCGCGCAGCACCAGACCGGTGCCCGTCACCGCCGTGAGCACGGCGGCGACGGGCACCAGGCGTCGGGACACCAGGAAGGCCGCGCCGAAGTACGCGACCAGCGCCGTGGCCGTGTGGCCCGAGGGGTAGTAGCCGTGGGCCCAGGGTTCGAGGGGGCCGGGGCGGGCGGTCCACTCCTTCAGGGGGACCACCAGGAGCGGGACGGCGGCCATCGCCAGACCCGCGAAGAGAGCCGCCGCGCGCCGGCCCCGCCGGTACGCGTACGCCATGGCGGCGGCGAGCACCGGCAGCGCGACCGTCATGTTCCCCAGATCGGAGGCGGCCTCGCTCAGGCCGCGCGGGACGGTGTCCACCACGGCGCGGGAGAGGCGTTCGTCGAGGCGGGCCAAGGGGCCGTCGACCAGGACCTGCCAGGTGACGAGGGTGAGGGCGACCAGGGCCCAGAAGACAGCCGACCGCCCCGGAACAGGGGGGGTGGTTCCGGGGCGGTCGCCTTGACCGGACTGCCGCGCGCCCCGGGGGGTGTGGGGCGGGCGGCCATCCGATCGGTGAGGAGTTCCGGAGCCCAGGGCTCCAGTGGTGTGCGCCAGGGCACGGTGTGGACGGGGCTGGGGAGGCTCCGCCCGGGGTGTTTCTCTCATCTGCTGGAACCGTACGCCACGAAGAAGGGGACCGACAGCCGGAACTCCATCCCGCCATCGGCCCCCCACAGCTTCTTCACACGGAGCGTCAGATCGCGGCGAACGCGCTCTCGATGACGTCCAGGCCCTCGTTGAGGAGGTCCTCGCCGATGACCAGCGGCGGCAGGAAGCGCAGCACGTTGCCGTAGGTGCCACAGGTCAGGACGAGGACGCCCTCGTTGTGGCAGAACTTGGCGAGCGCGGCGGCGGCCTCGGCGTTCGGCTCCTTGGTCGCCTGGTCCTTGACCAGCTCGATCGCGATCATGGCGCCGCGGCCGCGGATGTCGCCGATGACCGGGAACTTCTCCTGCATGGCCGCCAGACGGGCCTTCATGAGGGACTCGATCTTCTTCGCCGCGGCGTTGAGGTCGAGCTCCTTCATGGTCTCGATGGCACCGAGCGCACCGGCGCACGCGACCGGGTTGCCGCCGTAGGTGCCGCCGAGGCCGCCGCCGTGGACGGAGTCCATGATCTCGGCGCGGCCGGTGACCGCGGCGAGCGGCAGACCGCCCGCGATGCCCTTGGCGGTGGTGATGAGGTCCGGGACGATGCCCTCGTCCTCACACGCGAACCACTGGCCGGTACGGCAGAAGCCGGACTGGATCTCGTCGGCGACGAAGACGATGCCGTTGTCGTTGGCGAACTTCACGATCGCCGGCAGGAAGCCCTTGGCCGGCTCGATGAAGCCGCCCTCGCCGAGCACCGGCTCGATGATGATCGCGGCGACGTTGTCGGCGCCGATCTGCTTGGTGATCTGGTCGATGGCCTGGGCGGCGGCCTCGGGGCCGCAGTTCTCCGCACCGGTGGGCCAGCGGTAGCCGTAGGCGACCGGCACGCGGTAGACCTCGGGCGCGAACGGGCCGAAGCCCTGCTTGTACGGCATGTTCTTCGAGGTGAGCGCCATCGTCAGGTTCGTACGGCCGTGGTAGCCGTGGTCGAAGACGACGACGGCCTGGCGCTTGGTGTACGAACGCGCGATCTTGACCGCGTTCTCGACGGCCTCGGCACCCGAGTTGAACAGGGCGGACTTCTTGGCGTGGTCGCCCGGGGTCAGCTCGGACAGCGCCTCGCAGACCTCCACGTACCCCTCGTACGGCGTCACCATGAAGCAGGTGTGGGTGAAGTCCGCGAGCTGCGCGGAGGCGCGGCGGACCACGGCCTCGGCGGAGGCGCCCACGGAGGTCACGGCGATGCCGGAGCCGAAGTCGATCAGCTGGTTGCCGTCGACGTCCTCGATGATGCCGCCACCGGCCCGCTTGGTGAACACCGGCAGCGTGGAGCCCACGCCACCGGCGACCGCGTCGAGACGGCGGGCCTGAAGCTCCTGCGACTTCGGGCCGGGAATGGCGGTGACGACGCGCCGCTCCTGCGGGACAGCGTTCATGCGGGGCTCCTGGGGGTGTTCTGGACGCACTTGCGGGTTTCCTCCGCAGGCTAGGCGCGAGGGAGGGGGAGAGGCATGCGCCGATCGGGAGTGGTGGGGGGCGTGTCGTTGTCCGTGGTGGACAGGACGGCGCCGATTCGCCCGGCTGGGCGAAACGGCTCGGCGGGGACCGATCACCACTAGATTGACGCTTGCACGGATGCGGCGACCTGGCTGGTCAGGGGGCAGGGGTTCATGGAGACCGAAGGCACGTACGAGTCACGCGACCGATCCGGCGGCGGGCCGCCCCGCCCGGGAGAGGACACGACCCGACACGCCCCCCCGGTCCCCCGCCCGGCGGGGCCACCACCAGAGGCCCTGCCCGCCCCTGACGTCGCGGCTCCGCCTGGCGCTGCGGCTCCGGCCGCGGTGACTCCGCCCGCCGTGCCGCCGCCCGTCGCGCCGCCGCTTGGCGCTGCGGCTCCGCCTCGGCCTGTGGTCGCGCCGCCTGTGGTCCCGCCGTCCCAGCCCGTCGTCGCGCCGCCCGTCGTGGCGGCTCCGCCACGGCCGGACCAGGCGCCGGCGGCCCGGCATCCGGTGGCCGAGTGGCTGGACGCGCCGCGGCCGGAGGCGGGGCTGGGGATCTGGCGGTTGCGGTATGTGCCGGGGGTGGCGCCGGCGTCCGCCGGGATCACCCCCGTCACCGTCGCGGGCATGCTGATCCCCGTACTCGTCGGTCTGCTCTTCTGGTCGGCCTGGCAGCGCGGAGCCATCCCGTACGGGTACCTCGTGCTCAAGACCCTCACCCCCGGCGACTGGTGGTGGCCCGGGACCACCGCGCCACGCGACTGGCACGGTTCCGCGGCCCACGACGTCTTCGGCGGCGTCGTCTTCCTCGGGCTGGTCTGGCTGATCGGCCGACTCGGCGCCTGGGGCAGGATCGCCCGGTACTTCCTCGCCCGCCACCGCCCCGCGGCGCGCGCCGCGCTCACGGCCGGTCTCGCCCTGATCGTCCTCGCGTTCGTCTGGCCCGAGGCATTCGGCCTCGGCTGGGACCCGCTGCCCGTGGCCTCCCCGGTGTTCTCCCTCGTCGCCCTGCTCACCGGCGGCTTCGAGGTGTTCGCCTCGCCCCTCCTCGTCTACCCCCTGTACGCGGTGATCACGGCGGCGGTCGTCTGGCCCTTCGCCCGGCTCGGGCGGTGGCCGGCGCTCTTCCGTGCCTGGCGGACCGGGTCCGCCGAAGCCGCCACCCCGGCCCCCGCCCAGGAAGGCCCCCCGCCCTCCCAGTGGCCGAGGCTCAGGGAGTCGGGCGAGCACCGCGCCGCCGACCTGCTCGCCGCCGAGGTGGCCGGCGGGCGGATGAACGACGTCGACTGCGCGCGGGTGCGGCGCACCTGGCGGGAGACCGCACGCGACGCCGTGGGGCGTGCCACCCTCGTCCGCACCCTGCTGGAACAGGGCGCCGCCACGGGCGCGCACCCCTCGGGCGCCCGCGACCTGCCTCACCGCTCGGCCGCGCACGACCTGCTGGTCGGCCAGGTCCGGGTCGGTCGGTACGTGCCGGCCGAGCGCACCCCGTACGCGTACCACGGCGCCGGGCTCGCCCTCGACGCCGGACTCCTCGCCACCTCCCTCCTCGCCGTGGGCCCCTCCGGCGCCGGCAAGAGCCGCGCCCTCGTCGGGCCCGTCGTCGAGTCGCTCACCCTCCAGGCCCTCACCGGCGGCTGCGCCGTCGTCGCCGTCGGCACGCCCGGCGCCCCGCTCGGCTCCGACGCGGGGTACGACGTCGTCGTCCGGCTCGGCGACCGCTCCTCGCCCTACGACCTGGACCTGTACGCCGGCGCCACCGACCCCGACGAGGCCGCCGCCGTCCTCGCCGAGGGCCTGGTCGGCGACATGGAGGGCGTGGAGACCCGGCGCGCCGCCACCGCCCTCGCCCAGCTCATCGGCCCCTACCGGGCCGCGCACGGCCGCTTCCCGACCGTGCCGGTCCTCCGCGAGCTGCTCGAAGCCCACCCCGACACCCTCCGCGCCCTGCTCGACCTGCTGCCGGCCGAGGGCACCCAGGCCATGCGCCGGGAGCTGGACTCCCGGATGCGCCAGGTCGGCACCCCGACCGACGTCGGCCCCGTCCTCGCCGACCGGCTCGCCGCCCTCGACCGTCCCGCGTTCGCCGAGTTCTTCGGCGGCGGCGGTGACGTGCGGCCCTTCTCGCTGCGAGCCGTCGCGCAACATCCGATGCGGGTGCGGATCAGCCTGCCGGACGGCGGCCACGAGGAGGCCGCCCGGCTGCTCAACCGGCTCGTGCTCGCCCAGTTCCAGTCCGTCACCCGCGACCGTGCCGGGCGGGGCCCCTTCGCCTGCCTGGTGCTCGACGACGCGGCCGGTGCGCTGACCCCGGGGACCGTCCGGGCCCTCCAGCGGCTGCGCCCGCAGAACGCGGGCGTCGTGCTCGCCCTGCGTACCCTCGCGGACGTGCCCGCCCCGCTGCACGGGCCGCTGCTCGCGGTGGTCGGCTGCCGGATGGCCTTCGCCGGGCTGCCCACCTGGGACGGCAGGGCCTTCGCCGAGGCCTGGGGCACCGAGCGGGTCGAGACCACCGAGGTGGCCCACCACACCGTCTTCGCGGATCAGCCCATGACCCGCGCCTACCACCGGCTGCGCAAGATGGTGACCGGCAAGGCCGTCACCACCGAAGCCGTCACCGTCCGCGAGGTCGAGCGCGAGCGCTGGTCCGCCTCCGATCTCGCGCACTCCGTCCCCCCGGGCCACGCGGTCCTCTCCCTCACCCACGTGCGCGGCGAGCAGACGCCCCCGTACCTCGTGGACCTGCGCGGCTGAGCGCCCCGGGGCGCTCTCGGCCGAGGGCGCCCCGGGTGGCGGGCTGGCACAATCGGGGGCGCGCCGCCCGACGGGCAGCTGCTCCCCTCCCCTCGAAGGTCCACCGGTTCCCGATGCCGCCCACCCTCGCCTCACTCGTCCAGCACTCGGCGCTCAAACTCACCGTCCGAGCCGGTGAGGACCGCCTCGACACCCCCGTGCGCTGGGCGCACGTCAGTGAGCTCGCCGACCCCGTCCCCTATATGGAGGGCGGCGAGCTGCTGCTCACCACCGCGCTCACCCTCGACGCCGAGGACCCGGAGACGATGCGCCGCTACGTCCGGCGCCTGCTCGGCGCCGGGGTCGTGGGGCTCGGCTTCGCCGTGGGCGTCAACTACGAGGCGATCCCGCAGGCGCTCGTCGACGCGGCCCGCGAGGAGTCGATGCCGCTGCTGGAGGTGCCGCGCCGCACACCGTTCCTCGCCATCAGCAAGGCCGTGTCCGCCGCCATCGCCGCCGACCAGTACCGGGCCGTCACCGCCGGCTTCGAGGCGCAGCGCGAGCTGACCCGCGCCGCGCTCGCCGAGGGCCCGGACGCCGTCGTCGCCCGTCTGGCCGCGCACGTCGACGGCTGGGCCGCGCTGTACGACACCTCCGGCAGCGTCGTCGCCGTCTCGCCCGAATGGGCGGCCCGCCGCGCCGCCCGTCTCACCTCCGACGTGGAACGGCTCCGGGAGCGCCCCGCCCCCGCGAGCGCCGTCGTCGGCGGCACCGACGACCGGGTCGAGCTCCAGTCCCTGGGCACCGGGCGGCGGGTGCGGGGGGCCCTGGCCGTCGGTACGGGCGCCCCGCTGGGCACCGCCGAGCGGTACGCCGTGCACTCGGCGATCGCCCTGCTCACCCTCACGACGGAACGCTCCCGCTCCCTCCAGGCCGCCGAGCAGCGGCTCGGCGCGGCGGTGCTGCGGATGCTGCTGGCCGGGCAGCCGGACCACGCCCGGGCCGTCGCCGGTGACCTGTACGGCGGGCTGCTCGACGCCCCGTTCCGGCTGCTCATCGCCGAGGCGGCGGCGACCGAGGCGCCCTCGGGCGAGTCGCCGCTGTCCGTGCTCGCCGAGTCCCTGGAGGCCGCCGCGGCCCGGGCGGGCGAGTCGGTCCTGGCCGTGCCCGAGAACGACGGGCGGCTGGTGGTCCTGGCCGGGGACGGCGGCGCGGTGGTCACGGCGAGCGAGGGGTACGCCTCGCGGGAGGCCGAGGAGGTGGGCATCGTCGTCGGCCTGTCCGCCCCGACCGGTCCGATCGCCGCCGCGGCCGCGTACAAACAGGCCGAGCAGGCCCTGTCGGTGGCCCGCCGACGGGGCAGGGCCCTGGTCGAGCACGAGGAGCTGGCGGCCGGTTCGGTGCTTCCGCTGCTCGCCGACGACGCGGTCCGCGCCTTCGCCGACGGCCTGCTCCGCGCGCTCTACGAGCACGACGCCACCGGCCGCGGCGACCTGGTCGCCTCCCTCCGCGCCTGGCTCTCCCGCCACGGCCAGTGGGACGCGGCCGCCGCCGACCTGGGCGTCCACCGTCACACCCTCCGCTACCGAATGCGCCGCGTGGAGGAGATCCTCGGACGCTCCCTCGACGACCCGGACGTCCGGATGGAGCTGTGGCTGGCCCTGAAGGCGACGGGGGACCGGCCGGCGGGGGAGTAGACCGTAGCGACGGACCGTCCGGAACGGGGCGAGACGCCGCCGAGGGGCGGCCGGTGCGGCGCCGACCCGGTCGCCGACGGGGTACAGCCGACTCGACTCGACCCGGCCGACCCCGATCCGACCCGGATCCGGTCCGGCCGACCGATGGCCCCGCCGAAGTGGTCCGGCCGCGGTGCTCCAGCTGACGGCAGCGCGGCCGATGCGACCCAGGCGACCGCGCTGCCACCGCCGAAGCGGCCGACGCGGGCCCGCCGACCGCACTGCCCCCACCGGGCCGCTGCGCATGCCTTCACCCCACCCCGCCACCCCGAAACCCGCCCGACCTGCCCGAATCCGGGCAGATTTCCTGGTCATCCACCTCCTCCCTGCCTAATCTCCTGCACATGACAAGCCCCGCCGCCGATCCGGCTGCCCCCGAGCTCTGCCTGCCCCCCGCCGAGAAGCCCGGGGGCTCTGGAGACCCCGGAGGTCCCGGGAATCCGGCCGGCCCCGCCCGCCGGATCCCCGCCGCCGTGTGGGCCGCGCTCGGCATCGTGTACGTCGTGTGGGGGTCCACGTACCTCGGGATCCGGATCGTCGTCGAGACGCTGCCGCCGTTTCTCTCCGCCGGCACCCGCTTCGTCGCGGCCGGGCTGATCCTCGCCGGGATCATCGCCTGGCGGCAGGGGCCCGCCGCGCTCAAGGTGACGCCCCGGCAGCTCGCCTCCGCCGTCGGGGTGGGCCTGCTGCTCATCCTCGGTGGCAACGGGCTCGTCGTGCTCGCCGAGACCTCCATCCCCTCCGGGCTCGCCGCGCTGCTCATCGCCGTCGTCCCGGCCTGGGTCGTCATCCTCAAGGCCCTCTCCGGCACCCGCCCCACCGCGGGCGGCCTCGCGGGGGTGCTCCTCGGCCTGGTCGGGCTCGGAGTGCTCACCCTGCCGGGCCTCAGCGGTGACGTGAAGGTGGGCGGGGTGCTCCTCGTGGTCGCCGCGACGCTCTGCTGGTCGGTCGGCTCGTTCTCGTCCTCCCGGCTCCCGATGCCCGGCAACCCCTTCACCGCCAGCGCGTACGAGATGATCGCGGGCGGCCTCGCGGGTCTGGGCGTCGGCCTGGTCCGCGGCGAGCAGCACGGCCTGGACCTGGCGGCCGTCTCCGGGCGTTCCTGGGGTGCCCTCGCCTACCTGGTGGTCTTCGGCTCGCTGCTCGCCTTCACCGCGTACGCCTGGCTCCTCCAGGCCGCCCCGCTCTCACTGGTCGCCACCTACGCGTACGTGAACCCGGTCGTCGCCGTCGCCCTCGGCGCCCTCGTCCTGAACGAGGCCGTGACCTGGTCGATCGCGCTGGGCGGCGCGATCGTCGTGGGCGGGGTGTGCCTGATCGTCTCGACGGAACGCCGAGGCTCCGGATCCACACCACGCGCCCGCACCTGACCACCACCGACCCCTACGAGCCGCCCCCGACTCCCGCCTGCGTTCGGCCCCAGCCCCTGGCCCGGCCCTGGCCACCCTTCGCCGTCCCCTGGCCACCCCGGCCACCCCGGCCACCCCGGCCACCCCGGCCACCCTGGCCTCCCTGCGCCCGGCCGGACCCGGGCCCGCGCCCTGAACCGGGTCCCGCGCCCTGAACCGGGTCCCGCGCCCTGAACCGGGTCCCGCGCCCTGAACCGGGCCCCCCCGCCCGGACCCCGGGCCCCCATCCCGTCCAACCCGCCCCCCCTTCCGCCAAACCGGACAGCCCCGCCACCCCACCACTCCACACCGGACAAGCCCACGTTCGCCCGCTCGGCCCTAACGTGTCACGAGAGCGATCGCTCGCACCCCCGATACGGAAAGGGCCGGGACGCAATGACGACCACCCACGCCTTCTGGCTCGCCGGCCGTGAGGCCACCGGCGAGGCCACCTTCGACGTCACGAACTCCTTCGACGGACGTCTGGTCGGCAAGGTCAGCGTGCCCACCGAGGCCCAGGTCGAGGAGGCCGTGGCCGCCGCGCACGCCGTCGTCGACGAGTTCGCCGCCACCCCGGCGCACGTGCGCGCCGCCGCCCTCGACCACGTGTCGAAGCGCCTCGCCGAGCGCACCGAGGAGATCGCCCAGCTGATCTCCGCCGAGAACGGCAAGCCCATCAAGTGGGCGCGCGGCGAGGTCGGCCGTGCCGTGTCGGTGTTCCGCTTCGCCGCCGAGGAGGCCCGTCGCTTCAACGGCGGCGAGGCCCAGCGCCTCGACACCGAGGCCGGCGGCGTCGGCCGCCTGGCGCTGACCCGCCGTATCCCCAAGGGTGTCGTGCTCGGCATCGCGCCGTTCAACTTCCCGCTGAACCTCAGCGCGCACAAGGTCGCCCCGGCCATCGCCGTCGGCGCCCCGATCATCCTCAAGCCGGCTCCGTCGACCCCGATCTCCTCCCTGATCCTGGGCGAGATCCTGGCCGAGACCGACCTGCCGGCCGGCTCCTGGTCGATCCTGACCGTGCCGAACGACCGCATGCCCGCCCTGGTCAAGGACGAGCGCCTCCCGGTCATCTCCTTCACCGGCTCCGACACCGTCGGCTACGCCATCCAGGAGTCCGTGCCGCACAAGCACTGCACCCTGGAGCTCGGCGGCAACGCCGCCGCCGTCGTCCTGCCCGACTGGTCCTCCGAGGCCGATCTGGACTGGGCGGCGAGCCGCATCGCCACCTTCTCCAACTACCAGGGCGGCCAGTCCTGCATCTCCGTGCAGCGCGTGATCGCCGACGCCTCCGTCTACGAGCGTCTGGTACCGAAGATCGTCGCGGCCGTCGAGGCCCAGGTCACCGGTGACCCGGCGGACGACGCCACCGACGTCGGCCCGCTCGTCGACGAGAACGCCGCCAAGCGCGTCGAGGCCTGGGTCGACGAGGCCGTCGCGGCCGGCGCCAAGCTGCTCGCCGGTGGCAAGCGCGAGGGCGCCACGTACGCCCCGACCGTCCTCACCGAGCTCCCGGCCGGCGTCACCCTGGCCCGCGCCGAGGTCTTCGGCCCGGTCCTGACCATCGCCAAGGTGGACGGCGAGGCCGAGGCCTTCGCCGCCGTCAACGACTCCGACTTCGGCCTCCAGGCGGGTGTCTTCACCCGCGACCTGCAGTCCGCGTTCCGCGCCCACCGCGCCCTGGAGGTCGGCGGCGTGATCGTCGGCGACGTCCCGTCCTACCGCGCCGACCAGATGCCGTACGGCGGCGCCAAGCGTTCCGGTGTCGGCCGTGAGGGCGTCAAGTACGCCATGGACGACTACACGTACGAGCGAGTCCTGGTCCTCACGGGCCTGGCGCTGTAAAGCGTACGGACGCACCACAGACCGACGGCCGGAGCCCACTGTGCGGGGGCTCCGGCCGTCCCCGTTCCCGGGGTGCGGAGGGTGCGGAGGGTGGGGCGGGCGCGTTGGGTGTGACCTGTGTGACCTGTGTGACCTGGGCGACCGGTGCTTTTCGCGCGATCTGCGCTTCCCGCGCGCCCTGAGCGCCACCCCGCCCGCCCTCACCCGACCGGCGCATCCACCAGCCGTACCACCTCCGCCGGCCCCGCCCGGAACGCCTTGTTCGCCGCGCCCGCCGCGACCATGTGCGGGGCGGCGTCGTGCGCCGCGAGGGCCTCCGGCGAGGACCAGCGTTCCAGCAGGACGAAGCGGTCGGGGTCGTCCGCGACCCGGTGCAGGTCGTACTGGAGGCAGCCGTCCTCCGCCCGTACGACGGGCGCGAGCCGCTCGAAGGCGGCGACCTGCTCACCGCCCCGGCCGGGCAGCGCGGTGATCTGGACCAGGAGCTTGATCGTCTGGGGCATGGCGGGGACCCTACGTGTCCTCCGTCCGCCCCGCCCGTCTTTCCCAACCCGTGGATATCGGGTACCACGGACAGGTAGCCCCACAACGACGAGCGGCGAGGTGAGCTCCTCATGTCCGCACCCACCCAGCGACCTCCCAAGGTCTCCGAACGCGAGGCCCGGCAGGTCGCCGAGGCGGCCCGCCAGCAGGACTGGCACAAGCCCAGCTTCGCCAAGGAACTCTTCCTCGGCCGTTTCCGCCTCGACCTCATCCACCCCCACCCGCTCCCCGCCGACGAGGACGTCCGGCGCGGCGAGGCCTTCCTCGCCAAGCTGCGGGAGTTCTGCGCGACCCGCGTCGACGGCGCCCGCATCGAGCGCGAGGCACGCATCCCCGACGAGACCGTCACCGGCCTCAAGGAGCTGGGCGCGCTCGGCATGAAGATCGACCCGAAGTACGGCGGCCTCGGCCTCACCCAGCTGTACTACAACCGGGCGCTCGCCCTGGTCGGCTCGGTCAGCCCCGCGCTCGGCGCGCTGCTCTCCGCCCACCAGTCGATCGGCGTCCCCCAGCCGCTGAAGCTGTTCGGCACCCAGGAGCAGAAGGACGCCTTCCTGCCCCGGCTGGCCCGCGACGCCCTGTCCGCGTTCCTCCTCACCGAGCCGGACGTCGGCTCCGACCCGGCGCGGCTCGCCACCACCGCCGTACCGGAGGGCGACACGTACGTCCTCGACGGCGTGAAGCTGTGGACCACCAACGGCGTCGTCGCCGACCTCCTCGTCGTCATGGCCCGGGTCCCCGCGTCCGAGGGCCACAAGGGCGGCATCACCGCCTTCGTCGTCGAGGCCGACGCGCCCGGCATCACCGTCGAGCACCGCAACGCCTTCATGGGCCTGCGCGGCCTGGAGAACGGCGTCACCCGCTTCCACCAGGTGAGGGTCCCGGCCGGGCACCGCATCGGACCCGAGGGCGCCGGCCTGAAGATCGCCCTCACCACCCTCAACACCGGCCGCCTCTCGCTGCCCGCCGCCTGTGCGGGCGCCGGCAAGTGGTGCCTGAAGATCGCCCGCGAGTGGGCCGCCGAACGCGAGCAGTGGGGCAAGCCGGTCGCCCGGCACGAGGCCGTCGGCACGAAGATCTCCTTCCTCGCCGCCACCGCCTTCGCCCTGGAGGCCGTCGTCGACCTGGCCTCCCAGATGGCCGACGAGGACCGCAACGACATCCGCATCGAGGCCGCGCTCGCCAAGCTGTACGGCTCCGAGATGGCCTGGCGGATGGCCGACGAGCTGGTCCAGATCCGGGGCGGCCGCGGCTACGAGACCGCCGACTCGCTCGCCGCCCGCGGCGAACGCGCCGTCCCCGCCGAACAACTCCTGCGCGACCTGCGGATCAACCGCATCTTCGAGGGCTCGACCGAGATCATGCACCTGCTGATCGCCCGCGAGGCCGTCGACGCCCACCTCGCCGTCGCCGGCGACATCATCGACCCCGACAAGACCCTCGCCGACAAGGCGAAGGCCGGCGCCCGCGCGGGCGGCTTCTACGCCCGCTGGCTGCCGAAGCTGGTCGCCGGGCAAGGTCAACTGCCCGGCGCGTACGGGGAGTTCGGCGAGCTCGCCGGCCACCTCAGGTTCGTCGAGCGCACCTCCCGCAAACTGGCCCGCTCGACCTTCTACGCCATGTCCCGCTGGCAGGGGAAGATGGAGCTCAAGCAGGCCTTCCTCGGCCGGATCGTCGACATCGGCGCCGAGCTCTTCGCGATGAGCGCGGTCTGCGTACGGGCCGAACTCCTGCGCACCACCACCGACCACGGCCGCGAGGCCCACCAGCTCGCCGACGCCTTCTGCCACCAGTCCCGGCTGCGGGTGGACGAGCTTTTCGGCCGACTGTGGGCCAACACCGACGACCTCGACCGCAAGGTCGTCGACGGCGTCCTCGCGGGCTCGTACACCTGGCTGGAGGAGGGCATCCTCGACCCCAGCGGCGACGGCCCCTGGATCGCCGACACCACCCCAGGCCCGTCGACCGAGGAGAACGTCCACCGGAAGATCCCGTAGGCCGCGTCACGCACGACCCGGCCACCCGGCCCGTGGGCGGGCGGAAGCCGCCCGTCCACTGGCCGAAACGCCCCGCCCCCGGTCCGTCCCCCACGGCAGACTGGGGCCCGTGACCGTCATAGACATCCCCGGCTCCAAGTCCGTCACCGCCCGCGCGCTCTTCCTCGCCGCCGCGGCCGAAGGCACCACCACGCTCCTGCGGCCGTTGCGCTCCGACGACACCGAGGGCTTCGCCGAAGGTCTGAAGGCTCTCGGCTACGTCGTACGGCAGGAGCCCGGCGCCTGGCACATCGAGGGCCGGCCCGCCGGGCCCGGGGTCGCCGAGGCAGACGTGTACTGCCGCGACGGCGCCACCACCGCCCGCTTCCTGCCCGCCCTGGCCGCCGCCGGCCACGGCACCTTCCGCTTCGACGCCTCGCCCCAGATGCGCCGCCGCCCGCTCGGCCCGCTCACCACCGCCCTGCGCGAACTCGGCGTGGAGCTCGCCCACGGCGACCGCGAGGGCCACCACCCGCTCACCGTCACCGGCCGCGGCATCAAGGGCGGCGCGCTCCGCCTCGACGCCGGCCAGTCCTCCCAGTACCTCACCGCCCTGCTGATGCTCGGCCCGCTCACCGCCGACGGCCTCGCGATCACCGTCACCGACCTGGTCTCCGAGCCCTACGTGGAGATCACCCTCGCGATGATGCGGTCCTTCGGCGCCGAGATCGGCCGCGAGGACGGCCCCGAGGGCCGGACGTACACCGTCGCGCCCACCGGATACCGCGCCACCACCTACGCCATCGAGCCCGACGCCTCCACCTCCAGCTACTTCTTCGCCGCCGCCGCCCTCACCCCGGGCGGCGAGGTCACCGTCCCCGGCCTCGGCACCGGCGCCCTCCAGGGCGACCTCGGCTTCGTCGACGTGCTGCGCCGGATGGGCGCGGAGGTGACGGTCGCGGCGGACCGGACCACCGTCCGCTCCACCGGCTCCCTGAACGGCCTCACCGTCAACATGCGCGACATCTCCGACACCATGCCGACGCTCGCCGCCCTCGCCCCCTTCGCCGCCGGGCCGGTCCGCATCGAGGACGTCGCCAACACCCGGGTCAAGGAGTGCGACCGCCTCGACGCCTGCGCCGAGAACCTGCGCGCGCTCGGCGTCACCGTCGACACCGGACCGGACTGGATCGAGATCCACCCCGGCACCCCCGCCGGACCCGTCGAGATCGCCACCCACGGCGACCACCGCATCGTGATGTCGTTCGCCGTCACCGCGCTGCGCACGCCCGGTGTCACGTTCGACGACCCCGGCTGCGTACGGAAGACGTTCCCGGACTTCCACACCGTTTTCGAGGCGTTCGCCCGGGGGCTGTGAGGAGCGCACAGTCTTTGAGGCAAGAATGGGGGGCATGAGCGACCGCCCCTCTCCTCTCGCCGACCCGCACATCGCCTTCGACGTGTCCACCGGACGCCGCGACATCGTCGTGCTCGGCTCCACCGGGTCCATCGGCACCCAGGCCATCGACCTGGTCCTGCGCAACCCCGACCGGTTCCGGGTCACCGCCCTCGCCGCGTCCGGCGGCCGGATCGGACTGCTCGCCGAGCAGGCGCACCGGCTGCGGGTCGGCGCGGTCGCGGTGGCCCGCGAGGAGGCGCTGCCCGAGCTGCGCGAGGCGCTGACCGCGCGGTACGGCTCCGAGCCGCTGCCCGAGCTGCTGGCCGGCCCGGACGCCGCCACGCGGCTCGCCGCGTCCCCCTGCCACACCGTCCTCAACGGCATCACCGGCTCCATCGGCCTGGCGCCCACGCTCGCCGCCCTGGAGGCCGGCCGCACCCTCGCGCTCGCCAACAAGGAGTCGCTGATCGTCGGCGGCCCGCTGGTGAAGGCGCTGGCCAAGCCGGGCCAGATCATCCCGGTCGACTCCGAGCACGCGGCCCTCTTCCAGGCGCTCGCCGCCGGCACCCGCGACGACGTCCGCAAGCTGGTCGTCACCGCCTCCGGCGGCCCCTTCCGCGGCCGCACCCGGGCCGAGCTGGAGGGCGTGACCCGCGAGGACGCGCTGGCCCACCCGACCTGGGCCATGGGCCCGGTGATCACGGTCAACAGCGCGACCCTGGTCAACAAGGGCCTGGAGGTCATCGAGGCCCACCTGCTCTACGACATCCCGTTCGACCGCATCGAGGTCGTCGTCCACCCCCAGTCGTACGTGCACTCGATGGTCGAGTTCACGGACGGCTCCACGCTCGCCCAGGCCACCCCGCCGGACATGGGCGGCCCGATCGCCATCGGCATCGGCTGGCCCGAGCGGGTCCCCGACGCCGCCCCTGCCTTCGACTGGACCACGGCCTCCACCTGGGAGTTCTTCCCCCTTGACAACGAGGCGTTCCCCTCGGTGAACCTGGCCCGCCACGTCGGCGAGCTCGGCGGCACGGCCCCCGCCGTCTTCAACGCCGCCAACGAGGAGTGCGTGGACGCCTTCCTCGCCGGAAGGCTGCCGTTCAACGGAATCATGGATACGGTCACCCGGGTCGTCACCGAACACGGCACCCCGGACCGGGGAACCTCGCTCACCGTGTCGGACGTCCTGGAAGCGGAGACCTGGGCACGGGCCCGGGCCCGGGAACTCGCGGCGAAGGCAATCGCGGAGGCGCGCGCATGACCGTTTTCTTGTACGTACTGGGCCTGGTGCTGTTCGCCTTCGGCCTGCTCGTCTCCATCGCCTGGCACGAGCTCGGCCACCTCTCCACGGCCAAGCTGTTCGGCATCCGGGTGCCCCAGTACATGGTCGGCTTCGGCCCCACCATCTGGTCCCGCAAGAAGGGCGAGACCGAGTACGGCTTCAAGGCGATCCCCGCCGGCGGCTACATCCGCATGATCGGCATGTTCCCGCCAGGCAAGGACGGCCGGATCGAGGCCCGCTCCACCTCCCCGTGGCGCTCCATGATCGAGGACGCCCGCGAGGCCTCCTTCGAGGAGCTCCAGCCCGGCGACGAGGACCGGCTCTTCTACACGCGCAAGCCGTGGAAGCGCGTCATCGTGATGTTCGCCGGACCGTTCATGAACCTGGTCCTGGCCGTCGCGCTCTTCTTCGGCAGCGCCATGGCCATCGGCTTCGAGGCGCAGACCACCAAGGTCGCCGGCGTCCAGAAGTGCGTCATCCCGCAGTCCACCAAGCGCGAGGCCTGCCAGACCGGCGACCCGGTCTCGCCCGCGTTCGCGGCCGGACTGAAGCCGGGCGACCGGATCCTCGCCTTCAACGGCACCGCCGTCGAGGACTGGAACACCCTCTCCGACCACATCCGCGACACCATCGGCCCCGCCACCATCACCGTCCAGCGCGGCGACCAGCGGATCGACCTGCACCCCACCCTCATCAAGAACGAGGTCTACAAGAAGGACGCCGACGGACGCGTCGTCCAGCCGCTGCAGACGGTCCCCGCCGGCTACCTCGGCTTCGCCTCCAAGACCGAGGTCACGCCGCTGACCTTCGGCCAGTCCGTCACACGGATGTCCGACCAGCTGCAGGCCGGCGTCGAGTCCGTCATCGCCCTGCCCGGCAAGATCCCCGACCTGTGGGACGCCGCCTTCGGCGGCGGCGAGCGCGCGCAGGACTCGCCGGTCGGCGTCGTCGGCGCCGCCCGCATCAGCGGCGAGCTGATGACCGTGGACGCGCCGCCCCAGACGATCCTCGTCTGGTTCATGAACCTGCTGGTCATGTTCAACGTGTCGCTGTTCCTGTTCAACATGCTCCCGCTGCTCCCGCTCGACGGCGGCCACATCGCCGGCGCCCTGTGGGAGTCGATCCGCCGCAACACCGCGCGGATCTTCCGGCGCCCCGACCCGGGCCCGTTCGACGTGGCCAAGCTGATGCCGGCCGCCTACGTCGTGGCAGGCGTGTTCGTCTGCTTCACGCTGCTCGTCCTCGTCGCCGACATCGTCAATCCGGTGAAGCTGACCTGAGCCGCCGACGGCCGGAACCCGTGCGGTGTCCGGCCGCCCGCCCGCGGGGCGGTAATCTCGAAGACCTGAGCCCGATGAACCACACCTTGGGGTTGTACAGCTGATGACCGCCATCTCTCTCGGAATGCCTTCCGTCCCGACCAAGCTGGCCGAGCGGCGCAAGAGCCGCCAGATCCAGGTCGGATCGGTGGCCGTCGGCGGCGACGCCCCCGTGTCGGTGCAGTCGATGACCACCACCCGCACCTCGGACATCGGTGCCACGCTCCAGCAGATCGCCGAGCTCACCGCCTCCGGCTGCCAGATCGTCCGCGTGGCCTGCCCCACCCAGGACGACGCCGACGCCCTCGCGACCATCGCGAAGAAGTCGCAGATCCCGGTCATCGCCGACATCCACTTCCAGCCGAAGTACGTGTTCGCCGCGATCGACGCCGGCTGCGCCGCGGTCCGCGTCAACCCGGGCAACATCAAGCAGTTCGACGACAAGGTCAAGGAGATCGCCAAGGCGGCCTCCGAGACCCGCACCCCGATCCGCATCGGCGTCAACGCCGGTTCGCTCGACGCCCGTCTGCTCGCGAAGTACGGCAAGGCCACCCCCGAGGCGCTCGTCGAGTCCGCCCTCTGGGAGGCATCCCTCTTCGAGGAGCACGGCTTCGGCGACATCAAGATCTCGGTCAAGCACAACGACCCGGTCGTCATGGTCAACGCCTACCGCCAGCTGGCCGCCGCCTGCGACTACCCGCTGCACCTCGGCGTCACCGAGGCCGGCCCCGCCTTCCAGGGCACCATCAAGTCCGCCGTCGCCTTCGGCGCGCTGCTCTCCGAGGGCATCGGCGACACCATCCGCGTCTCCCTCTCGGCCCCGCCGGTCGAGGAGGTCAAGGTCGGCAACCAGATCCTGGAGTCGCTGAACCTCAAGCCGCGCCGTCTGGAGATCGTCTCCTGCCCGTCCTGCGGACGCGCCCAGGTCGACGTCTACAAGCTGGCCGAGGAGGTCACCGCCGGCCTGGAGGGCATGGAGGTCCCGCTGCGCGTCGCCGTCATGGGCTGCGTCGTCAACGGCCCCGGCGAGGCCCGCGAGGCCGACCTCGGCGTCGCCTCCGGCAACGGCAAGGGCCAGATCTTCGTGAAGGGCGAGGTCATCAAGACCGTCCCCGAGTCGAAGATCGTCGAGACCCTCATCGAAGAGGCCCTCAAGATCGCCGAGCAGATGGAGAAGGACGGCGTCGCCAGCGGCGAGCCGACCGTCGCCATCGGCGTCTGACCCACCGCGCTCCCGAAGCCCCTCCGTCCCCAGGGCGGAGGGGCTTCGCGCGCCCCGGCCCGCGGAGGACGGGGGTAAAGTGCGGAGACCAGCAGAAACCGCACGGTGAGGCCCCCTCGTGTTGACGCAGACCACCACCCGGGTCCTCGAACCCGCCGACCTCGGCGCCGCGCTCGCCGTCCTGGAGAGCGCCCCCGTCGAGAACGCCTTCGTGACCGCCCGCGTCCAGGTCGCCGGCCTCGACCCCTGGCGCCTCGGCGGCGAGATGTGGGGCTGGTACGCCGACGGGCAGCTGCGCTCGCTCTGCTACTCCGGCGCCAACCTGGTCCCCCTCTGCGCCACCCCCGAGGCCGTCCGCGCCTTCGCCGACCGGGCCCGCCGGGTCGGCCGCCGCTGCTCCTCGATCGTCGGCCCCGCCGGCCCCACCGCCCAGCTCTGGCGGCTCCTGGAGCCCGGCTGGGGCCCCGCCCGCGACGTCCGCGCCCACCAGCCGCTGATGGTCGCCGACGGACCCTCCACCACCGTCGCCCCCGACCCGCTGGTCCGCCGGGTCCGCAAGGACGAGATGGAGGTGATCATGCCCGCCTGCGTGGCCATGTTCACCGAGGAGGTCGGCATCTCCCCGATGTCCGGCGACGGCGGACTCCTCTACCAGGCCCGCGTCGCCGAGCTCGTCGGCTCCGGCCGCTCCTTCGCCCGCATCGAGGACGGCAAGGTCGTCTTCAAGGCCGAGATCGGCGCCGCCACCCGCCAGGCCTGCCAGATCCAGGGCGTCTGGGTCGCCCCCGAACACCGCGGCCGCGGCCTCTCCGAGACCGGCATGGCCGCCGTCCTCCAGTACGCGCTCGCCGACGTCGCCCCCCTCGTCAGCCTCTACGTGAACGACTACAACACCCCCGCCAGGGCCGCCTACCGCCGCGTCGGCTTCGACGAGGTCGGCGCCTTCATGAGCGTGCTGTTCTGAAGCACCCGCACGGCTTGTAGGGTGCGGCGCATGGATGACACGAAGGTCGTGATCGGGCCCGTCAATCTCGCCGCGCGCGTGGACGAGGCGCTCGACGTGCAGGCCCAGGCCTTCGGGCTCGACGCGGACGAGATCGTCGTACGCCGCCACATCGTGCTGCGCCACCTGCTCAACCCCGGCGCCCGCGCCCACGGGGCGACCACGCCCGACGGCAGGCTCGTCGGCTTCGTGTACGGGATGCCCAACGACCGCGCCCACTGGTGGTCCACGATCGTCGAGCCGTATCTGCGCGCCACCGGCAGCCAGGGCTGGCTCGACGACTCCTTCGTCATCACCGAGCTGCACGTCCACCCGGCCTTCCAGGGCCGCGGCATCGGCCGCGAGCTGATCACCACCCTCACCGACGGCTCCGAGCTGCCCCGCTCCATCCTCTCCGCCATCGACACCGACAGCCCCGCCCGCGGCCTGTACGCCTCCCTCGGCTACGTCGACCTCGCCCGGCAGGTCCACTTCCCCAGCGCGCCCCGCCCGTACGCGGTCATGGGCGCACCCCTGCCGCTCAGGCGCGGGAACTGATTTCACCGACCCGCCCCCGCCCGGCTAACCTCCTAGCCAAGACCCTCCCCCACGCTCGGCCGCGCTCGAACGGGGGGACACCCACCGGCAGGAGTACGAGAACCATGGCCAACGCACCGGTCCAGCGCATGTCGAAGTTGATGGCGAAGACGCTGCGCGACGACCCGGCGGACGCCGAGGTCCTCAGCCACAAGCTGCTCGTCCGCGCGGGCTACGTGCGCCGGACCGCCGCCGGCATCTGGAGCTGGCTGCCGCTGGGCAAGAAGGTCCTCGCCAACGTCGAGCGCGTCGTCCGCGAGGAGATGGACGCCATCGGCGCCCAGGAGGTCTCCCTGCCGGCCCTGCTGCCCCGCGAGCCCTACGAGGCGACCGGCCGCTGGGACGAGTACGGCGCCGAGCTGTTCCGCCTCCAGGACCGCAAGGGCGGCGACTACCTCCTCGGCCCGACCCACGAGGAGATCTTCACGCTCCTCGTGAAGGACCAGGCGTCCTCCTACAAGGACCTGCCGGTCATCCTGTACCAGATCCAGTCGAAGTTCCGCGACGAGGCCCGCCCCCGCGCCGGCATCCTGCGCGGCCGCGAGTTCCTCATGAAGGACTCGTACTCCTTCGACACCGAGGACGAGGGCCTCGCGCACGCCTACGCCCTGCACCGCCAGGCGTACCAGCGCGTCTTCGAGCGCCTGGGCCTCGACTACCGCATCTGCGCCGCCACCGCGGGCGCGATGGGCGGCTCGAAGTCCGAGGAGTTCCTCGCCCCGGCCGAGGCCGGCGAGGACACCTTCGCCGACTGCCCGAACTGCGACTTCGCCGCCAACACCGAGGCGATCACCTACGCGCTCACGCCCGTCGACGGCTCCGCCGTCCCGGCCGCCGAGGAGATCCCCACCCCCGACACCCCGACCATCGAGACCCTCGCCGCCTCCCTCGGCGTCCCGGCCTCCGCCACGCTGAAGAACCTCCTCGTGAAGGTCGACGGCGAGATCGTCGCCGTCGGCGTGCCGGGCGACCGAGAGGTCGACCTCGGCAAGGTCGAGGCGCACTTCGCCCCCGCGACGGTCGAGATGGTCACCGAGTCCGACTTCGCCGAGCGCACCGACCTGGTCCGCGGCTACGTCGGCCCGCAGGGCCTGGAGAAGGTCACGTACATCGCCGACCCGCGCGTCGCCCCGGGCACGGCGTGGATCACCGGCGCCAACAAGCCCGGCACCCACACCAAGAACGTCGTCGCGGGCCGCGACTTCGAGGTCGAGGAGTACGTCGACGTCGTCGTCGTCCAGGACGGCGACCCCTGCCCGAAGTGCGGCACCGGCCTGAAGCTGGACCGCGCGATCGAGATCGGCCACATCTTCCAGCTCGGCCGCAAGTACGCCGACGCGCTCAAGCTGGACGTCCTCGGCCAGAACGGCAAGCCGGTCCGCGTGACCATGGGCTCCTACGGAATCGGCGTCTCGCGCGCCGTCGCCGCCCTCGCCGAGCAGACCGCCGACGACAAGGGCCTGTGCTGGCCCGCCGAGATCGCCCCGGCCGACGTCCACGTCGTCGCGGCCGGCAAGGCCCAGCAGATCGAGCTCGCCCTGGAGGTCTCCGACAAGCTGGCCGCCGCCGGTCTGCGGGTCCTCGTCGACGACCGCGCGGGCGTCTCCCCGGGCGTCAAGTTCACCGACGCCGAGCTCATGGGCGTCCCGAAGATCCTCGTCGCCGGCCGCCGCGCCGCCGAGGGCGTCGTCGAGCTGAAGGACCGCCGCACCGGCGAGCGCGAGGAGCTCCCGGTCGACGAGGCGATCGCCCGCCTGAGCGCGTGACCCTCTGACCCGCCGAAGGCCCCCGCCCCGCCGTTCCCCGGCGGGGCGGGGGCCTTTCCGGTGCCCCGGCCGTGTCAGGAACCCGCGCCGTCGTCCTCCCGCGGTGCCGGCTCCACCGACGCCCCCGTCAGGTCCTCGACGCCCTCCGTCGCGTCCGCCGCGCCCTTCAGGTACGCGTCGGAGGGCGGCAGTACCGCCGGCGGCGGCTTCGGCCGCGCCCTCGGCGGTTCCGCCGGCTCCGGCCCGCCGCCCGCGCGTTCCAGGAAGCGCAGCAGTTCGACCGGGATCGGCAGGACCAGGGTCGAGTTCTTCTCCGCCGAGACCGCCATCACCGTCTGGAGCAGCCGCAGCTGCAACGCGGACGGCGTGTCCTCCATCTGGCGCGCCGCCTCCGCCAGCTTCTTCGACGCCTGCAGCTCCGCGTCCGCGTTGATCACCCGGGCCCGCCGCTCCCGGTCCGCCTCGGCCTGCCGGGCCATCGAGCGCTTCATCGTCTCCGGCAGCGAGACGTCCTTGATCTCCACCCGGTCGATCGCGACGCCCCAGCCCATCGCCGGACTGTCGAGCATCAGCTCCAGGCCCTGGTTGAGTTTCTCGCGGTTGGACAGCAGGTCGTCGAGGTCGCTCTTGCCGATGATCGACCGCAGCGAGGTCTGCGCCATCTGCGAGACGGCGAACTTGTAGTCCTCCACGCGCACCAGCGCGTCCGCCGCGTCCACGACCTTGAAGTAGACGACTGCGTCGACCCGCACGGTCACGTTGTCCCGGGTGATGCCCTCCTGGGCCGGCACGGGCATGGTGACGATCTGCATGTTCACCTTGTGCATGTGCTCGACCATCGGGACGATCATCTGGAAGCCGGGCTGACGCACCCCCTCGACGAGCCGCCCGAAGCGGAACACCACGCCGCGCTCGTACTGCTTCACCACCCGCGCCGCGGCGCCCGCGTACACCGCGATCGCCGCCCCCGCCCCCACGACTGCTATCAACACCTCTTGGATCATGACGGGCTCCCTGGGAAAGGGATACAAAAAGGGTATTCCCCTACAGCCAGCCCGCGAACTCCAGGAGCAGCTCCGCATCCGCCGACCGCCCCGCGTCGAGCGCGCGCGTCGCGGACTCGACCGCCCGGAAGAGCGTCCAGCCGCGCAGCCGCTCCCGGTCCATGTCCAGCGCGTCGGCCAGCTTGTTCACCCGCCGGCGGGCCGCCGAGGCCCCCGCGGACGCGGCCACCAGGTCCTCCACCCGGTCCCGCACGAGCCGCGCCAGGTCGAAGGCCCGCTCACCGACCAGCGGCTCGGGGCCGACCGCGAGCCACGGCACCCGGTCACCCGCGAGGACCTTGCCCTGGCGGAAGCGGCCGTGCAGCAGCAGCGTCTCGGACTCGCCCGCCAGCAGCTCCTCGCGGGCCGCGAGCGCGGCCGTGACCAGCGCGCCGGCCTCGTCGTCGGCGCGGTGCGCGGCCATCGCCGCGGCCTGCCGCCCGGTCCGCTCGGCGACCGTCTCGAAGCCGTGGCCGGCGGGCGGCTCCACCCAGAGCCGCCGTACCGTCCCGGCGGCCTCCAGGAGCGCCTTGGCCTCGGGCAGCGAGCGCAGCGAGACCTCGGGGTGCAGCCGCTCCAGGAGCAGCCCGCCCTCCTCGGTGCCGCCGAGCAGGCGCACCGCGCCCCAGCCGTTCCAGTGCGCGAGGGCGTCCCGCTCCAGGTCGGGGCGGGCGACGGCGGGCGCCAGCTTCAGGGCGGCCTGCGGGACGAGGACGACGAGGCTGCTCCGACCGCCCGGGGCCATCACCCGTTCGGCGACCAGACCGGCGTGCTCCAGCGTGTCCCGGGCGAGCTCGGGCAGCGTGTCGAGCCACTCGGCCGCGACGGCTTCCCCGTACGTCTCACCGAGCGCCCGCACCAGTCGCGGCGGCGGTTCGAAACCCATGCGTGCCTTGTTCCTTCGTTTCCTCGGTGTCAGGCGGGTACTACGCCCGTTCGGCGAGCCCAGGAAAGGTTACGTCGCTGCCGCGCCAGCGGACCGCCCGGACCGCCGCCTCGCGCAGCGCGGCCGCCGCGTCCTTGCGCAGCGGGCCGTCGGCGGAGCGCACCAGATCCGAGTAGACCCCGGCGACCCGGTCCTCCAGGACGGCCGCGAGGCGTACGGCCGCGGCGGCGTCCGGCACGTCGAACGGCAGCTCGTACGCCGCGGCGGCGGCCACCGGGTCGCCGCCCAGGTCCCGGACGGTGCGGCGGAGCGCGTCCCGGCGGGCGCGGTGGCCCTCGTACGCGGCGGTGGCCTCGGCCCGCCGGGTCTCGCCGACACGGGCACCGACGACCCCGTACCCGTACACGGCGGCGTGCTCGGCGGCGAGTGCGGCCTGCGCCGCGTCGAGCGCGGTCATCCGCGGCCCCCTTCGGTGAGCAGATAGGCGTGGGCCGCGCCGGCGGCGGCGACGGAGGCGAGCAGCCGGGCGTACTCGGGCGGCGCCGTCAGGAGCGTGGCCGTGTGGGTGTCGGCGGTCGCCCGTTCGGCGGCGGCCAGTTCGGTGAGGGCGACCGCCGGATCGGCCGGTACGGGGGCGGGCGCGGCGGGGGAACGGGGGCTGGGTGCGGCGGGGGAGCGGGGGCCGGGCGCGGCGGGGGAGTGGGGGGTGCCGGACCCGGTCGGGGTCGCGGGCGGGGTGGGCTTCGGGGCGGGTGCCGGGGGCGTGCCGCCCTCGCCGAGCGCCTTCACGTGGGCCGCGACCGAGGCTCGCAGCGGCGCGAGCCGGCCGGCGAGCGAGGGGTGCGCGCTGAGCACCGCGTCGTACCGGCCGAGCAGCGTGCGGCCGGTCGCCGCCGAGCGTGTGCGCAGCGCGGCCTCGGCGCGCGCGGCGCGTTCGGCGGCGCTGGGAGGCGCGGGGCGCGTGTCGCCGGGGGAGGTGCAGCCGGCGAGCGCCGCCGCGGTGCCCGCCGCGCCCGCTGTCAGGAGCGCGCGCCTGCCGATGGTCTTCACGCCTTCTCCCTCACGCTCAGATATTCGAAGATCACCGCTGGCGAGCGTACCCGCGGCCCCCGGCCCGGTGGACGGCAACACCCTTCTGGACCGGATACCCTTTGATCTGACACGCGACGAACCCACAACAGCACACGCGGCCGAGGAGTCACCCGGATGAGCACCACCCAGAGCGAACGGCTGCGCGGTCTTCTGGAGCCGCTCGTTCACGCGAAGGACCTCGACCTCGAGGAGATCGAGGTGTCCCGGGCCGGCCGCCGCGGACTGCTGAGGGTCATCGTCGATTCGGAGGAGGGCGTCGAGCTCGACGCCTGCGCCGAGCTGAGCCGCGCCATCTCCGAGACGCTGGACGAGAGCGACGTGATGGGCGAGGGCGAGTACGTCCTCGAAGTCAGCTCCCCCGGCGCCGACCGCCCCCTGACCCAGCACCGCCACTACGTGCGCGCCGTCGGCCGCCTGGTGAAGCTCCAGCTGGACGAGGGCGGCGAGCTGGTCACCCGGATCATCGCCGTGGACGAGGACGGCCTCGACACCGAGGTGCCGGGCGTGAAGGGCCGCAAGGCCACCGCCCGCCGGGTCGAGTTCTCCGAGATCGCCAAGGCGCGTGTCGAGATCGAGTTCAACCGCAAGGACAAGAAGGAAGAGGAGGCGTAGCCGTGGACATCGACGTGAAGCTTCTGAAGGGCTTGGCGCAGGAGAAGGAAATCTCCTTCGAGATGCTGGTCGAGGCGATCGAGTCGGCCCTCCTCATCGCCTACCACCGCACCCCCGACGCCCGCCGCCACGCGCGCGTGGAGCTGAACCGGGCCACCGGTCACGTGACGGTGTGGGCGAAGGAAGACCAGGACGACCTGGAGGAGGGGCAGCAGCCCAAGGAGTTCGACGACACGCCGTCGGACTTCGGCCGGATCGCCGCGAGCACCGCCCGCCAGGTCATCCAGCAGCGTCTGCGCGACGCCGAGAACGACGTCACCTTCGGCGAGTACGCCCGCCGTGAGGGCGACATCGTGGCCGGCCAGGTGCAGCAGGGCAAGGACCCGAAGAACGTCCTCGTCAAGCTGGACGACAAGCTGGAGGCCATCCTTCCGGTGCAGGAGCAGGTGCCGGGCGAGGACTACACGCACGGTCTGCGACTGCGCACGTACGTCGTCCGGGTGGCGAAGGGTGTCCGCGGTCCGTCCGTCACCCTGTCGCGCACGCACCCCAATCTGGTGAAGAAGCTCTTCGCCCTGGAGGTGCCGGAGATCGCCGACGGCTCGGTCGAGATCTCGGCCATCGCCCGTGAGGCCGGTCACCGCACCAAGATCGCCGTCCGTTCCACCCGTTCGGGCCTGAACGCCAAGGGCGCCTGCATCGGCCCGATGGGCAGCCGGGTGCGCAACGTCATGGCCGAGCTGCTCGGCGAGAAGATCGACATCGTCGACTGGTCGGACGACCCGGCCGAGATGGTGGCGAACGCCCTCTCCCCGGCGCGGGTCTCCAAGGTCGAGATCGTGGATCTGGCCGCCCGTTCCGCGCGGGTGACGGTGCCCGACTACCAGCTGTCGCTGGCGATCGGCAAGGAGGGGCAGAACGCCCGTCTGGCCGCCCGTCTGACCGGCTGGCGGATCGACATCCGCCCCGACACCGAGGTCTCGGACCCGCGGGACTGAGACCGAATTTGGCCAACAGCTGTTCGATTTTTGCCCCGAACGGGTGAGGTCGGTACGGGGAGGTAGACTTATCGTGTCTGGCCGGACGCATGCCCGAGCGTGCCCTGAGCGAACCTGTGTGGGATGCCGGGTGCGAACGGCCAAGAGCGACCTACTGCGGATCGTGATGAATAAGGACGAGTGCGTCCCCGATCATCGCGGTACGCTGCCCGGCCGGGGTGCGTACGTGCACCCCGCCGTGGTCTGTCTCGACCTGGCGGTCCGCCGCCGCGCTTTCCCCAGGGCCTTCAAGGCTCCGGGGCCGCTCGACACGGCGGCACTCCGCCACCACGTCGAGCAGGCCGACCAGGTCGACCAGGCGGCACCGCAGTGACAAGAAGTACGGCACGGAATCCCGTGCGGTCAGGTACCTCGCGAGTTGGAAGTAGGTCGAGATTGCGATGAGCACTCGATGAGTACGCGATGAGTACGCCCATGAAGTAGCGACGGTCCGGCGGTAACCGGACCTAAAAGGAGCGAAGTGGCTAAGGTCCGGGTATACGAGCTCGCCAAGGAGTTCGGAGTGGAGAGCAAGGTCGTCATGGCCAAGCTCCAAGAACTCGGTGAATTCGTCCGTTCGGCGTCCTCGACGATCGAGGCGCCGGTCGTGCGCAAGTTGACTGACGCTTTGCAGGGTCCCGGCGGCAACGCCGGCAAGACCGCTGCCAAGCCCGGCGCGCCCCGCAAGGCGACGCCTTCCCCCGCGAAGCCCGCAGCGCCGTCCCCGGCCGCCGCGGCTCGCCCCGCTGCCCCCAAGCCCGGCGCCCCGGCCCCCAAGCCGGCCCCCGCCGCGCCCGCGGCGCCGGTCACTCCGGCCGCGCCCGTGAGCAGCACCCCCTCCGCGGCTCCGGCCGCCTCCGGCCCGCGTCCGGGTCCGAAGCCGGCCCCGAAGCCCGCGCCCGCCGCGCCGGCTCCGACCACCCCGGAGTTCACGGCCCCCCCGACGGCTCCGACGGCTCCGGCCGCCGGTCCCCGTGCGGGCGGTGCCGCCCCCGGTCCGCGTCCCGCCGCTGCCCGTCCGGGCCAGCAGGCGCCGCGTCCGGGTCAGCAGGCCGCGCGTCCCGGCCAGCAGGCCCCGCGTCCGGGCGGTCGCCCGGCCGGCCCGCGTCCGGGCAACAACCCCTTCACGTCCGGTGGCTCCACCGGCATGGCGCGCCCCCAGTCGCCCCGTCCGCAGGGTGGCGCCCCGCGTCCCGGCGGTGCCGGTGCTCCGGGTGGCGCTCCGCGTCCGCAGGGCCAGGGCGGCGTTCCCGGCGCCCCGCGTCCCCAGGGTGGCGCCGCGCGTCCGACCCCGGGTGGCATGCCTCGTCCGCAGGCTCCCCGTCCGGGCGGCGCGCCCGGCGGTAACCGTCCGAACCCGGGCATGATGCCGCAGCGTCCCGCTGCCGGCCCGCGCCCCGGTCCCGGCGGTCGTGGTCCCGGTGGTCCCGGCGGTCGTCCGGGTGGTCCCGGCGGCGGCGGTGGCGGTCGTCCCGGCTTCGCCGGTCGTCCGGCCGGTCCCGGCGGCGGTGGCGGCGGCTTCGCCGGCCGTCCCGGTGGTCCCGGTGGTGGCGGCGGCGGTCGTCCGGGTGGTCCCGGCGGCGGTGGCGGCGGCTTCGGCGGTCGTCCCGGTGGCTTCGGTGGCCGTCCCGGCGGTCCGGGTGGCCGTGGTGGCACGCAGGGCGCCTTCGGTCGTCCCGGCGGTCCCGCGCGTCGTGGTCGCAAGTCGAAGCGTCAGAGGCGCCAGGAGTACGAGGCCATGCAGGCCCCGTCCGTGGGCGGCGTGATGCTTCCCCGCGGTGGCGGCGAGATCATTCGCCTGTCGCGCGGTGCGTCCCTCACCGACTTCGCCGAGAAGATCGGCGCCAACCCGGCGTCGCTCGTCGCGGTGATGATGAACCTCGGCGAGATGGTCACGGCGACGCAGTCCGTCACCGACGACACGCTCGTCATGCTGGCCGAAGAGATGAACTACGTCGTTCAGATCGTCAGCCCCGAGGAGGAGGACCGCGAGCTGCTCGAGTCCTTCGACATCGAGTTCGGCGAGGACGAGGGCGGCGAAGAGGCGCTCGTGTCCCGTCCGCCGGTCGTGACCGTCATGGGTCACGTCGACCACGGTAAGACCCGACTCCTCGACGCGATCCGCAAGACCAACGTGGTCGCGGGCGAGGCCGGTGGCATCACCCAGCACATCGGTGCCTACCAGGTCGGTACCGAGGTCAACGGCGAAGAGCGTCGCATCACCTTCATCGACACCCCGGGTCACGAGGCGTTCACCGCCATGCGTGCCCGTGGTGCGAAGTCGACCGACATCGCGATCCTCGTGGTGGCGGCCAACGACGGTGTGATGCCCCAGACGATCGAGGCGCTGAACCACGCCAAGGCGGCCGGTGTGCCGATCGTGGTCGCGGTCAACAAGATCGACGTCGAGGGCGCGGACCCGGTCAAGGTCCGTGGCCAGCTGACCGAGTTCGGTCTGGTGGCCGAGGAGTACGGCGGCGACACCATGTTCGTCGACATCTCCGCCAAGCAGGGTCTGCACATCGACTCCCTGCTGGAGGCCGTGGTCCTCACCGCCGACGCCTCGCTCGACCTCCGGGCCAACCCGGACCAGGACGCGCAGGGTATTGCGATCGAGTCCCACCTCGACCGTGGCCGCGGTGCCGTCTCGACCGTCCTCGTCCAGCGCGGAACGCTGCGCATCGGCGACACGATGGTCGTCGGCGACGCGTACGGCCGCGTCCGGGCGATGCTCGACGACAAGGGCAACAACGTCGAGGAGGCGACCCCGTCGACTCCGGTCCTGGTTCTCGGTCTGACCAACGTTCCGGGCGCCGGCGACAACTTCCTCGTCGTCGACGAGGACCGCACGGCCCGCCAGATCGCCGAGAAGCGCGCTGCGCGTGAGCGCAACGCCGCCTTCGCCAAGCGCGTCCGCCGGGTGTCCCTCGAGGACCTCGACAAGGTGCTCAAGGCCGGTCTGGTCCAGGAACTCAACCTCATCATCAAGGGCGACGCGTCCGGTGCGGTCGAGGCTCTCGAGTCCTCGCTGCTCCAGCTCGACGTCGGCGAAGAGGTCGACATCCGCATCCTGCACCGCGGTGTGGGTGCGGTCACCGAGTCCGACATCGACCTGGCCATGGGCTCCGACGCCATCGTCATCGGCTACAACGTCCGTGCGGCCGGCCGTGCCGCGCAGATGGCGGAGCGCGAGGGCGTCGACGTCCGGTACTACTCGGTCATCTACCAGGCGATCGAGGAGATCGAGGCGGCGCTCAAGGGCCTCCTCAAGCCGGAGTACGAAGAGGTCGAGCTCGGTACGGCGGAGATCCGCGAGGTCTTCCGCTCGTCCAAGCTGGGCAACATCGCCGGTGTCCTCATCCGCTCGGGCGAGGTCAAGCGCAACACCAAGGCGCGCCTCATCCGCGACGGCAAGGTCATCGCGGAGAACCTCAACATCGAGGGTCTGCGCCGCTTCAAGGACGACGTCACGGAGATCCGCGAGGGCTTCGAGGGTGGTATCAACCTCGGAAACTTCAACGACATCAAGATCGACGACGTCATCGCGACGTACGAGATGCGCGAGAAGCCGCGCGCCTGACGTACAGCGTTGATCCGGGGCCGGTCGGCGGGAAGGAATTCCGTCGATCGGCCCCGGCCGTTCCGTGTACGGTTCTGATGTCCCTGCCAAGTGGTTGGCGGGGCCATGAACCCGAACCGGCGGGACATCCGGGCATACATGTATGTGGGGACGCTGTCCTTCGATCTGCTCCTCGGCGACGTCCGGTCGCTGAAGGAGAAGCGCTCCGTCGTCAAGCCGATCGTCGCCGAGCTCCAGCGGAAGTTCTCCGTGAGCGCGGCGGAGGTGTCGGGCCAGGACCTCCACCGGCGGGCCGAGATCGGCGTCGCGATGGTGTCGGGCGACCCGGGGCACCTCAGCGAGGTACTGGACCGGTGCGAGCGCCTGGTCGCCGCCCGGCCGGAGGTGGAACTGCTCTCGGTTAGACGCAGGCTCCACACCGACGAAGACTGAACTCAGCAAGCAAGGCAAGAAAGAGGAGAAGGACCAGTGGCCGACAACGCGCGGGCGAAGAAGCTGGCGGACCTCATCCGGGAGGTGGTCGCCGAGAAGCTGCAGCGCGGCATCAAGGACCCGCGCCTGGGTACGCACGTGACCATCACGGACACCCGCGTCACCGGTGACCTGCGGGAGGCCACGGTCTTCTACACGGTCTACGGGGACGAGGAGGAGCGGGCCAGCGCCGCCGCCGGACTGGAGAGCGCCAAGGGCGTCCTGCGGTCGGCCGTCGGCCGGGCCGCGGGCACCAAGTTCACCCCGACGCTCACCTTCGTGGCGGACGCCCTCCCGGAGACCGCCAAGAACATCGAGGACCTCCTCGACCAGGTGCGGGCCTCGGACGCCAAGGTGCGCGACGCGTCCTCGGGCGCGACGTTCGCCGGTGGGGCGGACCCCTACAAGAAGCAGGGCGAGGACGAAGCCGCCGAATGAGCACCGCACAGAAGACGTCCGGCGGCGCCTCCCGGCCGGAGCCCACGGGAGGGCTTGTCATCGTCGACAAGCCGTCGGGCTTCACTTCGCACGACGTCGTGGCCAAGATGCGGGGGATCGCCAAGACCCGCCGCGTCGGCCACGCCGGCACGCTCGACCCCATGGCGACGGGCGTCCTCGTCCTCGGCGTGGAGCGGGCGACCAAGCTGCTCGGTCACCTCGCGCTGACCGAGAAGGAGTACGTGGGCACGATCCGGCTCGGGCAGACCACGATCACCGACGACGCCGAGGGCGAGATCACGGCGTCGGTCGACGCTTCGAAGGTCACCCGCGAGCAGATCGACGCCGGGGTCGCCGAGCTCACCGGCGCCATCATGCAGGTGCCGTCGAAGGTCTCGGCCATCAAGATCGACGGCAAGCGGTCCTACGCGCGCGTGCGCGGCGGCGAGGAGTTCGAGATCCCGGCCCGTCCGGTGACCGTCTCCTCCTTCCGCGTGTACGACGTGCGCGAGGACACCGCCGAGGACGGCACCCCGGTCATGGACCTGGTGGTCTCCGTCGTCTGCTCCTCCGGTACGTACATCCGGGCGCTCGCCCGTGACCTGGGCGCCGGGCTCGGTGTGGGCGGTCATCTGACCGCGCTGCGCCGCACCCGGGTCGGCCCGTACAAGCTGGAGTCCGCGCGCACCCTGGAGCAGCTCCAGGAGGAGCTCACGATCATGCCGGTCGCCGACGCGGCCGCGGCGGCGTTCCCGCGCTGGGAGGTCGACGAGAAGCGGGCCCAGCTCCTGCTGAACGGCGTCCGCCTGGACATGCCGGAGTTCCCGCCGGGCGCGGTCGCGGTCTTCGGTCCGGGGGACCGGCTGATCGCCCTCGTCGAGGCGCAGCGCGGCAAGGCGAAGAGCCTGGCCGTCTTCGGCTGAGTCCGTGGCTCCCTCGTGGGGCGGGCACGCGCGCGTGCCCGCCC
>NZ_JBFBNW010000025.1:0-115469 GCF_040683955.1 Streptomyces sp. NPDC093111 | reverse complement strand
CAGCGGAATCGCGAAGCGACGCGACCGCAGGGAGCGCCCTTGACGGCCCGGCCACGGGGGCCACACTCGGAAAAAGGGCGGCCGCACCAGAAGCCGACCCACCACCCCCACCCCTAGAACCCGTCCGACCTCGGCCCGAAGGTGTTCAGGAAGACCACGGGCCCGTCGGTGTCCGCGAAGCGCCCCCGCTCCTCCAGGGCCAGCAGCGCCGCCATCGCCTTGGCCGTGTAGACGGGTTCGAGGTCCAGGGCCGCCGCCTCCGCCGCCCGGCGCAGGGCCCGCGCGCCCTGGTCCGTGGGGTGGGCGTAGCCCTCGCCCAGCCACCCGTACTCGGTGACGAGGTCCTCGGCCCCGACCCGTACCGGCGGCAGCGCGGCGCCCCGGGCCCGTAGCAGCCGTTCCGCCTTGCCCGCGAGTGCCGTGAGCCGGGCGCCGTCCAGGCGCAGCGTGTCGTTGACGACGACGGCGAGGACCCGGGTGCGGAGCCCGGCCAGGCGCAGGCCGAGGGCGAGTCCGGCGGCGGTGCCGCCCGAGCCGACGGGTGTCACGATCCAGGCGGGTTCGGGGAGGAGTCCGTCCGCCACCTGCCCGGCCAGTTCCAGCGCGCACTCGACGTATCCCAAGGTCCCGAGCGGCGACGAGCCGCCGGCGGGGAGTACGTACGGGAGGCGCAGGCCCCGTGTGTGGCGGGTGAGCAGCCAGGGCAGCGAGAGGATCAGGCGGTTCTTGGTGTGCGGGAAGTGGAGGGTGGCGCCGGAGGCTCGCAGTCGGGCGAGTTGGGCGCGGACGTGGGCGTCGACGGGGTGGTCGACGAGGGCGAGGGCGACGTCGAGGCCCTGTTCGCGGGCGTAGAGGGCGGCGGCGAGGCCCCAGTTCGTGCCGAGGCCGCCGACGCTGAGGAGGGTGCGGGCGCCGCGTCGCCGGGCGTCGGGGAGGAGCCATTCCAGTTTGCGGACCTTGTTGCCGCCCCAGCCGCCGTCGCCGTATCCGCTCTCGTCCTTGACCCAGATCGGGGTGCGGGTCCCGAGGCCGGTGAGTGGGCGTACGGGGGTGGGGGCGGCGCCGAGCGGCAGGTACGGCAGGGTGCCGGCGAGTGCGGGCCAGTGCCGGTGGAGCTGGGGGCTGCGGTCCATGCGGGTCACCGTAGGGGGCCGCGCCTCGCGGGGGGAGGGGCCGGGGAAGGAAAGAGGGCGGTCGCGCGGGAGCCCTGAGGGCCCCGTCGCGGCCGCCCTCTCCCCGTGGGCGCCTTCGATGGGACGGGTCAGCCCAGCGCCAGCCAGGCCACGCCCGCCAGGACGGCGATCGCGACGACGACGCCGACGATCACGCCGACGCGCGGGCCCGAGGAGTGGGTCGTGGTCTGGTACTGCTGCTGCCGCTGTCCCTGCTGGTGGTTCTGCTGCTGAGGGGCGGCGCCCTCGTCGACGAAGGCGCGGAACATCTGGGTGCTGCCGGCGGGGTCGTAGGAGCCCTCGGGGCCCTGGCCGCCCTGGCCGTACGGTGCTTGGGGGTTGTGTGCCATGGCCCGGACCCTAGCGAAACAGGGCTTCCCTACCCAAGCCCCGCCCTCCTCCCGTACCGCCCTCGCCCCAGGACTCCCGCCTTCCCTCCCCTCCCGGCCCCCCTTTACCGATTCTTTAGCGCGCTTTGACCGATTTAGTTTGCCTGAAGCAACCATCAATCTCTATGGTTGCCCTAAGCAACAAGATGTTGGGGGAGCTCGATGGAGACGCTGAACCGGTACGAGGAGCTCGCCCGGGCGGTGAGCGCCATCGGTGCCGTCAAGCGTGGCGTCGCACGCGTCCTGCCCGCCCACTGCCAGGGCGGAGCGGCGGCCGTGCTCGCCCTCGTCAAGCACCACGGCGACATGCGGATGAGCCGGCTGGCCGAACTCATGGCCGTCGACATGTCCGTGTGCAGCCGCCACGTGGCCCACACCGTGGAGTACGGCTGGATCGAGCGGCTGCCCGACCCGGACGACAAGCGCTCCCGGATCCTGCGACTCACCCCCGAGGGTTACGCGATGCTCGGCGAGCTCGACCGCCGGGTCGCCGATGCCTTCGCCCGCCACCTCGCGGAGTGGTCCGACGACGACGTCGTACTGCTCACCACCATGCTTTCCCGGCTGCGCGACGCCTTCGGGGACTGCCGGGTCAACCCCTGACCCGGGGATCCCTCGATCCCCGGATCCCCGGATCCCTCGATCGCTCGATCCTCGGATCACCTGATCCCCGGATCACCCGATCCCCGGATTCCCCGACCCTCGGATCACCTGATCCCCGGATCGCCGGATCCCCGGATCGCCCCGTCCTCGGGTCACACATCCGACCGCAGCGGACTTCACGTACGCCCGCGTACGCCCACGTACTCGCAAAGGAACCTCATGGCTACCACCGCACCTGCCACGGGTGTACGGGAAGGCCGGACCGACGACTCCGGTGCCCCGATGACGCACCGGCAGATCATGGAGGCGCTCTCCGGGCTGCTGCTCGGCATGTTCGTCGCCATCCTGTCCTCGACGATCGTCTCGAACGCGCTCCCCCAGATCATCACCGACCTCGGCGGCGGCCAGTCCGCCTACACCTGGGTCGTCACCGCCGCCCTGCTGTCGATGACGGCGACCACCCCGCTCTGGGGCAAGCTGGCGGACCTCTTCTCCAAGAAGCTGCTGGTCCAGATAGCCCTGGTCATCTACGTCACGGGCTCGATCGTCGCCGGTCTCTCGCAGAACACCGGCATGCTGATCGCCTGCCGCGTGGTGCAGGGCATCGGCGTCGGCGGTCTGACCGCCCTCTCCCAGATCATCCTGGCCGCCATGATCGCCCCGCGTGAGCGCGGCCGGTACAGCGGCTACCTCGGTGCGACCTTCGCCGTCGCCACCGTCGGCGGTCCGCTGCTCGGCGGCGTCATCACCGACACCGACTGGCTCGGCTGGCGCTGGTGCTTCTACGTCGGCGTGCCCTTCGCGCTGATCGCGCTGATCGTGCTGCAGAAGACCCTGAAGCTGCCCGTCGTGAAGCGTCAGGTCAAGGTCGACTGGGCGGGTGCCTTCTTCATCAGCGCCGCCGTCTCCCTGCTCCTGGTCTGGGTCACCTTCGCGGGCGACAAGTACGACTGGATGTCCTGGCAGTCCGCCGCCATGGTCGGCGGTTCGGTCCTCCTCGGCGCGGTGTTCCTCCTCGTGGAGTCCAGGGCCTCCGAGCCGATCATCCCGCTGCGCCTCTTCCGCAACCGCACGATCACGCTGGCCTCGCTGGCCTCGCTCTTCGTGGGTGTCGCGATGTTCGCCGGCACGGTCTTCTTCAGCCAGTACTTCCAGCTGGCCCGCAACGAGTCGCCGACGATGTCCGGCGTCCTCACCATCCCGATGATCAGCGGCCTGTTCGTCTCGTCGACGGTCTCCGGCATGATCATCACCAAGACCGGCCGCTGGAAGGCCTGGCTGGTCGCCGGCGGCGCCCTCGCCGCGGGCGGTCTCGGGCTGCTCGGCACGATCCGGTACGACACGGAGTACTGGCACATCGCCCTCTTCATGGCGGTCCTCGGCCTCGGCCTCGGCATGATGATGCAGAACCTGGTGCTCTGCACGCAGAACCAGGTCGCCCCCTCCGACCTCGGCGCCGCCTCCTCCGTCGTCACCTTCTTCCGCTCCCTGGGCGGTGCGATCGGTGTCTCGGCGCTCGGCGCGGTCATGGCCCACCGGGTCACCGACTACGTCAAGGACGGTCTGGCCGAGCTCGGCCCGAAGGCCGCCGCGGCCATGGGCCAGGGCGGCGGTGGCGGCATCCCCGACATGGACAAGCTGCCCGCCCCGATCCGTACGGTCATGGAGAGCGCGTACGGCCACGGCGTCGGCGACGTCTTCCTCTACTCGGCGCCCTTCGCGCTGCTGGCCTTCATCGTGACCCTGTTCATCAAGGAGGTCGCGCTGAAGAGCAACACCGTCAAGCCGGAGGACGCCCCGGCGGCGAGCCCGGCGGACGCCACGGCGGCCGCGACGGCGGACGCCCAGTAGAAAAGCTCCCGGCCGCGCTTCGAGCGGAGGCGCGACCGGGTTCGGTACGGAGCGGCGGGCAGGGGACGGCCCGCCGCTCCGTCATTTCCTGCTCCTACCGCTCCTGCCGCTTCTGCCGCTCCTGCCGCTCTTGCGCGCGGACCACCATGACCTCGATGCCCGCGATCAGGACGTCCAGCGCGTAGTCGAAGTCGCGGTCCCACACCGAGTCCATTGAGCGGCTGGCCCGCTCCTCGATGACGGGCAGCATGACCTTCAGGTCGTCGGCGAACCGCGGTTCGTCCACGAAGGCGTCGATCGCCGAGCGGTAGTACTCGTCCTGCGACATGCCCGTCTCGACGGCCCGCCGCTCGAAGTTCCCCTCGACCGTGCCGAATCCGTACACGAACTGGAAGACGGCCGAGGTGGCCCCCGGCTGCCCGTCCAGCGGCAGTCCGGTCGACTCGATCAGGTAGTAGATGCCCTTCGCGACGGCGACCGCCCGCGGCCCGACGTTGAGGTACGTCCCCGAGATCGACGAGACCCACGGGTGGGCGACCAGCATCCGGCGGTAGTCGTTCGACAGCAGCCGGAGCCGCTCCTGCCAGCTCCCCGCCGCCTCGACGGCCGCCAGGTCGATCGCCTCGTGGACGGCGTCGAGCGCGAACTCGATGATGTCGTCCTTGGTGTCCACGTACCAGTACAGGGACATCGCGGTGACGTTGAGCTCGGTCGCCAGCCTGCGCATCGACAGTTTCGCGAGGCCGTCCTCGTCGAGCATCCGGATCGCGGTGCTCACGATCCGCTCGCGGTCGAGCCCGGCCGGGCCCCCGCCGCTGCGGGTGGCCCGGGTCTCCAGCCAGACGCTGGAACGCGCAGGGTTCTTGGCCCTGTCCGCCGCCTTGACCATCGCGTTCCTCCGTCCGATCAGCCTTCCGTGCCCATGCTATGCAGCCACTTCCAGGTTCTCCACGTCCCGCTCGCGCCGCTCCGTCCGTTCGGCCCGCTGGAGCAGGGCCGCGGCGAGCAGTCCGCCGGCGAAGACGGCGACCGCGCCGACCAGCTGGCTGGTCTGGAGGCCGGAGGCGAAGGCGTCGGAGATCTGCTGCCGTTGGGCGTCGCTGCCCGCCGCGGCCAGGGCGGCCGGGAGGGAGGTGGCGGTGACGGCGACGAGGGCGGCGAAGCGGGCGTTGAGGACGGCGCCGAGGACGGCGACGCCGAGGCCGTTGCCGAACTCGGCGAGGGTGCCGTTGATCCCGGCCCCGACGCCCGCCTTCTCCGGCGGGATCGCGCTCATGAGCGCGTTGGCCATCGCCGGGGAGGAGACGGCGATGCCGGCGCCCATCAGGACCAGGCCGAGCAGCATGCCCCAGTAGCTGCCGTCCGTGCCGCCGCCGAGCAGCGAGATCGAGGTGAGACCGGCGGCGACCAGGGTCATGCCGACCGCGACGGTGGGCGGGGTGCCCAGCTTCATGACGACCTTCGGGCCGATGCCGGTCAGGTTGAGGCCGACGATCGTCAGGGCGAGCGGCGCCATCCGCAGGCCCGCCTCAAGGGGTTCGTAGCCGAGGACGAACTGGAGGTGCTGGGTGAGCAGGAAGAGCGAGCCGCCCATGCCGAAGACGACCAGGATCGAGCCGCCGACGGCGCCGACGAACTTCTGGTTGCGGAAGAAGTGCATGTCGAGCATCGGGTACGGGGTGTGCAGCTCCCACAGCGCGAAGGCGCCCAGGCCGAGCGCGCCGACGCCCGCCGGGACCAGCACCTCTCCCGAGATCCAGCCGTGCTCGGGGCCGCTGATGATCGCGTACACGACGGCGGTCATGCCGATGGTGGAGAGCAGCGCGCCGAGCAGGTCGGGGCGCTCGCCCTGCGGGTTCTTGGACTCGGGGACCAGCTTGAGGACGGCGACCAGGGCGACGACGGCGACCGGGATGTTGATCAGGAAGATCATTCCCCACCAGAAGTGGTTCAGGATCACGCCGCCGATCAGCGGCCCGCCGGCGAAGCCGAGCGAGGCGACGGTGGACCAGAGCGCGATGGCCTTGACCCGCTCCGAGTCGTCGAAGATCTGCATGACGACGGCGAGGGTGGTGGTCATCAGGAGCGCGCCGCCGACGCCCATGCCCGCGCGGGCGGCGATCAGCTGCGCGGTGGAGTCGGCGAGACCGGCCGCGAGCGAGCCGAGGCCGAAGAGCGCGAGGCCGGCCGCGAGCAGCTTCTTGCGGCCGTAGCGGTCGGCGGCGTTGCCCGCGGTGAGCAGCAGGCCGGACTGGACCAGCGAGTAGGCGTTGATCATCCACTGGATGTCGCTGGTGGTGGCGTGCAGCTCGGAGGTCAGCGAGGGGATGGCGACGCTGAGCACGGTGTTGTCGAGCAGCACGGTGAGCTGGGCGAGACAGATGACGCCGAGGATCAGCCACCGCTGTGGATGGCCGCCCCCGGTCCCGTTCGGCGCCGTCATGGCAACTCCTTATACGGTGTACGAGTCAGTTCTCGTACACCGTATAGGAGCTCTCTTACGCTGTATAGGGATTACTTCCTGTCGGTCAGGTCGTAGAAGGTGGCGCCGTCCACGGTCGTCTCCTCGAAGGTGGACTCGACCCACGAGCTGATCGCGCTGCTGCCGCCACCGCCGGGACCACCGCCCATGCCGCCGCCGGACCCGATGAAGTAGTGGATCCTCCCCTCGGCCACGTACTGCTTGAACTGCGCGAGCGTCGGGGACGGGTCGCTGCCGTTGAAGCCGCCGATCGCCATCACCGGCTTCTCCGTGGCGAGCTGGTAGCTGGCCGCGTTCTGCGCGCCGACGGCGGCGGCGACCCAGGTGTACGCGTCGGCGTCGGCCAGCAGTTCGGCCTTGGCGGCGGAGCCGACCTTCGCCCCGTCGAGCAGGCCGCCGGATGTGCCGGGACGGACGTTCTCGCCGGGCGCCGTGGGGGTCTGACCGGCGGCGGGGGCCTGACCGGCGCCCGGGAGCTGGCCGGCGCCGGGGAACTGGCCTGCGCCTTGGCCGCCTTGGCCGCCGCCGCCCGGGAACTGGCCTATGCCCTGGCCGCCTTGACCGCCCGGGAACCGGCCGCCCATGCCCTGACCGCCCTGGCCGCCCTGCCCGCCCGGCCCCTCCCCGAACAGCATCCGGCCGCCCCCCGGGCCGCCGCGCATCCCGCCCGGACCGGCCGTGCCCGCCGGGCCGGCCGTGACGATCGAGCCCTGGTGTCCGTCGGCGAGCGTGGCCAGCGTGTACGCGAAGGGGCCCGCGAGCGCGGCCGCGAGGCCGAGGCCCGCCGCCGTCAGGCCGACCCGCCGGGCCGCCCGCGTCAGCCGGGCCGCGACCAGCAGCCCGAGCGCCGCCGCGCAGCCCGCGACGAGCACCGTCCAGCGCAGCCACGGCAGCCAGTCCGGGCTCCGGCCGAGCAGCACCCACGCCCACACCGCCGTCACCGCGACCGACGCGGCGAGCGCCGCCGAGGCGGGGAACCGCGTCCGCTCCTCCCACAGCACGGCGGCGCCCATGCCGATCAGGGCGGCGAGGTACGGGGCCATCGCCACCGTGTAGTACTCGTGGAAGATGCCGGCCATGAAGCTGAAGACACCCGTCGTCAGCAGCAGCGAACCGCCCCACACCAGGAACGCCGCCCGCGCCGTGTCCGTGCGGGAGGCCCGCCAGGTCACCACGAGACCGGCGACGAGCAGCAGCAGCGCCGCCGGGAGCAGCCAGGAGATCTGGCCGCCGACCTGCTCGTTGAACATGCGCCCGAGACCCGTCTCGCCCCAGCCGCCACCACCCCGGCCGCCGCGCACCGGCAGCTCCAGGCCGGCCGGGAGCTCCAGGCCCGTGCCGCGGCCGCGCGCACCGCCGCCGCCCACGCTGCCGACCTCGTCGCCGTTGAGCCGGCCGAGGCCGTTGTAGCCGAAGGTCAGCTCCAGGAAGCTGTTGTTCTGCGAGCCGCCGACGTACGGGCGGGAGGACGCCGGCCACAGTTCGACCAGGGCCACCCACCAGCCCGCCGACACCAGCATCGCGAGCCCGCCGAGGCCGAGCCGCCCGAACCGGCGCCCGATCCCGCCCGGCGCGCACACCACGTACACGAGCGCGAGGACCGGCAGGATCAGGAAGGCCTGGAGGGTCTTGGCGAGGAACGCGAAGCCGAGCGCCACGCCCGCCCACACCAGCCACCGCGCCGCGCCCTCGGCGAGCTCCAGGGCCCGCAGCACGCAGTAGACAGCGACGGTCATGAGCAGGGCCAGCAGCGCGTCCGGGTTGTTGAAGCGGAACATCAGCGCGGCGACCGGGGTGAGCGCGAGGACCACGCCCGCGAGGAGACCGGCGCCCGCGCCGAAGCGGCGCCGGACCGACGCGTACAGGACGCCGACGGTGGCGACCCCCATCAGCACCTCGGGCAGCAGGATCTGCCAGGAGCCGAGGCCGAGGAGGCGGACCGACAGGGCCATCGGCCACAGCGCGGCCGGCGGCTTGTCGACGGTGATGGCGTTGGCCGCGTCGAGCGAGCCGAAGAAGAAGGCCTTCCAGCTCTCGCTGCCGGCCTGTACGGCGGCGGAGTAGAAGGAGTTGGCGTAGCCGCTGGCGCTCAGGTTCCAGAGGTAGAGCGCCGCGGTGACGAGGAGCAGTCCGAGGAAGCCGGGCCGCACCCAGGGGGCGTCCTCGGGCCGCCCGCGCCACAGGCGCCGTACGAACGGGTTCGGGGAGTTCATCGAGAGGTCCTTGAGGTCCTGGGGGCGTGGGCGCGCTCCGGGAAGACCCAGAGCCGGAAGAGGAGGAAGCGCACGACGGTCGCGGCGAGGTTGGCGACGATCAGCACGGCGAGCTCGGTCGAGTGCGCCGGATCGCCCGTCGCGGCACCGAGCGCGGCGAGGGAGCCGCTGGTCAGGGCGAGGCCGATGCCGAAGACGACGAGCCCCTGCGCCTGGTGGCGGGCGGCCCGGTCCCGGCCCCGTACGCCGAAGGTGAGCCGCCGGTTGGCGGCCGTGTTGGCGACGGCGGAGACGAGGAGGGCGCCGGCGTTGGCGAGTTGGGGGCCGACGCCGAGCCGGAACAGGGAGTAGAGGGCCAGGTAGAAGAGGGTCGACAGGGCCCCGACCACGCAGAAGCCGACCAGTTGGCGGGCCAGGCCGCCCGGCACGCCGGACAGGTCGCGGTCGCGCGGGTCGTCGCCGAACGGCCGGGCCAGCCGGTCCAGCGCCAGCGAACCGGTCGCGAGCGCCCGCCCCACCCGCCACACGCCCCGCAGGTCGTCGGCGGCGGTCCGCACGATGTGCACGGTCGAGTCGGGGTCGTCGACCCAGTCCACCGGCACCTCGTGGATGCGCAGCCCGGCCCGCTCGGCGAGCACCAGCATCTCCGTGTCGAAGAACCAGCCGGTGTCCTCGACCATCGGCAGCAGGCGTTCGGCGACCTCGCGCCGGATCGCCTTGAAGCCACACTGGGCGTCGGAGAAGCGGGCGGCGAGCGAGCCGCGCAGGATCAGGTTGTAGGTGCGGGAGATGAACTCCCGCTTCGGCCCGCGCACCACGCGCGAGGAGCGGGCCAGCCGCGAGCCGATCGCGAGGTCGGAGTGGCCGGAGATGAGCGGCGCGACGAGCGGGAGCAGCGCGTTGAGGTCGGTGGACAGGTCCACGTCCATGTACGCGAGGACCGGCGCCTCGGAGGCCGACCACACGGTCCGCAGCGCCCGCCCGCGCCCCTTCTGCTCCAGCCGTACGGACCGTACGGCGGGCAGTCGGGCGGCCAGCGCACGCGCCACGTCCGGGGTGGAGTCGGTGGAGGCGTTGTCGGCGACGGTGACGCGGAAGTCGTACGGGAAGGTGCGGGAGAGGTGGTCGTGGAGCCGCAGGACACAGCGCTCCAGGTCCCTCTCCTCGTTGAACACGGGGATCACCACGTCGAGGACGGGCCGGCCGGCCGCGCCGACGGGCAGGTGCTCCCGGGCGGGAAGGGTTTCGGCGGTCGGTGACATCTGCATGACCCCGACCCTCGCCAGAGCCGCTGTCACGGCGGTGTGGTGAGGCTGTGGCGTGGCTGTGAGTCGGGGGCGGGAGGTGGGGGGTGGGGGCGTGGGGGGCGGGGGCGTGGAGGCGTGGGGGCGGCTGGGGCCCGGAGGACAGGGGGGGCCGGGAGCTCAAGGCCCGCCGGATCAGAGCTGCTTCGGCAGCCTGACCGCGAACAGGGTGCGGCCCGGCGCGCTGTCGACGGTCACCTCGCCGCCGTGGGCGAGGGTGACGGCCCGGACGATGGCGAGGCCGAGACCGGTGCTGCCGGCCTGCCGGGAGCGGGAGGCGTCCCCGCGGGCGAACCGTTCGAAGACGGACGGCACCGACTCCGGCGGGATGCCCGGCCCGTCGTCCTCGACCTCGACGACGACGTGGGCGGGGCCGACCCGCAGGCGCCCGGTGACGGTGGTGCCGGGCGGGGTGTGCGTACGGGCGTTGCCGAGGAGGTTGACGAGGACCTGGTGGAGCCGGGCGCCGTCGGCCGGGATCTTCACCGCGGCGCCGCCGTGGGGGAGTTCGAGGCGCCAGTGGTGTCCGGGGCCGGCGGCACGGGCGTCGGAGACGGCATCCACGACCAGCCGGGCGAGATCGGTGCTCTCGTACGAGAGCGGGCGTCCGGCGTCGAGCCGGGCGAGCAGCAGCAGGTCCTCGACCAGGTCGGTCATCCGGGTCGCCTCGGACTCGATGCGCCCGAGCGCGTGCCGGGTGTCGGGCCCGCACTCCTCGCGCCCGCGCCGGGTCAGCTCCGCGTACCCGCGGATCGAGGCCAGCGGGGTGCGCAGTTCGTGGCTGGCGTCGGCGACGAACCGGCGGACCCGGGTCTCGCTCCGCTGCCGCGCGTCGAGCGCCGAGTGGACGTGGTCGAGCATCCGGTTGATGGCCGCGCCGACCTGCCCGACCTCGGTCCGGGGATCGGCCTGCGCCTCCGGCACCCGGTGGTCGAGCGCCACCTCGCCGCTGTGCAGCGGCAGCCGGGAGACCTGGGCGGCGGTCGCGGCGACCCGGCGCAGCGGCCGCAGGGCGATCCGTACGAGGACGGTGCCGGCGAGGGAGGCGGCGACGAGCCCGGCGCCGGTGACGCTCAGCTCGACGACGACGAGGGTGGAGAGGGCGTCCTGGACCTCGGTCAGCGGGATGCCTATGAGGTAGTCGCCGTTCTTGCCGGTGGCGTACTGCACCCGGTAGTCGCCGAGGCCGCCGGGCAGCGCCACGGTGTGCGGGCCGCCGTCGCGGGGGACGGTGGCCAGGGCCGCGGACTGGGCGCCGCTCAGCGGGTCCCGCAGGTACCGCGGCCCGTACACCCCGTCCTCGGGCGGTACGGAGACGCTCGCCGCGCCGAGCTCGCCGTCCACGACCCGCGCGCCGACCGTCCCGAGCGGTGCGCCGGGCCCGATGACGAAGTTGAGGGGCGCCTCGAAGCCGGACTCGGGCAGGGGTCCGGGGGTGGAGTGCGGCGGGCCGGACGCCCGGTTGGCGACCTCCTGGAGGCGGGCGTCCGCCTGGTCGTACAGGTACGAGCGGAACGCGATCGTCGTCACCGTGCCGATGACCGCGCACACGACGGCGATCAGCGCGACGGCGGAGACGACCAGCCGGGTCCGCAGCGACCAGGGCGCCCGGGGGCGGATGCGCATGCCGCCCTACTCGCCGGGCTTGATGAGGTAGCCGGCCCCCCGCCGGGTGTGGATCATCGGGCTGCGTCCGGCGTCCAGCTTGCGGCGCAGGTACGAGATGTAGAGCTCGACGACGTTGGCCTGGCCGCCGAAGTCGTACGACCAGACGCGGTCCAGGATCTGCGCCTTGCTGAGCACCCGGCGCGGGTTGCGCATGAGGTAGCGCAGCAGCTCGAACTCGGTCGCGGTGAGGTGGACGGAGTCGCCGCCGCGGGTGACCTCGTGGCTGTCCTCGTCGAGGGTGAGGTCGCCGACGGTGAGCAGCGACCCGGTGCGCGCCTGCGCGGCCCCGGAGCGGCGGATCAGCCCGCGCAGCCGGGCGACGACCTCCTCCAGGCTGAACGGCTTGGTGACGTAGTCGTCGCCGCCCGCGGTGAGCCCGGCGATCCGGTCCTCGACTGCGTCCTTCGCGGTGAGGAACAGCACCGGCACCTCGGGCAGCTCGCGCCGCAGCCGCCCGAGGACGGCGAGCCCGTCCATGTCGGGCAGCATCATGTCGAGGACGACGACGTCGGGCCGGAACTCCCGCGCGGTGCGCAGCGCCCCGGCCCCGTCGCCCGCGCTGTGCACCTGCCAGCCCTCGTAGCGCAGGGCCATCGAGAGCAGCTCGGCGAGCGAGGCCTCGTCGTCGACGACGAGGACACGGACGGCGGTGCCGTCGGGCCGGAGCAGATCGGTACGCGAGCGGGGAGTGGTCGCAGTCATGGCACCACCGTGTCCGCCGCTACTGAGACCGTTCTTTCCCTTCCCTGTGAATCTCCTGAGAATGCCCGGGGGCGCGGGCGGGGCGGACGGGGCGTGCCCGGGGGCGGGCGGGGGCCGGCCCTGGGGCCTAGGAGACCGGTGGGCGCTGTGGCAGTCCGAAGAGCCGGGCGCCGTTGTCGTGGCAGACCGCCCGCAGCCAGTCGTCGCCGAGCCCGAGGCGTTCGAGGGCGTGCAGCTGGTGGACGTACGCGTAGGGGAGGTTCGGGAAGTCCGTACCGAGGAGGATCCGGTCGCCGAGGCCCTGGAGCCGCTTGAGCTCGTCCCCGGGGAAGGGCGCGAGGCGTTCGCTGAAGTCGGTGAAGGCCATGGTGGTGTCGAGGTGGACGCCCTCGTACCGCTCGGCGAGGCCCAGGAACTCCCCGTACTCGGGCATGCCCATGTGGGCGACGATCAGCCGCAGCCGCGGGTGCCGGGCGAGCAGCCGCCCGACCGGCCCGGGACCGGTGAACGCGCCGGGCGCGGGCCCGGAGCCGCAGTGCATGACGACGGGCGTCCCGGCGTCCTCGACCAGGCCCCACACCTCGTCGAGCAGCACGTCGTTCGGATCGAAGCCGCCGACCTGGACGTGCACCTTGAGGACCCGGGCCCCGCGGTCGAGCGCGTCCCGTACGTAGGCGGGGGCGCCGGGCTCGGGGAAGAGGGTGGCGGTGTGCAGGCAGTCCGGGGTGCGGCGGGCGAAGGCGTCCGCCCAGTCGTTGAGCCAGGCGGCCATGCCGGCCTTGTGCGGGTAGAGCATCGAGGTGAAGGCGAGCACCCCGAACTCGCGCAGCAGCGCGACCCGGCGGTCCTCCTCCTCGCGGTAGGTGATGGGCCACGCCACGCCGGTGAGGGGCCCGGCGGAGTCGAAGTAGGCCCACACCTTGTCGAGGACGTTGCGCGGCATGAAGTGCGTGTGGACGTCGACGAGCCCCGGCAGCCCGAGCCGAGCCGCCCACGCCCGGACCTCGGGGCCCTCGTGGGGGCGGGGGGCGGCGTCGAGGCGGGGGCGGGCGCCGCCGTGAGCGCCGACGTCGCCGTGAGCGCCGACGTCGCCGTGGATGCCGTCAGTCGCGGTCAAAGCCGTACGTCCTCTCCACCTTGCCGATGTGGACCCGGTAGCTGTCGTACCACTCCGCCCGCCCACGCCGCTTCGCCTCCATGTGCTCGGGATGGTGCTGCCAGGCGGCGAGCCCCTCCAGGTCGCGGAAGTAGGCGACGGTGATGCCGATGCCACCGGGCGTACGGGCGGACTCGTAACCGAGGAAGCCGGGCATGTCCCGGACGAGGGCGTGCAGGGCGGCGGCGGTCTCGGCGTAACCCTCGGGGGCGTCGGGCCGGACGGAGGTGAAGACAGCGGTGTAGTAAGGCGGTTCGAAGCCGCCGACGGGGCGAGGAGTCATGTGATCACCCTGGTCCGGGCCGGGCGGAGGTGTCCATGGCCGCCGCCGGAAGGGATCCAAGACTTTACGATCACGGCGGCGGTGACGGCCGGGGCATCCCGCCAGCCCGGCAGCCCGGCAGCCCGGGCACCCGGGCGCCCGTCAGAAAAGCTCCTCCTGCCCGTCCCCCGCCCGCGCGTCCCGGGGAACGACGCCGAGAGGCACGCTGACGGGCGCCTCGCCCGGGGCGCTCTCGATCCCCCACCCGGTCAGCAGCCGGGTGTCGAGGGCGAGGTGCCGCCCGTCCCGGTCGAGGAGGTGCAGATCGGGCCCGGCGGCGGCGAGCAGCCGCCCGGCGACCACCCCGTCGGGCACGAGCTCGACGACGCTCACGTCGAGCGGCGGCAGCCCGTCGAGGTGGAAGGCGCCCCCGTGGTCACGGACCTCGCACTCCAGCCGCTCCAGCGTCTCGGACCAGGCGCCGACGCCGACCGCGCGCGCGTACAGCTCCTCGACCTCGCGGGCCCGTACGGCGGTGGGCGCCAGGGCGGTGCGGACGGCCCGCTTGCGCGCGTACGGGATGCGGTCGGGCACGGCGAGCGCGTGCCGCAGCACCTCCTCGGTCCGCCGCGCGGCCATCAGCGGCCCCCGCCCGAGCCAGCTGAACGCGACCGCGCCCTGTTCCAGGAGCCGCGCGTCCCCGCGTTCCTCCCGGGTGATCCCGACCTTGACCAGGCCGGGCCCGAACCAGGCGAGGTAGACGCGGTACGGCCGGGGGTCGTCGAGGAGGGTGTCGGCGGCGACGGAGTGCGCCCGGTCGAGGCGCGCGCACTCGGCGCACCGCCCGCCCGTACCGCGCCCGCCGACGACGGCCCTGAGGGGACACGCGTTCCCCCGGGCCCCCGCACACCGCCGCTCCCCCACCGCGCGGAACCCGATGACCCGCCCGTACCCGAGCGGACTGACCCGCCCCCCGTCCCACCGCAGCGCGGGCGAGCCACCCCGCCAGGACACTCCGGCACTCCGCCACACCATGGCCCAAGTCTGACGCAGCCCACTGACAAAGCCGGAGGCACCGATCACCGGTCAGGAACCACGGATCAGGAACCACCCATCACCGATCACCGATCACCGATCACGAATCAGGGATCAGGGCAGCAGATACAGCAGCCCCCCACCATCCCCTCCATCCGATCCGCTTCCGCCCTCGGCATGCCGCATGATGCACCCCCGCTCGACGAGCATGCGGAGGCAGTCGCGGACGCGGTCGGAGGGGAGTCCGGTGCGGCGGGCGACCTCCTCCAGGCGGTAGCGGACGCCACCGCGGACGAGCTCGGGGGCGAGGCAGGCGGCGACGGCGTGGACGTCGGCGCTGAGCTCGACGTTCCGCTCGCGCCAGGAGTCGAGGAGGTCCTGCGGGGTGAGCGCGGGGCCTGCGTACGGGTCGGGGCCGACGCGCTGGACGGGCACGGCGAGCAGGTCGCCGGCCTCGGCGAGCCGGGTGAGGGCCCGGTCGTCGAGCTCCTCGGCCTCCAGCCGGACGAGCTCGTCGAGGACGGGCGGCGGGGGCACGAACCCGCTCTGGAGGGAGGAGGGTTCGAGCCCGTAGGCGCCGTGGCGCTGGACGGCGGTGACGAGCTCGGCGATCCAGGCCGTGAAGGGGGCGACGCGGGCCGTGGTGGAGGCGGCGACGAGCTGGACGAGGCCCTCGAGGCTGATCATCCGTTCGCCGAGGGTCGCCTGCATGGCCTGGCCGACGTGGGCGCGGAGGACGGTGCGCACGTCGGTGTGGCCGAGGGCCCCGGCCACGTCGGCGGCGGGGAACCAGTGCGTGCCGTCGGCCAGAGTGAGCCTGCGCAGCCGGACGCCGGTGGCGGAAAAAACGAAGTCGTCGATGTCAATGGCGTCGGCGTTGACGTTGGCGTTCATCGGACATCACCTCCACCTGCAAGCTAGGCCGAGGGCATATTCAACTGACATGGAAATCAGTCTGGTTCACCCAAACGTGTGGAAATCAGGAGGTTCCGCCCTCATGAGGGCGAGCAGAGCGGGCACGGTCCAGGCTCCGGCGGCCCCGGGGCACCCGGCCAGGTACCGGGCGATCTGGAGGTCGGAACGTCCCCCCACGGCGCGCAGACCGAGCACGAAATGGCGCAGGTAGGAGGGGGAGGGCCGGCGCAGCTCGACCTCGCCCACCCGCCAGGGGGCGGTGAAGCTGACCATGGGGACGCGACCGGCCTCCCCGACCCGTACGAGGGTCTCGTACCTGCCGGGCCCGACCTGGGCCCGCCCGCGCCGCACGACCTCGTCGAGGTCGATGTCGGCCTCGGCGCCGGGCCGGCGGTTCATCTCCTGGGCGGCGATGTCGGAGAACTGCCCGGCGCTGATCAGATGCGCCCGCGCGTACGCGCGCCCCTCGGCGGCGGGATCGTAGAACGCCCGCCCGCCGCCCCAGACGGGGGACTCGGTGGCGAAGTAGACGACGCCCGGCATGACGACGCCCCGGGACTCGACGGGGGCGGCGGCGTCCCGGCCGGCGTCCAGGTACCGCTGGAGTCGCCGCAGGTCCATGTTGGATCCGTAGGCGACGTACCAGACCCACGATGCCCGCTCGGCCGTCACACCATCCGACGCTACCGGCCGTCAGCCGCTCACCAGGAGAACCAGCCGGGAGTGGCGGAGTAGACCTGCGGCGCGTAGTCGCAGGCGCCCTCGGAGAAGGGTTCGGCGGCCAGGGCCACGGCCCGCCGCTCCGCGCCGGCGTCGACCCGGTCGGCCGCCACCACGAAGGCCAGGGCGGCCACCATGCAGGCGACGAGGAACGCGGGCCGGGACCCCTTGCCCCGCAGGACGCCCGCGGCGGCCCCGCCGACGCCCACCAGGAGGGCCCCGGCGACCAGTGCGAGAGCCACGAGCGTGAGGTGATCCAGCCCCGCCGACGCGTGACACAGCACGTACTGCCGCCCGCCCCGAACCCCCTGCACCCGCTCGACGAGCGCCCCCGCCGCCAGCACGCCCCCGACCACAAGAACCTGCCAGGGCCGCACCACACCCCAGCCCCGGCCCGCCTTCACACCACTCACCACGCGCCCCCCGAAGCTCGAATCAGTCCTTGTCCCGCCGGAGTTCGCCCGTGCACCCTCCGGCCGTCACGTCCCGAGTGAAGCAGGCGACGAACGAACTCGGGGAGCCGTAGAAGGCGAGCTTCATGTCCTCGCAGTCGACGCCGTCGAAGGTGACGTCGCCGTACGCCCCGGAGAGGGACACGGTCCCCTTCTGCAGGGCGGCGATCCCGGAGCACTCGGCGCCGACGTCCGCCTTGTCCAAGTCCTTGGCAGTGAAGGTGCCGTCGTCCTTGAACTCGACCGTCCTGCCGGCGAAGTCCGTCCACGTGCCCGTCAGCTGATCGGCGGTCCTGACCTCCACCGGGTACGTGGAGCAGGAGACCAGCAGGAAGGGCACCGCGCATCCCCACACGGCACCCACGAACCCCCGCCGTATCCACCGATGCCGGCCGTCAGCCATTCGGCCCCGCCTCTCGCGTCTCGCCCATGGGGCCGCACCCTATGCCCGACAACGCAAAAGGCCCGGACTCTCGTCCGGGCCTTTTGTCTGTGTGCACTCGGCAGGATTCGAACCTGCAACCTTCTGATCCGTAGTCAGATGCTCTATCCGTTAAGCTACGAGTGCTTGTTTTTTTGTTTTCCGTCTTCGCTCCCCGGTCTTTCGACCCGCTCGCGGCGACAGGAAGAACATTACATGACTGCCGCCGTCATGTGAAATCCATAGACCACACCCCTTGTGACCTGCGAAAACGTCGGGTCGGGGTGAAACGGGGCCGGGGGCGGCGGCGGGGCCGGGGGCGCTGGAATGGCCGGAAAGAGACCGGGGTCACAGTGCTGGGCGGCGGGGCGGCCTCGGGGCGGGAACGAGCGAAGCCCCGGCCTTGGGGGCCGGGGCTTCGGTGGGGCGGAGGCGGAGGGATTTGAACCCTCGATGGGCTTTAAGACCCAAACCGCATTAGCAGTGCGGCGCCATAGACCGGACTAGGCGACGCCTCCTCGCACCCCGCGCGTACGCGAGTGGTGCGTGCAGATGATGACACAGACGAGCACCGCGCCACCAATCGCTTATCACCGTACTAGGCCCCGGGGGCCCAGGGCAAAGCCCTCGCGCCCTCGCGCCCCCCACCCGGCGCATCCCGGTTGCGCAACGGAGCGGAGGGCCGAGCGTTAGAGGAGGGGGCGCCTGGTTGTGACCTTCAGGGCTGCCTTCCCCATTGCGGTTCCCTCCAGCTCCTCCCGTCGCTCCGGCTTCTCCCGTTCCTCCCGTCGCTCCGGCTTCCTCCGTCCTCTCCTGGAGTTCGTATGCTGCGCCGCCTCGTCCTCGCCACCCTCGCCCCGCTCGCCGTCAGCGCCGCCGCCTCCGGCGCCGGGCTCGGGCCGCTGCCTCCGCTGCCGCTGCTCTCCTCGCCCGACTCCCTCACGGTCGTCGTCGCCGACGCCGGCAGCCCCGAGGCCGACGGGACGTTCCGGCTGGAGTGCGGCGGGACGCCCGGGGGGACGCATCCCGCGGCCGAGAACGCCTGCAAGCGGCTGGAGGAGTTCGCCGCCGCCGGAGTGAATCCGTTCGCCCCCGTGCCCGCGGACCAGATGTGCACCCAGCAGTACGGCGGGCCCGCCACCGCGCACATCACCGGCGACTGGCAGGGGCGGTCGATCGACGCCCGTTTCTCCCGCGGGAACGGGTGCGAGATCAGCCGCTGGGAGAACCTGCGGCCCGTGCTTCCCCGCGTCCAGGGGTGAGCCCCGGGGAACGGAGGGAGCTCCTCCCTTAGACTCCCTCCGTGACAGGCCGCGACCCGAGGGGCAAGATGGGCCCGGCCGACAGGCGATAGGCACAGGCAACAGGCACGTGCAGTGGGTCAGGGAGGAACCGTCGTCGTGAGCAGCAGGCCATCCCGAGGCGCTGCTCGCCTCGCAGCCATACTCGACGCCCTCCCGGACGGCCTCGTGCTCGTCAATTGCAACGGCACGGTCGTCAACGCCAACACGATCGCCCTCGGCATGTTCGAGACGCCCGGCACCGCGCTCGTCGGGCGCGGGCTGCTGGATCTGCTCCCCGAGTTCGACTCGCGCCTCATCCCCGGCTCCATGCGCCTCCCCGAGGCCGCCGACGAGCGGGGCCGCACCAAGCCGACCCGGATGGTCGCCCGCCGCACCGACGGCAGCGAGTTCCCGGTCGAGGTGACCAGCGCCAGCCTGGAGGACGGGCGCGAGGCCTACGACTCGTACAGCGGGTACACCGGTGACGAGCTGCTCATGCTGGTCGTCCGGGACCTCACCGGCACCGTCGACACCGAGGCGGAGCTGGCCCGTTCGCAGCGCCAGACCGAGATGATCCTGCGGGCCGCCGCCGAGGGTGTCGTCGGCACCGACACCGACGGCCGGGTCGTCCTCGTCAACCCGGCCGCCGCGCAGATACTCGGCTTCCGCGCCACCGACCTCGGCGGCAAGGAACTGCACACCCTGGTGCTGCACTCCCGCCCGGACGGCGAGCCCTTCCCGTACGCCGACTCGCCGCTCGCCGACACCCTCAAGTCGGGCCGCAAGCACCGCGTCCGCGGCCAGGTGCTCTGGTCGAAGAGCGGCGACCGCGTGCCGGTCGACCTGACCACCGCGCCGGTACGGGACGGGGACCAGCTCGTCGGCGCCGTCATGACCTTCACCGACCGCAGGCCGTACGAGCAGCTCGTCGAGCAGCACGCCGGCGAGGCCGCCGACCGCGCCGAGCGGCACCTGGCCGAACTGGAGCAGCAGCGCGAGCGGTACGCCGCGCTCTCCGCCCGGCACGAGCAGCTCACCGCCGTGCTCGCCGACTCCCTGCGCGGGCCCCTGGAGGAGCTGCGCTCCCAGCTCGGCACCCTCGCCGCCGACGACGCCGGGCAGTTGTGGCCCGAGGCGAACCAGGTCCTCCACCATCTGGCCGCCGGATACACCCGGATGACCACCCTCGTCGACAACGTCCTCGGCTACCAGCGGCTCGACGCCGGCGCCGAGGACCTCGACAAGGACGTCGTCCTCCTCGACAAGATCGTCACGGCCGGCATCGACCACGCCGTCGAGCTGATCGGGCCCGGCCGCGCCCAGTTCGCCGTCCACGCGCCGCCGATCGAGGCGGAGGTCGACGCCGCACGGCTGGTCACCGCGCTGGCCCACCTCGTCGCCGACGTCGCCGGCGTCGACGCCACCGGCAAGAGCAAGGCCACCCAGCCGAGCGGCTACGCCGACTCCACGATCGTCGTCGCGGCCGCACAGCGCGGCGACGTCGTCCGCATCGAGGTCCGCGGGCCGTACGCGGGCGGCGACCCCGTCCACCAGCCGATCGTGCGCGGGATCGTCGACGCCCACGGCGGTGTCGTCCAGACGCACGACATGCCGGGCACGACCGGCAGCGCGTACGTCGTCGAGGTTCCCCTCGGCGCGGGGCGCGGGACCATCGCCGCACCGCCCGCCGCCGCGGACGCCGCCCAGGACGCCGGAGGGCGGCCCGAGCTGGGTCCCGCGGCGGGAGCGGGAGCGGGGGCCCGGAGCGGGGATGGCGGTGGCGGTGGCGGTGGCGGTGGCCGGGAGTTGCCCGCGTTGCCGCCCGTGCCCGCGCAGGTGGCTGCCGGGGACGCACGTGACGCCGGGGAAGCCAGGGGCGCCGGGGAGTCGGGCGGCGTCGAGGCTGCCGGGGGCGCCCGAGGTGCCTCTGGGGCCGGCGGCGGGCCGGACGGGGTGCCCGTGGTCTCCCCCGAGGGCTCCGACGGCACCAACGGCAGCGGGCGGCGGCGGGCCCGGCGGGCTTCCACCGACGCGTTCCTGGAGAGCCCGCTGGCTCCCGAGGACGGTGCCGCTCCCGAGCCGACCGGCCGCCGCCGCGGCCGTACGGACGACACGCCCGCCACGGGTGTCCCCGCGGGCGCGTCGGGTGAGCTGATCCCGGCTCAGAACGCCGGGCCCGCCGAGCCGACCGGGACGGGACGGCGCCGTGGGCGGCCCGCCGAGGGTGCCGTCGTGACCGCCGCCGAGGGCGCGCTGGCCCGCCCGGCGCTCGGCGACACCGTGCCCCCGCAGGGCGTGCCGGTCGACGCGCCCCCGCACCACGCGCTCGCCCCCGCCCTCGCGCTGCCCGCCGTCGCGTCCGAGGAGTCGCCCGCCCAGCCCACCGGGCGCAGGCGCCGGGCGCTCGCGGCCGCGCAGGAGCGCGCCGCCGCGGCGGAGGCCGGGCCGCGTACGCCGTTCGCGCTGCCGCCGGCCGAGTCCGACCGCGACGAGGAGGGCACCCAGGAGCCCACTCCGGTCCCCGCCGTCACTCCCATCGCCCCCGTCGCCCCTGTCCCTGCCGCGGCCGCCATGCCTGCCGTGCCCGCCGTCCCCGCTGTTCCGGTCGAGGGCGCTGAGCGTCACGAGGCCGTGCGGGCGCTGCCCGAGGACGACCACACCCCGCCGCAGCCGCATCCGCTGCCCGGGCGGCGGCGTGGGCCGCAGGAGACCACCAGCGGGACGGGCACGGGGTCCGTGCCGCTTCCGCCGGAGATTCCGGCGGCGGCCCCCGCGCCCGGCTCCGGGCACGGCTCCGGGCACGGCTCGGACTCGACGCAGGGGCGGGCGTTCAGCGTCCGTACTCTCGGGCAGGGCGTCCCCTTCGCCCACCCGGGACCGGCCCCGGCCGCGGCACCTGCCCCGGCACCTGCCCCGGTCCCGGTCCCGCTCCCGGCGCAAGCCCCGGCGAGCCCCGCCGCCGCCCAGCCCAACGGCCAGCCCGGCCCCTCCGGTCGGCGCCGCAAGCTGGGCAACCCGGCCGAGGAGAGCCGTCCGGGCTCCGCCCCGGCGCCGGAGGCGGGCGCCCGGCCGCACCCGCTGCCCGCGGCCCAGCCCGTACCGGCCATGCCGCCGGTCCCGGCGATGCAGCCCGTGCCCGCCGTCCCGAAGCCCGCCCCGATCCCGGCGCCCGCCGCCGCCCCCGAGGGGCGCGCGTACGCGATAGGGGCGCCCGCCGAAGGCTCCGCCGAGGGGCCCGAGCCGCTGGACGGGCCCGGTGGCGCGGTCGAGGTGTCGAACCAGCCGCTGCCCCAGCCCGTCGACGACGAACTGCCCCCGGAGCCGCTGGACAACCCGCGCCGGCTGCTGGTCTGGCCCGCGCCGGACGTCTCCACCCAGCAGGCGCTGAGCGACCGCGGCTACCGGCCGGTGATCGTGCACTCCCGCGAGGAGGTCGACGCGCAGATCGCCGCCTTCCCCGCCGCGCTCTTCGTCGACCCGCTGACCGGGCCCATCACCCGGACCGCGCTGCAGTCGCTGCGCCAGGCGGCCGTCGCCGCCGAGGTGCCCGTCCTGCTCGCGGCCGGACTCGGGCAGGCCACCCGGGAGGCGGCGTACGGCGCCGATCCCGCCGTCCTGCTCAAGGCTCTGGCCCCCCGGGACAGCGAGCAGCACCCGTCCCGCGTGCTGCTCATCGAGGAGCACGAGGACATCGCGCAGGCGCTCGCGGCGACGCTGGAGCGGCGCGGGATGCAGGTGGCGCGGGCGGCGACCGACACCGAGGCGGTCACGCTGGCCACCCAGATGCGCCCGAACCTGGTGGTGATGGACCTGATGCAGGTGCGCCGCCGCCGGGCCGGGATCATCGACTGGCTGCGCGCGAACGGGCAGTTGAACCGCACGCCGCTCGTCGTCTACACGTCCGCCGGGCTCGACGGGGCCGAACTGCCCGCGCTCTCCTCGGGCGAGACGGTGCTGTTCCTCGCCGAGCGCTCGACCAGCGACGAGGTGCAGGCCCGGATCGTCGACCTGCTCGCGAAGATCGGCACCAACTAGCCGTACGGGTGTGCGGGCGTAAGGGCGTCAGGCCGTAAGGACGTAAGGGCGTAAGGGCGTAAGGGCGTAAGGGCGTAAGGGCGTAAGGACGTGCGCGCGAGGGCCGGTCGGATCGTTCCGGCCGACCCTCGCGCGTGGGGTGGCTACAGCTGGGTGACGTCCAGGCCGCCCTCCGCGTACTGCTTGCGGATCACCTTCTTGTCGAACTTCCCGACGCTGGTCTTCGGGACGGTCGGCACGATCGCCCAACGCTCCGGGAGCTGCCACTTGGCGATGCCGCCCTCGGCGGCGAGGAAGGCCCGCAGCTCCTCGTAGTCCGCGCTCGCGCCCTCCTTGAGCACGACGGTCGCGAGCGGGCGCTCGCCCCACTTCTCGTCCGGCACGGCGACGACGGCGGCCTCGGCGACGGCCGGGTGGCCCATCAGGGCGTTCTCCAGCTCGACGGAGGAGATCCACTCGCCGCCGGACTTGATGACGTCCTTGGCGCGGTCGGTGAGGGTGAGGAAGCCGTCGGAGCTGATGACGCCGACGTCGCCGGTCTTGAGCCAGCCGTCCGCGCTGAACTTGTCCTCGGGGCGCAGCTCGCCGCCCGTGGCGCCGCCGTAGTAGGCGCCGGCGATCCAGTTGCCGCGGACCTCCAGCTCACCGGCCGACTCGCCGTCCCAGGGCAGGAACTCGCCGGCGGGGCCGACCAGACGGGCCTCGACGCCCGCGGGGAAACGTCCCTGCGTGACGCGGTAGGGCCACTCCTCCTCGGGGGTGAGGCCGGCCGGCGGGTGCGCCATGGTGCCGAGCGGGGAGGTCTCCGTCATGCCCCAGGCGTGGCAGAGGCGGACGCCCAGCTTGTCGTACGCCGCCATGAGGGAGGGCGGACAGGCGGCGCCGCCGATGGTGACCTGGGCCATGGAGGTCAGGTCGCGGGGGCGGGCGGTGACCTCGGCGAGCAGGCCCTGCCAGATGGTGGGGACGGCCGCGGCGTGGGTCGGCTTCTCGGACTCGATCATGTCGGCGAGCGGGGCCGGCTGGAGGAAACGGTCCGGCATCAGCATGTTGATGCCGGACATGAAGGTGGCGTGCGGCAGGCCCCAGGCCAGAACGTGGAACTGCGGCACCACGATGAGGGTGGTGTCCTGGTCGGTCAGGCCCATCGACTCGGCCATGTTCACCTGCATGGAGTGCAGGTAGATCGAGCGGTGGGAGTAGACGACGCCCTTGGGGTCGCCGGTGGTGCCGGAGGTGTAGCACATGGCGGCGGCGGCGCGCTCGTCCAGCTCGGGCCACGCGTACGCGGTGGGGCGGCCGGCGATCAGCTCCTCGTACTCGTGCACCCGCGGGGCCGCGCCGTCGAGGAGGGTGCGGTCGCCGGGGCCGGTGACGACGACGTGCTCGACGGTCGGCAGGTGCGGCAGCAGCGGGGCGAGGAGCGGGAGGAGCGAGCCGTTGACGAGGACCACGCGGTCGGCGGCGTGGTTGACGATCCAGGCCAGCTGCTCGGCCGGGAGGCGCAGGTTGAGGGTGTGGACGATCGCGCCCATGGCGGGGATCGCGAAGTACGCCTCGACGTGCTCGGCGTTGTTCCACATGAGGGTCGCGACCCGTTCGTCGCCGGTGACGCCGAGTTCGTCGCGCAGGGCGTGGGCCAGCTGGGCGACCCGGGCACCGGTCTCGGCGAAGGTGCGGCGCTGCGGCTCGGCCTCCCCCGTCCACGTGGTGATGGTGGACTTCCCGTGGATGGTCATCCCGTGGTTCAGGATGCGGGTCACGGTCAGCGGTACGTCCTGCATGGTGCTGAGCACGGGCGTCCTCCCGAGGGCGCTACGCGGCAGTAAGGATGCGTCGATTCTGCGCACGTACCATGCGGTATGTCACTACCCAGGAGTACGAATTTGCCAGTGATCACTGGCATAACCCAGGGTAATGCCCGTGAGGGGCCGTCGGCTCAGCGTACGGGCGACAGCTCAGGGTCCTCGCGCAGCTTGCCGAGCGCCCGCGAGACCGCGCTCTTGACCGTGCCGACGGAGACGCCGAGCACCTCGGCGGTCTGCGCCTCGCTCAGGTCCTCGTAATACCTGAGGACGACCATCGCGCGCTGCCGGTCGGGCAGCTTCATCACCGCACTCCACATGGCGTCGTGCAATACCTGGCGCTCGGCCGGGTCCGGTTCCGGCAGCCCGGCCGGCTCCGGCAGCTCGTCGCAGGCGAACTCGTCGACCTTGCGCTTGCGCCACTGGGACGTACGGGTGTTCAGCAGGGCCCGGCGGACGTAGCCGTCCAGGGCGCGGTGGTCCTCGATGCGCTCCCAGGCGACGAAGGTCTTGGCCAACGCCGTCTGCAGCAGGTCCTCCGCGTCCGACGGGTTCGCCGTCAGCGAGCGCGCGGTGCGGAGGAGGACGGGGCCGCGAGCCCGTACGTACGAGGTGAACGACGGGTACGACGGGTACGACGGACGCGTCGCGGCGGACGGGTGCGTCGCGGCGGACGGGCGCGTCACGAGCGACGGGTACGTCGCGTACTGCGAGGCGCCGGCACAGACGGGGCCAGAAGGCGGCGGAGTCATGCCTCCACGCTATGAGCGCCCGACCGCCCCGGGGATCGGCCCCAGGTCCCGAACCGCACTCCCCCTCAGGTTGTAGGGGTAGGGCCCGCCGGACCTCCTTCAGGTGGAGCACCCGGAGCCGCGGGTCAGGGTCGGACGCGCGCCACCGGGGCGTCGACGAGGCTGCGGTCGATCAGCAGCCGCCGACCGCCGTACGCCTCCGAGACGTTCCCGGCGTACTGGTGGATCCGGCCGTGCGGCCACCACGCCGGCGCGGCGAGCACCGCCTCCGCCAGCGTGGGCACGCCGCGCCAGCGCGCGAACCACACCACCGACGGCAGGTCCCTCGTCCCCGCCCGCCGCTCCCGCTCCAGGTGCCGGACGCCCGTCTCGGCGCTGCTGTAGAAGCCCGGCAGGTAGCCGAGCCGCCGGACCTCGCGGCTCCACGCCCGCACGAAACGCAGCGTCGTCGCGGCACAGCGGGCGTCGCCGAGCCGGTACGCCTCCATGTCGAGGTACAGCGGGCTCGCCGCGGCGAACCCGAGGGCCCGGGCCGCCCGCACCGCGTCCCCGGCCTCGCGGGTGCCCTGGGCCCAGGGGGTGCCGCCGATCGCGTACCGCCGCTTGGCCTCGGACAGCACGCACGGGGCCTGCGAGCCCACGAACAGCGGAAGCAGCCGCCAGCCGAGGCCGTGGACCGAGGCCACCCAGCCGGGCGTCAGCTGCCGCTGCGCACGGCAGCCCCGCCCGCGCCCCCCGAAGTACACGCCGACCGCGCGGTAGGGGGACGCCCGCCAGGCCCGCATCACGGAGAGGGGCGGGGCCTCGCAGGTGTCGAAGGCGCGGCCGGTGAAGTACTGCGGGGCGGCGGCGGCCCGCTGGGCGTCGGACGCCGGCTCGCCGCTTCCCCAGCCCTCGGTCCCCCGTCCCGCTCCCGTCAGGAGCGCGAAGGCCAGCAGCGCCGCGACGGCCGCCGGGGCCGCGCGGCGTCGGCGGCGGGTCCGGGGCCGGGGCCTCGGGCGGGGCGCGGGCGGGGCGGGCGTCTCCGGTGCGTCCATGGCGTTCATGGCGCGAGTGAAGAGCGCCGCGCCCCGCGCGGCCACCGCTGGGGCCCCGGCCTCAGCCGTCCGTGCCCAGGATCAACCCGGACGTGGGAACCCCGGTGCCCGCCGTCACCAGCGTCCTGGCCGCCCCCGGCACCTGGTTCACGGACGTGCCGCGCATCTGCCGCACCGCCTCCGCGATCCCGTTCATGCCGTGCAGGTACGCCTCCCCGAGCTGCCCCCCGTGGGTGTTCAGCGCCAGCGCGTCCGCCGCCACGAACCCGGCCGCCTCCCCCGGCCCGCAGAAGCCGAACTCCTCCAGCTGCATCAGCACGAAGGGGGTGAAGTGGTCGTAGAGGATGCCCACGTCGATGTCGTCGGGCGCGAGCCCCGAGGTGCGCCACAGCTGCCGGGCCACCACGCCCATCTCCGGAAGCCCCGTCAGGTCGTCCCGGTAGAAGCTGGTCATCGCCTCCTGGTTGCGCCCGGCGCCCTGGGCGGCGGCCACGATCACCGCGGGCGGGCGCCGCAGGTCCCGGGCCCGCTCGACGGAGGTCACGACCAGGGCCTGGCCGCCGTCGGTCTCCTGGCAGCAGTCGAGCAGCCGCAGCGGCTCGGCGATCCAGCGGGAGGCGGCGTGCTCCTCCAGGGTGATCGGCTTGCCGTGGAAGTACGCGGCGGGGTTCCGGGCCGCGTGCCGCCGGTCGGTGACGGCGACGTGGCCGAACGCCTCCGGCGTCAGCCCGTACGCGTGGAGGTAGCGCTGGGCGATCATCGCCACCCAGGAGGCGGGCGTGAGCAGCCCGAAGGGCAGCTGCCAGCCGAGCGCCGCGCCCTCCGCGGACGGTTCCCGCTGCTGCACCCCGGAGCCGAAGCGGCGCCCGGAACGCTCGTTGAACGCCCGGTAGCAGACCACCACCTCGGCGACGCCCGTCGCGACGGCGAGGGCGGCCTGCTGGACGGTGGCGCAGGCGGCGCCGCCCCCGTAGTGCACGCGGGAGAAGAACGACAGCTCGCCGATGCCGGCCGCCTGGGCGACGGTGATCTCGGGGCTGGTGTCCATCGTGAAGGTGACCAGGCCGTCGACGTCGGCGGGGGTGAGCCCGGCGTCGTCGAGCGCCGCGTGCACGGCCTCGACGGCGAGCGTGAGCTCGCTGCGCCCCGAGTCCTTCGAGAACTCGGTGGCCCCGATCCCGGCGATGGCGGCCCGGCCGCCGAGCGAGTCCCGGCCGCGGACGCTCATCGGTCCCGCTCCGCTCCGGGCAGCCGCACCGTCACGGTCCCGGTGACGTGGTGGCCGAGGCCGTTGGCGCCGACGACCCGCACCAGGGCGGTGTCGCCGTCGACCTCCGTGACCGTGCCGGTCAGCGTCATCGTGTCTCCCGGGTAGTTGGGCGCGCCGAGCCGGATGGCGACCTTGCGGAGCACGGTCCCGGGGCCGAACCGGTCGGTGATGTACCGGCCCACCAGGCCGTTGGTGGTGAGGATGTTCATGAAGATGTCCGGGGAGCCCTTGGCCCGGGCGAGTTCGGCGTCGTGGTGCACGTCCTGGTAGTCGCGGGAGGCCACGGCCCCGGCGACGATCAGGGTGCGGGTGATCGGGACGACGAGCGGGGCGAGCTCGTCGCCGGCCTGCACGGCGGTCATGCGGACGCTCCCTTCGCGAGCAGGTCGCCCAGTTCGGCGAGGAGTTCGGTGCCGCAGCCCAGGTACGCGTCGAGCTGCCGCCCCCAGAGGAAGTGCCGGTGCACGGGGTGGTCGAGGTCGGCGCCGAGCCCGCCGTGCAGGTGCTGGCCGGCGTGCACGACCCGCTTGCCCGCCTCGGAGGCCCACCAGGCCGCCGTCAGCGCGTGCTCGCCCACGGGCAGGCCCTCGTCGTGGCGCCAGGCGGCCTCGTAGGCGGTGACCCGGATGGACTCGGTGTCCATGTGCGCGTCGGCGGCCCGCAGCTGCACCGCCTGGTGGGAGGAGAGCGGGCGCCCGAACTGCTCGCGCTCCGAGGTGTACGCGACGGCCCGGGCCAGCGACCCGGCGCAGACCCCGGCCTGGAGCCCGGCGAAGGCGATCCTGGCGGCGGCGAGGACGTCGGCGTAGGGGGAGGCGGCCGGCCCCTTCGGCGCCCCGAGCCGCTCGCCGCGGGCCCCGTCGAGGGTCAGGCGGCCGGCGGACCAGGGTGCGGTGAGGTCGACGGGTTCGACCGGGTGGGCGGCGTCCGCCGTGCGCACCAGCCACAGGGTCCGGTCGGCGGCCGGGACGAGGACGTGGGTGGCGTCCCGGAGCCAGGGCACCCGGTCCAGGGTGCCGGTGAGCCGGCTCTCGGCGTCGGCCCGTACCGCGCCCGCTCCGGCGAGCGCCGGGAAGGCGCCGGTCACCACCGTCGTACCGTCCCGGAGGCCGGGCAGCAGCCGGGCCCGCTGGTCCTCGGTGCCGTGCCGGGCGACGGCGAGCAGCCCGTACACGCAGCTCGCCGTGAAGGGGACCTGCGCGGTCGTGCGGCCCTGTTCCTCGGCGAGGAGGACGAGGCCGAGGAGCCCGGTCTCCTCGACGGCCTCGGGCAGTCCGGCGGCGCACAGGGCCTTCCACAGTTCGGCGTCGCCGCCGGTGCCGGCGGCCGTGAGGCGGTCGTGCGTGGCGAGGTCGCCGAAGATCCGCGCGGCCAGCTCCCGCGCGGCCTGCTGCTCCTCCGTGGGCGTGAAGTCCATGTCAGTCCTCGCCTCCCGCGCGGAAGACGGGGAGTTCGAGCTCCTCGTCCGCCTTCAGGAACTCCAGCCGGACCGGCATCCCGATCCGCACCTTGTCGTAGGGCACCCCGACGATGTTGCTGACGATCCGGACGCCCTCGGCCAGTTCGACGAGCCCGACCGCGTACGGGGGGTCGAAGGCCGGGAAGGGCGGGTGGTGCATGACCACGTACGAGTAGACGGTGCCCTCGCCGCTCGCCTCGACGGTGTCCCACTCCCGGGAGCCGCAGGCGTTGCAGCCGGGCAGCCAGGGGAAGCGGAGGGTCGCGCAGTCGGCGCAGCGCTGGACGAGCAGCCGGTGGCCGGCCACGCCCTCCCAGAAGCCGGCGTTGTCGCGGTTGACGACGGGACGGGGGCGCCGGGGCCGGTCGGCGGCCCGGGGCGCGGTCTCCTCGCGCCGCTCGGGGCGGGCCGCGGGCGTGTACTTGAGGATGCGGAACCGGTGGGTGCCGGCGAGCTCGCCGTCGGCCCGTACGTCCATCCGGGTCGTGACGAAGTGGCCGGTGCCCAGTTTGGTGGTCTTGCGGGGCGAGACGGACTCGATGACGGCGTCGAAGGTGATCGCGTCCCCGGGCCGCAGGGGCCGCAGGTACTCCTGCTCGCAGTCGGTGGCGACGACCGAGGTGTACCCGGCGGCGTCGAGGAGGCCGGAGAGTTCGTCGTACGCCCCGGAGCGGTCCGTGTGGCCGGAGAGGCCGCCCATGGTCCACGCCTGGAGCATGGTGGGCGGGGCGACGGCGTCGGGGCCCCGGTAGCCGGGGTTCGTGTCGCCCATCGCCTCGCACCAGTGCCGGATCATGGGCTCGTTGACGGGGTCCTTGCCGGTGCCGCCGACGGCCGCCGGCCGCCCCTCGTACGTCTTCAGCCGCTGGTGGAAGGGGTCGTCGCGCGGTTCTCCGCGCGGGTCGCGGTGTCCGGCCCGGGCGTCCTGGTCCGGGCTCATCGCCGCCCCCTCCCCTTCATGCCGAGCCGCATCGTCGCGACGATCTCGCGCTGCACCTCGCTCACTCCTCCCCCGAAGGTGTTGATCTGGGCGGCCCGGTTCATCCGCTCCAGCTCGCCGCCGTCGAACGCGCCCGGCGATCCGGTCCGGACGAGTGCGGCGCCGCCCGCGATCTCCTGGCACATGCGGTAGACCTCGACCGCCGACTCGGTGCCGGCGAACTTCACCCCGCTCGCGTCGCCCGGGGCCAGCCGGCCCGCCCCGACCTCTCCGACCAGGCGCCAGTTGAGCAGGCGGGTGGCCGCGAGCCGGGCGTGCGCCTCGGCGGCCCGGATGCGGACCCAGGGCTCGTCGATCCGGCGTGCGCCGGTGACCGGATCGGGGGTGCGGGCGTGCCGGAGGGCGGTGGCGAAGAAGTCCTCGGCCTGCATGCCGATCGCGGCGAGCGCGACCCGTTCGTGGTTGAGCTGGTTGGTGATGAGCCCCCAGCCGCCGTGCTCGGGCCCGACGAGGTTGCCGGCCGGGACGCGGATCGCGTCGTAGTAGGTGGCCGTGGTGGTGAGCCCGCCGACGGTCTCGATCGGGGTCCAGGAGAAGCCGGGTGCGTCGGTGGGGACGAGGACGATCGAGATGCCCCGGTGGCGGGGGGTGCCGGGGTCGGCGTCGGTGCGGCAGGCGAGCCAGATCCAGTCGGCGTTCTGGGCGTTCGAGGTGAAGACCTTCTGCCCGTCGATCAGCCAGGAGTCGGCGTCCCGTACGGCCCTGGTGCGCAGCGAGGCCAGGTCGGTGCCGGCCTCGGGCTCGCTGTAGCCGATGGCGAAGACGAGTTCGCCGCTGAGGATGCGGGGGAGGAAGTACGCCTTCTGCTCGTCGGTGCCGTACTTCATGAGGGTCGGGCCGACGGTGTTGAGGGTGACCATGGAGACGGGGGCGCCGGCCCGGTAGGCCTCGTCGAAGAAGACGAACTGCTCGTCGGGGCCGCGGCCCTGGCCGCCGTACTCCTCGGGCCAGCCGAGGCCCAGCATGCCGTCGCCGCCGATGCGGCGCAGCAGCCGGCGCTGGGCGGCGGAGTCGGCGGGGGGCGGGGGCCCGTCGGGCATCACGTCGCGGAAGTACGCGCGGAGTTCGGCGCGCAGCCGCAGGAGCCGTTCGGTCGGGGCGAGGTGCACGGCGACGCCTCTCGTCGGGACAGGACTTCCACCTAAGGTTTCTGACTGTCCGTCAGATTCCCTCACCCTGTCAAGGTCACGGAGGCCGCCGGATGCCCGCCCGCCCCACGACGGAAGGCGGCCCGCACGCCGGCGCCGAAGCGCCGCCGCACGGGCCGCCGTTCACCCCGCGGACCTTCCCCCCGTCGGGCCGGTCACCACCACGGATAGAAGTTGACGGCCGCGTTCACGTTGGACTGGTCGATGTGCGTGAAGGCCGAGCCGTTCACACTCGCGGTGTTGTTCTGGTTGGAGGCACCGGAACCCGTCGCCACCTGCTGGGTCGTGGTCGAGTTGCCGTTGTTGCTGCCGCCCACGCCACTGCCGATGATCGTGCCGACGCTGGTGTTCGATCCGTTGTCCGCGAATCCTCCGTTGTCGGCCTGGGCCACCCCGGTGAAGAGCGCGGCGGCGAGGGGCAGGGCGGCGACAACGGCGATGACGCGGGCGGTACGGATGCTTGCCATGTCTGTTCCTCCAGGAACTGAAAGCTCTGAAAACTGCTAACTGCTGCTCATTCCAAGGCGGTTGGCCGACCACCCCGGTTCGTTTCCTGCTCGACGTCGCGAGATCAGAGTTGCCCACCGAATCCCCGGCGAACCACCCCCTAGCCCCTGATTCCCCCTCAAGCGTGAGGACAAGTCGATAAACCCCCTCACCCCCGGCAAACCCCCAGGCCACCCACCCGAAGCCCGCACACCACCACGGGAGCCCGCCCCTCCCAAGGGACGAAGCGTTTCGGCACCTTTTCAGCCAATCCGCCCTCCTGCCCGAAAAGCCCCGCCCGAGAGTCGAGAGCGGAGCGAAAAACGGGCCGGGAGCGCGGGCGCAGAACCGGCGCACACCACCCGGGGGGCGAAACGGCGAACACGGGAAAGCCGACGGCCCCCGACCGGTAGATACCGGTCGGGGGCCGTTCCAGGCACCGCGGTGGGTGTGGGATTTGAACCCACGGTGACATCGCTGCCACGACGGTTTTCAAGACCGTTCCCTTAGGCCGCTCGGGCAACCCACCCTCGCTCCGTCCGCCGGGGGCGGAGCGAGTACAGAGTACCGGGAGCGTAAAGGATCAGCTGTCGCCCGTGCGTTCCCCGAGGGTGACGGTGGCCGTGGCGGTCTTGCCCGCGCGCTCGTAGGTGAGCTTGACCTGGTCGCCGGGCTTGTGGGTCCAGATCTCGCTGATGAGGGTCGGGCCGCTGTCGATCGGGTGGTCGTCGAAGGCGGTGATCACGTCGCCGGCCTTCAGGCCCGCCTTGGCCGCCGGGCCGTTCGGGGTGACCGAGGCGGTGCCGCCGGTGCCCTGCTGGGCGATGGTGGCGCCCTCGCCCTTGTCCTGCATGTTCACCGTCGCGCCGATCACCGGGTAGACCGGCTTACCGGTCTTGATCAGCTGCTCGGCGACGTTCTTGGCCTGGTTGACCGGGATGGCGAAGCCGAGGCCGATCGAGCCCGCCTGGGACTGGCCGTAGCCGCTGCCCGCCGACTGGATCGCGGAGTTGATGCCGATCACGGCGCCGCTCGCGTCGAGCAGCGGACCGCCCGAGTTGCCCGGGTTGATCGACGCGTCGGTCTGCAGGGCGCTCATGTACGAGTTCTTGCCGCTGGAGCCGTCGCCCGAGGCCACCGGACGGTTCTTGGCGCTGATGATGCCGGTCGTCACCGTGTTCGACAGGCCGAAGGGCGCGCCGATCGCGATGGTCGAGTCGCCGACCGCCACCCGGTCCGAGTCGCCCAGCGCCAGCGGCGCCAGGTTCGACGGGGCGTTCTTCAGCTTGATCACGGCCACGTCGTAGCCCTCGGCGCGGCCGACGACCTCCGCGTCGTACGTCTTGCCGTTGGAGAACGTGACCGACAGCGTGCCGCCGTCCGCCGCGGAGGCCACCACGTGGTTGTTCGTGACGATGTGGCCCTCCTTGTCATAGACGAAGCCGGTGCCCGTGCCGCCCTCGCCGTCCGTGCCGCCGGACTTCGCCTGGATCGTGACGACGCTCGGCAGCGCCTTCGCCGCCACCGCCGCGACCGTGCCGGGGTCGCGCTTGAAGGAGGCGGGGGAGTCGCCCGAGGAGACGGTGGTCGACGCGGTCGGGTCGTCGTCGCGCTGCGACGCCGCCCAGTAGCCGATGCCGCCGCCGACGCCGCCCGCGACCAGCGCCGCGACCAGGACGGCCGCCACCAGACCGCCCGAGCGCCTGCGCGGGGCCTCGGGGGCCGGCTGCGCCGGAGCGCCCCACGACGGGGTCACCGGCGGGGCGGGGGGCCAGCCACCGGCCGCCGGGTCGGGGACCGGGGCGGGAACGGGGGCGGGGGTGGGGGCGGAAGCGGGCTGAGGGGTGTGGGCATGGACAGGGGCGGGGGCCGGAGCGTGTGCCGGGGTGGGCTCAGAGGCGGGCTCCGGGGCCGCGGGGGGCATGGCGGGGGCCTGGGCGTGGGTCTGGGGCAGGGTCTCCGTCGGGGCCTGCGGATCGGACTCTGACTCGGCCTGCGGCTCGGTCTTCGGCTCGGACCGCGTCGGCTCGGGCGTTTCCTCGGGGGCGGCAGGCGTCGGAGGGGCCGCGGGCGGGGCGGGAGGCGTGGGAGGGACGGACGGGGCACTCCGGTCCGCCGGAACCGCCGTGCCCTCGTTCTCGGTGCTCACAGCTCTCTCCTCGTTCACTGCACGGATGCGGGTGGATGGATGCCTGGTCCATGGTGCTGTGCTCAGCTTTTCCCACCGGACGTCAGGCCACTGTAAGCCGGAGCTGTGTGTCCGCACCCCTCTTCTTTATATGGGGGCATATACGACACAGCCTTACCATGTCGCGGTGACCCACGCACCGCAGCAACCGAACCGTCCCCCTGTCCAGGTGGTCGCCCACCGCGGGGCCTCCGAGGACGCCCCGGAACACACTCTGGCCGCCTATGTGAAGGCCATCGAGGACGGCGCCGACGCCCTGGAGTGCGATGTACGGCTGACCGCCGACGGGCACCTCGTCTGTGTCCACGACCGGCGCGTCAACCGCACCTCCAACGGCCGCGGCGCCGTCTCCGCCCTGGAGCTCGCCGATCTGGCCGCCCTCGACTTCGGCACCTGGAAGGGACGCGAGGAGGCCGGCGAGAGCCCCGACCGGGGCGACCCCGGCGACACCTCCGTCCTCACCCTGGAACGCCTCCTGGAGCTGGTCTCCGACGCCGGGCGCCGGATCGAGCTCGCCATCGAGACCAAGCACCCCACCCGCTGGGCCGGGCAGGTCGAGGACAAGCTGCTCCAGCTCCTCGGCCGCTTCGACCTCGCCGCGCCCGCCGCGCCGGAGGAGTCCCAGGTGCGCGTCATGAGCTTCTCGGCCCGCTCCCTGCACCGCGTCGCGGCCGCCGCGCCGACCCTGCCCACCGTCTCCCTCGCCCAGTTCGTCACCCCGCGCCTGCGCGACGGGCGGCTCCCCGCGGGCGCCCGGATCGCGGGACCCTCGATCCGGATCGTCCGGCACCACCCCGCCGTGATCCTGCGGCTCCAGAAGGCCGGCCACCAGGTGCACGTCTGGACCGTCGACGAGCCCGAGGACGTGGAGCTGTGCGAGCGGCTCGGCGTGGACGCGATCATCACCAACCGCCCGAAGCGCGTGCTGTCCCAGCTGGGCCGCCTCTAGCCCCTCCCGTCACCCCTGTCACAGGGGTGACGGGTGTGCCCCGGCGCGTTCGGGACGTACGCGATCGTCACGAGTGCGTCACCAGACCCGTACTGGCCGGTTTCCGGTCCAGGCCATTGGGGCATTCACACCGTGGCGTGGGGCAAAGGAGGTCTCGGGGGTGGCGTTGGTGGTGGCACAGGAGGTGCCCACGTCGTCGAGCATGGCCGTACCCCATGGCCCTGCGGGCGTGGGCAAGGCGCGACACCGGATGCGGGAGCAGCTGCACCGCAACGGGATGTCCGAAACGGTCGTCGACGACGCGGTGCTGATCCTTTCCGAACTGCTGAGCAACGCGTGTCGGCACGGCCGGCCGCTCGGTCACGCGGACGTGGGCGACGGCGACGTACGCGCGGCCTGGAGCATCGACAGATCCGGCGGGCTGACGGTCGAGGTGACGGACGGCGGCGGCCCGACCCGCCCCGTTCCCGCCACGCCCTCGGTCACCGCACGCGGCGGACGCGGGCTGAACATCATCAGCGCGCTGGCACAGGACTGGGGCGTACGGGACAGCGCGACCGGCGAGGTCACCGTCTGGGTGGTCGTCACCGAGGGCCACCGCCGCGAGGACTTCGCGGCACGGGTCGGCGGCGGCTCCGGACTGGACTTCCTGGACGCGTACGACGACCTGGAATGAGACCGGGGCGGGTACGGGACGGGACTGGGACGGGACCGGGAGCCGCGGCAGGGGCCGGTGGCGGGAGCGTCGACGGGAGTGGCGGCGGGAGCTGTGGCGGGCCGCCGCCGCGGGTCCGGCGGCGCGACCGCCGGGTCCCCTCCTCGGACCCTCGGGCCTCGCGCCCTCGGGTCCTCCGGGGCCGTCATCCGGACGCCGTCCCGGACCTCGGGTCCGGCCCGGCTCGATCGGCCGGAAGCCGTCCCCGCGACCGGCCGGACCGGCACCGGTGACGGCGGCATCCCGGCATGCGGGATCGCGTGCGGCTAGGCTCGCGCCCTAGACAGCACCGCCGCGATCGGGAGAAAGCCACACCATGGCGAAGAAGCGCCCCCAGACGAAGCCCGGCAAGACCGGCCAGGCACAGGTCACGAGCGGGGAGATCCCGGTCGTCGGTGCGCGCGAGCCGTGCCCCTGTGGCTCGGGCCGCCGCTACAAGGCGTGTCACGGGCGGGCCGCCTCGCACGCCGTGACCGAGATCGTCCAGCGCCCCTTCGAGGGGCTGCCCGGCGAGTGCGACTGGGTCGCGCTGCGCGAGCTGGTGCCCGCCGCCACCGTGCCGCTCACCCTCAAGGGCGGGCTGCCCGAGGGCGTGCCGTCGGTGACCCTCGCGACCGTGCTGCCGATGGCCTGGCCCGCGCTGCGCCGCGACGACGGCTCCGTGCTGCTCGCGCTGCAGAACGACGCCTCCTCCGGCGACCTCGCCCGCGACCTCGCCGACACCCTCCAGCGCGCGCTCGAGACCGAGCCCGGCACGCCGGTCGAGCCCCGCCGCGTGACGCCGGAGGGCCCGCGACTCCAGGACCTGCTCGACCCGGACGGCGATTTCGCGCCGGACGTGCACACCGGTTTCGAATTCTGGATTCCCGAGACCTCGGACAATTCCAGCCCCGAGGTCGCCGCCTCCCTGGAGCGCGCCAACGCCGCCGCCATCCCCACCGTCAAGCTGACCGGTGTGGACGCGGCCTACTGGTGCGAGACCCCGGACAAGAACCACCTGCGCTGGGTCATGCCGCACGCCGAGGAGAAGCTGCTCGACGCGCTGGCCCGGCTCCAGGCCGCCGGCGCCACCTCGCTCGGCGCGGACACCCGTCTCGTGGGCTCCTTCCGCGCGCACGGCCTGATGGTTCCGGTGTGGGACCTGCCGACCGGCATGACGGCGGAGGAGTGCGAGAAGCCGGCGGCCGAGTTCGCCGAGCGGCTCGCGGAGGCCCTCGCCTCCGACGCCCCGCTCAGCATCGAGGAGCGGCGCGCGCGGGGCGGTCTCACCAACCGTCAGGTCACGCTCAGCTGATACCCCAGGTGGTATCCGTGACGGACAGACCGACCAGTCGGTGACTTCCGCCACAACCCCTCGTTCGCAGGCCTAAATCCCTGTCCGAATAACCGAGATCGAATTTGCGAACGGCAGATCTCTTGTTACCGTTCTAGAAGCCCGGTCGCTGGTGCATCCCCCGTCGCCAGCGATCGGGCCTTCTCATGCCCGCGTGCGCCCGCGTAAGCCCGCTGACGGTTCAACTACCGTCCGGCCCGGCCGCGTTGCTCCCCGAGCGCAGCAGCAGCGGAGTGCTGTCACCCCCGCCCGCGCCGGCGAATTCCGACACCGCCGAATAGTCCTCGGCGCCACCCCTGACCGGCTCTCTCGGCGTCTCGCAGGTATCCGGTTCGTCCTGCGCCTCGACCGCGCAGCGCACCTGTACGGTGCGGCCTCCGGGGGCCATCAGGGTGAGGACGGCGTCGAGTTCCTGGCCGGTGGCGTTGCGGTAGTAGGTACGCGCCCGGACGTCCGCGCCCTCGGTCACCACACAGGTCTGCGCCTCGACCCCGTCGGGGGAGGCGAGTTCGGGTCCGCACCGGGTCGCGGAGGGCAGCGCGGCGGAAGCGGCGCCGGGGGCGGAGCCGACGGCCCCGGCGGTCCGCCCGGGCGTCAGGCCGAGCTCCGCGAGGAGAGCCTTCGGCTTCCCGTCGTCACCAACGGAGCCGGCAGCGGAGTCGGCAGCGGCAGCGGAGCCGGCAGCGGTGTCGGGACCGGCACCCGGTGCGGAGCGTGCCCCGGAGCCGGATCCTGTCCACGAAGGGCCGGCCGTCGCCGCGATCGGCACCAGGACGGCGATCACCACCGCGGTCCCGAGCCCGATCGCGCGCCACTTCGCCGGACTCATCTGCCCCATGCCGCAGCCACCTGTTCCCTCGGAACGACCCCTCGGGGCGAAGATAGCGGCGGCCGGCGGGCGGGCGACGGGCCGCGCGCCCGTTTCCCCTGGATGCGGGGTGCGACACACCCGTTCGGGTGAACGCCCGTGCCGGTCCGGCTCAGTACGTGAGTCTGCTGCCGCCGCCCGGCGTGCTCGTGCTCGCCTCGACCAGGGCGTCCACGACCGCCTCGACGTCCGGCAGCCACGGCCGGGCCGAACCCGCCAGGGGCGCCCGCTCCCAGCGGACCTGTCCGCTCCCGATGGTCGAGGGCGGCAGCGGTAGATAGCCGCCCTCTCCATGGAAGCGCAGCGAACTCGGCACGCTGTCCTTCGTGTAGAGCAGTTCGCCCAGCCGTTCGAGGCTGTACGGGGCGACGAGGATCGCCCAGCGCGTGGGCGAGGCCACGACCGGGCCGAGCCGCATCCCCAGCGCGTCCAGCGCGGCGAGCGCGCGGGCGCCCGCGACGGCCGGCAGGCTCACCGCGCAGGGTGCCCGGCCGCCGGTGGCCAGCAGGACCGGCGCGCCCGGGCGCTCGCCCCACCACCAGCGGATCATGCGGGCGTCGGTGGTGGCCGCCAGCAGCCCGGGATCGAAGGGGTGCGCTCCGGGCACCACGCACTGGGGGTCGGGGCAGGCGCAGGTCACGGCGGCGGGCGCGCCGAGCAGGGCGCGCGCTCCCGTCGCCTTGGACGCCGCGGTCCGCAGGCCCACTCCGGGCAGGACGGGCCAGTCCCATTCGGTGGCGCACAGGAGCGCCGAGTCGAGCTGTGCGACGACCGCATCGCGCTCCGCGCGCTCCTCGCGCCCCTTGCGCCGGAACCGGAGCCTGCGTCGCCTTCCGAGGATCTCGCGCATGAGCGCTCGTTCCTTTCCGTTGAACGCCGAATCCACATCACACCACGTGCGTGACTCCACGTGCGGATCTCTTCACCGTGCGTATCACTGTGCGTCTCAGCGTGCGTGTCAGCATGCATCTCAGCGCGTACGAGCTGCATCCAGGCTCGGCAGTCGCTGCCGGCCGGTCCTGGCGGTAGAGGTTCCCCGCCACTCGGTTGGAGGGTGCGGCCTGCGGTGATGAGGACGCCCGGGTTCCGCGTCCGTATTCAGGGGCGTGTCCAACTGCCCCTGCCCGTCACCGATTACGTACCCGTCCCGCTCAAAATGACGCGCTTTCAAACGACGCCAGTCGACCGCGAATGGTGCACACTGGGGGCAATTTTCAGCCAACTTCCCCTAGTCTTCAACCCCCTCGCCCCATCCCACGGACACCACAAGTCCCATGGTGACAATGCTGGACATCGCTCTACATGTGCGTGTAGATGTGGATCGCTGGGTAGTGGCGCAGAATGACTTGGGGGTTTGCGATGCTATTGCATGAAACGCGCAGGTCTGAAAGGCGCGGGCCATGAGTACACCGCCCGCGCCGAAAGTGGCCGGAATCGATTCTGCTGTTTCCCTTCCGCCGCACACTGCGGTTCCTCCGCACCCGGCGGCCGTCCCTCCCCGCCCCGCGGCGTCCCCGCCGGCCCCGCCGTCCCAGGCCGCCGACGCCCTCCTCCAGGACCGCCTCGCCGGCTGGGTCTCGGACCTCACCCTCCTCCACGAACTCACCGAGTCCCTGATCAGGACCGGCTCGCTCGACGACGCCCTGCGCGAGCTGCTGCGCGCCGGAGCCGCCCTGGTCGGGGCCCGTCGCGGGATGGCCGTACTGGAACCGGCCGACGGCCTCGGCCCGACCTCCACCGTCGGCCTCGGCCTCGCCCACGCCGAGCTCGGCACCATCGAGACCGTGCCGCGCAGCGTCACCTCGTACGGGCGCATCCTCGACGGGCTCGACGCCCTGCCGGAGGGCTCGCTGCCCCGCCCGATCGCCATCCCCGACCTGCGCGACGAGGAGGGTCTCGACCCGCGCCTCCGCGAGGTCGCCGCCCGCCTCGGCTACGCCGCCAGCTACGCGCTGCCGCTCGCCACCGAGAAGGCCGGCCGGCTCGGCGCCGTCGTCTGGCTGTACGACGAGCCCGCGGAGCCCGCCGAGCGCCAGCGGCACCTCGTCCAGCTCTACGGCAGGTTCGCCACCGAGCACCTCGGCCGCCTCCTGGAGGTCGAGCGCGCCCGTGCCCAGGTCGCCACCGTCGCCGAGGAGCTGCTGCCCAGCCGCCTCCCCCGGATCCCCGGCGTCCAGCTCGCCGCCCGGCACCGCACCGGCCCCCGCGGCGGCGGCGACTGGTACGACGCGCTGCCGCTCCCCGAGGGCGCCCTCGGGCTGGCCGTCGGCTCCGTCACCGGCAGCGGGCCGAGCGCCCTCGCCGCGATGGGACGCCTGCGCGCCTCGCTGCGCGCGTACGCCGTGATGGAGGGCGAGGACCCGGTCGCCGTCCTCTCCGACCTGGAGCTGCTGCTCCGGCTGACCGAACCCGCGCGCTCGGCGACCGCGCTCTTCGCCTTCTGCGAGCCGCAGGCCCGCAGGATCGTGCTCGCCGGGGCCGGCCACGCCCCGCCGCTGATCATCGGCGACCAGCGCACCGAGTACGTCGAGACCTCGCTCTCCGCCCCCCTGGGCATGCTGTCCTGCTGGGAGGCGCCGAGCGTCGAGCTGTCCCCGCGGCCCGGAGAAACGGTGCTGCTGTACACGGACGGGCTGCTCCGGCGGACCGGCGACCCCATGGACCGGGCCTTCGCCCGGCTGCACGCCGCCGCCGCGGGCGTACCCAAGGCGGACCGGGCCGATCCGGGCGCCGTCGCCGACCACGTCCTGCGGACCGTACTGCCCGAAGGACTGGAGGGTCCGGACGCCGACGGCGAGGACGTGGTGCTGCTCGCCGCGCGCTTCGAGTGAGCGCCGCCGGGCCTCCGGCGGCGATCGGAGCGTGACCGGAGTGAGAACCGCCACCGTCCTGACCCGCCGGTAATGGGTCTTCCGGCTCTGGGCCCCCTTCCGCACGACCGTACGATGGGAAGGGTTCAGTGTCGTACCAGAGGAGGCAGACCCGTGGCCGATGAGCTCACGCCGGACAACCCGGAGACCCCGGAAGAGTCCGAGGAGCAGGCGATCAAGCAGCGGAAGAACGGCCTGTACCCGGGCGTCTCCGACGAGCTCGCCGAGAACATGCGGTCCGGCTGGGCCGACACCGAGCTGCACGACCTGGCGCCCATCGCCCAGGCCGCGCACACCGCCGACCGCCGCGCCGCGCTGTCCGCCCGCTTCCCGGGCGAGCGCCTGGTGATCCCGGCCGGCAACCTGAAGACCCGGTCCAACGACACCGAGTACTCCTTCCGCGCCTCCACGGAGTACGCCTACCTCACCGGCGACCAGGCCCACGACGGCGTCCTGGTCCTGGAGCCGGCCGAGGACGGCCACCGGGCCACGATCTACCTGCTGCCCCGCTCCGACCGCGAGAACGGCGAGTTCTGGCTGGACGGCATGGGCGAGCTGTGGGTCGGCCGCCGCCACTCCCTCACCGAGGCCGAGAAGCTGCTCGGGATCCCGGCGAAGGACGTCCGCGAGCTGCCCGAGGCGCTGAAGACGGCCACCGGCCCGGTCCGCGCCGTGCGCGGCCACGACGCCGGCATCGAGGCCGCCCTGACCGACAAGGTCACCGCCGAGCGCGACGAGGAGCTGCGCGTCTACCTCTCCGAGGCCCGCCTCGTGAAGGACGCGTTCGAGGTCTCCGAGCTGCAGAAGGCCTGCGACTCCACCGCCCGCGGCTTCGAGGACGTCGTCAAGGTCCTCGACAAGGCCGAGGCGACCAGCGAGCGCTACATCGAGGGCACCTTCTTCCTGCGCGCCCGGGTCGAGGGCAACGACGTCGGCTACGGCTCCATCTGCGCCTCCGGCCCGCACGCCTGCACCCTGCACTGGGTCCGCAACGACGGCCCGGTCCGCTCCGGCGACCTGCTGCTGCTCGACGCCGGCGTGGAGACCACCGAGCTCTACACCGCCGACGTCACCCGCACCCTGCCGGTCAACGGCCGGTACACGGAGATCCAGCGCAAGATCTACGACGCCGTGTACGAGGCGCAGGAGGCCGGCATCGCCGCGGTGAAGCCGGGCGCCGGCTACCGCGACTTCCACGACGCCGCCCAGCGCGTGCTCGCCGAGAAGCTGGTCGAGTGGGGCCTCGTCGAGGGCCCGGCCGAGCGCGTCCTGGAGCTGGGCCTCCAGCGCCGCTGGACCCTGCACGGCACCGGCCACATGCTCGGCATGGACGTCCACGACTGCGCCGCCGCGCGCACCGAGGCGTACGTCGACTGCACGCTGGAGCCGGGCATGTGCCTGACCGTCGAGCCGGGTCTCTACTTCCAGGCCGACGACCTGACCGTGCCCGAGGAGTACCGGGGCATCGGCGTCCGGATCGAGGACGACATCCTCGTCACCGAGGACGGCAACCGGAACCTCTCGGCCGCGCTGCCGCGCCGGTCCGACGAGGTCGAGGCGTGGATGGCCGGCCTGAAGGGCTGACCCGTCCCCCCGCCCGTACGGGAAAGGGCCCCGCCGATTCGTGTCGGCGGGGCCCTTTTCCGTACGGGCGGGGGGACGGACGTGCCGCGCGACCCCTCGCCGCTCAGGTCAGCGCCAGCGGGGCGTCCGGGCGCCATTTGATGATCTTGTCGAAGCTGACCAGGGCGCCGCCCCGGCCCGTCCGCCCGAAGTGCACGTGGTCGGCGAGCTCCTCGATCAGCCGGAGCCCGCGCCCGTTCTCCGCGTCGGGCGCCGCCGGGCGCCGCTCGGGGGCAGGGGCGAAACCGGGGCCCGAGTCGGCCACCTCGATGCGACAGGTCTCGCCGTCCAGGTACGCGGTCACCCGGTACGCCTGCGAGCCGCCGCCCCGGCCCACCGCCCCGCCGTGCTCGACGGCGTTCGCGCACGCCTCGGTCAGGGCCACCGACAGCTCGTACGACACGTCCGGGTCGACCCCAGCGGTCTCCATCGTGCCGAGCAACAGCCGCCGGGCGAGCGGCACGCTCGCCGCCTCGCGCCGCAGATGCAGGGACCACCAGATGCTCATGCTCCAGCCTCCTGGCTGCGGCTCGACATGCTGCGGCACGACATACCGATACGTATTGCCGTCCCGCGTGGTCCATAAGCCCCGAGCCACGTCAAGAGCGCCCGTTCGGCGGGTGCACTCCTCCCTTGCGCCGGTGTATGTCAGCCCGAACGCCCCCAAGAGTGACCTTCCGGACCTGCCGTATGGGAGGTGTGGGGCTGGTGCGATGATGGGCCCGCCATGTCTGCCCCCGCGCTCGCACCACGCATGCTGAGGGCCGCGGTGTTCACCGCGGTCTGCGTCGTGCTGTCCGCGCTCGGCCACGCGCTGGCCGCCTGCGCGGGGATCGCGCTGTGGTCGATCGCCGCCGGATTCCTCGGCGTCTTCGGCATCACCGTGCTCTTCACCGGACGCGAGCGCTCGCTGCCCGCCATCGTCGGCGCGCTGACGGTCGGACAGCTCGGGCTGCACGCCCTGTTCGGGTTCGGCCAGCGCCGGCTCGCCATGGGCGCGGAGACCGACCAGGCCCTCGTCCGGCTGGCCGCCAAGCTGGTCTGCGGCCAGGGCGGCACGTCCCTGAGCCCCGCCGACGCGGCCCGGATCGTCAGCGACGCCGGGCTCTCCCCGACCGCCGCCACCGGGCACGGCCACATGGCCGGCATGACCGGCGGCGCGGGCACCGGGGCCGCCGAGCTGATGCCGAGTCTGCCCATGCTGCTCGGACACCTGCTGGCCGCGCTGGCCACCGGCTGGCTGCTGCGCCGCGGCGACCTCGCGCTCGGCCGGCTGGTCCGGCTGTCCACGCAGGGCGCCACGGAGCTCGCCGCGTGCGCGCTCGTACGCTCCCTGCGCGCCGCGCTCTTCCTCGTACGGGCCCTGCTCGCCGGACTGCCGGGCGCTCCGGCCACCGGACCGCGCGGCCCCGCCCGTACCGCCTTCGACTCCTCGCCGCCGCCGGTGGCCGAGGCGCTCCAGCACACCGTGATCAGGCGCGGCCCCCCGGCCGCCTCCTGCGTCCTCGCAGCCTGACGCGGACCGCTCGCAGGGAGCGGATCCGCGGTCGTCCGCGCTCGCGGACGACCCCCGGACGAACCGCCGGCCCGCCCGGCCGCCCCCGCGCGGCACGCGGTGACGTGACGCCGTGTCCGGTCGTCCGCTTCCGAACCCTCCTCCGAGCTGGAGTGTCTTCTGCCATGAGCGTTTCCCGTACCCACGTCTCCCGCGCCGTCCTCACCGGCGGCGCCGCCGTCGCCTCCGTCCTGCTGCTGGCCGGCACCGCGTCCGCGCACGTCGGCGTCCAGCCGCAGGGCGAGGCCGCCAAGGGCGGCTACGCGACCGTCAACGTGAAGGTGCCCAACGAGCGCGACAACGCCTCCACCGTCAAGGTCGAGGTCAACTTCCCCACCGACCACCCGCTGGCCTCCGTGATGCCGCAGCCGGTCCCCGGCTGGAAGGTCGAGGTCACCAAGGCCAAGCTGGCCAAGCCGCTGGAGCTGCACGGCAAGAAGATCAACGAGGCGGTCGCCAAGGTCACCTGGACCGCGGCCGGTTCGAAGATCGGCCCCGGCCAGTTCCAGCAGTTCCCGCTCTCCCTCGGCCAGCTGCCCGAGGACACCGACCGGCTCGTCCTGAAGGCCATCCAGACCTACGACAACAACGAGGTCGTGCGCTGGATCGAGGAGCCCAAGGACGGCGCGCCGGAGCCCGAGAACCCCGCCCCCGTGCTGAAGCTCTCCGCCGCGAGCGCCGACCACCACGGTGGCGCCGCCCCGGCCGGCGACGACAAGGCCGCCGACGACAAGGCCGGCCACGACGAGAAGGCCGGCGAGCACAAGGAGAAGGAGGCCGCCGGCTCCACCGACAGCGCGGCCCGTGTCCTCGGCGTGGTCGGCATCCTCGTGGGCCTCGCCGGCATCGCCTTCGGCGTCCTGGCCGGACGCCGCCGCTCGGCCTGACGGCCCCTCCATCGACCCGGAAGAATCACCATGTCCGACAGCAAGACAGCTGCTCAGAAGTCCGGTGCCGACGACGCGAAGGACGGCGGCCGACCCGGCCGCCGTGCCCCGCTGATCGCCGCCGCCGTCGCCATCGTCGCGGCGCTCGGGATCACGGCCGCCGTCGGTCTCGGCGGCGGCGACGACAAGACGCCCGGCACCACGAGCGGGCCGGTAGCCGACGTCTCCGGCGGCACCGACAGCGACAAGGCCGCCACCGTCCTGGACCGGCCGTTCGCCAAGCCCGACCTCGTCCTCACCGACACCAAGGGCCAGAAGTACGACCTGCGTACGGCCACCAAGGGCAAGCCGACGCTCGTCTACTTCGGCTACACCCACTGCCCCGACGTCTGCCCGCTGACGATGAGCAACATCGCCATCGCCCGCAAGCAGCTCCCCAAGGCGGACCAGGACAAGCTCCAGGTCGTCTTCGTCACCACCGACCCCGAGCGGGACACCGCCGCCGAGCTGGGCAAGTGGCTGCCCGCCGCCGGCGACCCGTCCTTCGTCGGGCTCACCGGCGACTTCAAGACGATCCAGGCGGGCGCCCGCTCCATGGGCATCGGCATCGACCCGGCGAAGAAGGAGGGCAACACCGTGGTCTCCATGCACGGCGCCCAGGTCATCGCCTTCTCGCCGACCACCGACCAGGGCTACGTCCTGTACGGCGAGAGCACCAGCGCCGACGACTACGCCAAGGACCTGCCGAAGCTCATCAAGGGGGAGAACCCGTGAACCGCCGCACCACCGCCCTGACCGCCTCCGTCGCACTCGCCGCCGCGCTCGCCCTGACCGGCTGCTCGTCCTCCGGCGACGACAAGCCCGCACTCAAGGTGAGCGGCGCGTTCATGCCGCAGCCGGTGATGGACATGGCCGGCGGCTTCCTCACCATCACCAACGGCGGCGACGTCGCCGACAAGCTCACCTCCGTCACCAGCGGCCTCTCGGACGACGTCACGATGCACGAGACGAAGAACCAGAAGATGCAGGAGGTGAAGGCCTTCGACATCCCGGCCAACGGTGAGCTCAAGCTGGAACGCGGCGGCAACCACCTCATGTTCATGGAGTTGAAGAAGCAGCCCAAGCAGGGCGAGAAGGTGAGCATCGAGCTCCACTTCGAGAAGTCCGGCGCCCTCAAGGTCGAGCTCCCCGTCGAGGCACCGAACCACAACCCGAAGCAGCACTGAGCCAGTCGAGGGAGAACCGGACGATGACCACCACCGCCCCGCGCCTCGGGCACGCCGTCACCCGGCTGCTGCTCGTCGTGGCCGCGCTCCTGGGCACGCTGCTCGCCACCGCGGGCCCCGCGTCCGCGCACGCGGCCCTGACCGGCAGCGACCCGCAGGACGGGGCGGTGGTCGCCACCGCTCCCAAGGACGTCAACCTCACCTTCTCCGAGCAGGTCGCCATGGGCGCCGACTCGATCCGGGTCCTCGACCCCTCGGGGAAGCGGGCCGACACCGGCGAGATCCGTGACATGTGCAGCGGCTCGATCGTCCGCTACGGCGTCGAGCTGCTGCCCGGACTGCCCGACGGCACCTACACGGTGGCCTGGCAGACCGTCTCCGCCGACAGCCACCCCGTCTCCGGAGCCTTCACCTTCTCCGTCGGCGCCCCCTCGACCACCTCCGTCGCCCTGCCCGAACAGACCGCGGGCGGCGGGATCGTCGGCGCGCTGTACGGGATCGCGCGCTACCTCTCGTACGCCGGATTCGTCGTCCTCGTCGGCGGCGGCGCCTTCGTCCTGGCCTGCTGGCCGCGCGGGGCGAGCGTCCGGCCGGTGCAGCGGCTCGTGGTCCGCGGCTGGCTCACGCTGACCGGCGCCACCCTCGCGATGCTGCTGCTCCGCAACCCGTACACCGGCTCGGGCAAGCTGGCCGACGTCTTCGACCTGGCCGGGCTCCAGGCCGTCCTGGCCACCAAGACCGGGGCGGCGCTCTCCTCCCGGATGCTGCTCCTCGGCGCGGCGGCGCTGTTCGTGGCCGTGCTGTTCGGCGCGTACGCCCGGCGCACCGACGAGAAGGAACTCAAGGACCTCACCTTCGGCCTCGCGCTCGGCGGCACCGTCGTCGCGGCCGGCATCGCCGGCACCTGGGCGCTCGCCGAACACGCCTCGACCGGGCTCCAGCCGGGCATCGCCATGCCGGTCGACATCCTGCACCTGCTGGCGGTGGCCGGCTGGCTCGGCGGCCTGACGACGCTGCTGGTCGCGCTGTACCGGGCGCCGTCGGTCGAGCGCTCGGCGGTCGAGCGGTACTCGAAGCTGGCCTTCGGCTCGGTCGTCGTGCTCGTCGCCACCGGCGTCTACCAGTCCTGGCGGCAGGTCGGCACCTGGTCCGCGCTGACGGACACCCGGTACGGACAGCTGCTCCTCGTGAAGATCGGCCTGGTCGCCGTCCTCCTGGGCATCGCCTGGGTGTCGCGGCGGTGGGTGCAGCGGCTGGGGGAGGCGGCGGAGACCACGGAGCCCTCGGAGGCGACGGACGCCACGGAGTCCTCGGAAGCCGCCGATGAGGGTGCTGCCCCCGGCGGGGCCGACGAGGCCGACGAGGTCGACGGTGCTCGTTCCGAGCAGCTCGCGCGGCAGCGGGCCGCCGTCGCCACCGCCCGGCGCAAGCGGGAGCGGGACGCGGACCCCGAGCGGGCCGGGCTGCGCCGTTCGGTGCTGACCGAGGCGGCCGTCGCGGTCGTGCTCCTCGCCGTGACGACCGTGCTGACCTCGACCGAGCCGGCCCGTACGGAAGAGGAGGCGGGCCGCCTCAAGGCGTCATCCGGCTCCTCCGCCGTGCCCAACCGTCCGATCGACGTCCGGCTGCCCTTCGACACCGGCGGCGTGGACGGCAAGGGCACCGTGCAGCTGACCCTCTCCCCCGGGCGCACCGGCGCCAACGCGCTGCACATCTTCGTGCTGCGGCCCAACGGGCGCCCCCTGGACGTGCCCGAGGTGAAGGTGTCCTTCACCCTCACGGAGAAGCAGATCGGCCCGCTGCCGGTGCTGCCGGACCGGATCCAGACCGGACACTGGACCGCGTCGAGCGTCCAGCTCCCGATGGCGGGCGAGTGGCGGATGCAGGTCACCGTGCGGACGTCCGAGATCGACCAGACCACCATCGACAAGAACGTGAAGATCGGCTGAGCCCCGTGAACGAGCCCGTGAACGCCCCTGCGAACACCCCCGCGGCCGACGCCGTGGACACCCCCGTGGACGACGCCCGCCTCGACATCTCCCGGCGGCGGCTGCTCGGCACCGTCGGCGCCGCGGGCGCGACCGGTCTGCTGATCGGCGCGGCCGGCGGTGTCGGCTTCGCCTCGACGGAGGACGGGGGCGGTTCCGGCACGGGCTCCGGCGGCTCCTCCGCGCTGACCTCGGTCGGTTCGACCGAGGTGATGTTTCACGGGAAACATCAAGCGGGGATCACCACTCCGCTTCAGTCCCGCGGGCATCTGGTCGCCTTCGACCTCGCCCCGGGCGCCGGCCGCAAGGAGGCCGCCGCGCTGCTGCGCCGCTGGTCGGCCACCGCGAAGGCACTGATGGCGGGCAAGCCCTCGACCGGCGACACCGGCGTCGCGCTCGACGCCGGGCCGTCCTCGCTGACCGTGACCTTCGGCTTCGGGCGCACCTTCTTCGACCGCACCGGTCTCACCGCGCGCCGCCCCGGGCAGCTGGACCCGCTGCCGGCCTTCTCCTCCGACGCGCTCGACCCGAAGCGTTCCGAGGGCGATCTGTGGGTGCAGATCGGCGCCGACGACGCGCTGGTCGCCTTCCACGCGCTGCGCGCGCTGCAGAAGGACGCGGACGGCGCGGCGCGGGTGCGCTGGCAGATGAACGGCTTCAACCGTTCGGCCGGTGCCACGGCCCGGCCGATGACCGCCCGGAACCTGATGGGCCAGGTCGACGGCACGAACAACCCGAAGCGGACGGACGCCGACTTCGACCGGCGGATCTTCGTCCCGCAGAGCCCGGAGACGGGCAGCGGGGGCTCTCAGGGGTCCCAGGGCTTCCAGGAGTGGATGGCCGGCGGGTCGTACGCGGTCGTGCGGCGGATCCGGATGCTCCTGGACGACTGGGAGCGGCTGTCCCTGGACAAGCAGGAGAAGGTGATCGGGCGCCGGAAGGCGGACGGGGCTCCGCTGACCGGCGGGAGCGAGACCACCCCGCTGGATCTGGACAAGCGGGGGCCGGACGGCGGGACCGTCATCCCGGACAACGCCCACGCCCGGATCTCCGCACCCGAACAGAACGGCGGCGCGGCGATGCTGCGCCGGCCCTTCTCCTTCCACGACGGGATCGCCGCGGACGGCACCCCGGACGCCGGGCTACTCTTCGTCTGCTGGCAGGCGGATCCGCTGCGGGGCTTCGTGCCCGTGCAGCGCAAGCTGGACCGGGGCGACGCGCTGTCCCCGTTCGTCCGGCACGAGGCGAGCGGGCTGTTCGCGGTGCCGGGCGGGGCCGCGGAGGGCGAGTACGTGGGCCAGCGGCTGCTGGAGTCGTAGGCACGTCGCTGCCGAGCGGCTGCCATTAGGGTGACCGTATGTCAGCCACCCGGTATACGTATCTCGGTCCCGAAGGCACTTTCACGGAGGCCGCGCTGCGTACGCTGCCCGAGGCCGCGACGCGGGAGCTCGTCCCGATGGTCTCGGTCCCGGCCGCGCTGGACGCCGTCCGCAACGGTGAGGCCGCGGCCGCGCTGGTGCCGATCGAGAACTCGGTCGAGGGCGGGGTGACCGCGACCCTGGACGAGCTGTCCTCGGGCGAGCCGCTGATGATCTACCGCGAGGTGCTCCTGCCGATCGCCTTCGCCCTGCTCGTACGGCCCGGGACGAAGCTGTCGGAGATCAAGACCGTCACGGGGCACCCGGTGGCCCAGCCGCAGGTGCGGAACTGGCTGCGGCGTCATCTGCCGGAGGCGGTGTGGGAGTCGGCCGCGTCCAACGCGGACGGGGCCCGTCTCGTCCAGGAGGGCCGCTTCGACGCGGCCTTCGCCGGCGAGTTCGCGGCGGCCACCTACGGCCTGGAGCCCCTGGTCACCGAGATCCACGACGCGGAGAACGCCGAGACGCGTTTCGTCCTGGTGGGCCGTCCGGCCCGGCCCGCGGCGCCGACCGGTGCGGACAAGACCTCGGTCGTGCTGTGGCTGGGCGAGGACCACCCCGGCGCACTGCTGGAACTGCTCCAGGAATTCGCCGTGCGCGGGGTCAACCTGATGCTGATCCAGTCCCGGCCCACGGGCGCGGGCATCGGGAACTACTGCTTCGCCGTGGACGCCGAGGGCCATATCTCGGACCGGCGGGTCGGCGAGGCGCTGATGGGGCTGAAGCGGATCTGCCCGAAGGTGCGCTTCCTCGGTTCGTATCCGCGCGCGGGCGTGGCGGTCGAGGACGTACGGCCGTTGCGGCGCGGGACCTCGGACGGCGAGTTCACGGACGCCTCGGACTGGCTGGCGCGGGCCCAGGACGGCCGGGCCTAGCCCGAGTTATCCACAGGCTTGCGTCTCGACCTGGGGACAAGTCGACAAGCGCGTCCACCCCGTCCCGGGCCGTCCCCGGCAGGGTCGACAAATCGTCGTCACCCCTGCTCCGGGGGCCCACTCTTTGGGGCGAGGTATTCCCACTCGAAGGAGTGGGAAAATGCCGGCGGCCCTCTTGGTCCACAGATCTTCCACACAGCCTGTGGATAACCCTTCGGAGTCCCGCATTCCTGTGGAGAACCCCTGGGACTTCCCCAGAGATCCCTCGGAGATCCCCCGGAGATCCCCCAGGGAAGTCCGAATGGGGAAATCATGGAAAAACAAAGCAATTCGGGCAAAGCGACACGCAAGTCCTTATCGAGTGGGGTCGCGCGATCGCGCACCGGTAGCCTGGTGGGGTGATTGACCTTCGCCTGCTCCGTGAGGACCCCGACCGTGTTCGCGCCTCCCAGCGCGCCCGTGGAGAGGACGTCGCGCTCGTCGACGCCCTGCTCTCCGCCGATGAGCGGCGCAGGTCGTCCGGCGTCCGCTTCGACGAGCTCCGATCCGAGCAGAAGGCGCTCGGCAAGCTGATCCCCAAGGCCTCCCCCGAGGAGCGCGCCGCGCTCCTCCAGAAGGCCGACCAGCTCAAGACCGACGTCAAGGCCGCCGAGGCCGAGCAGAACGAGGCCGACGAGACGGCCCGCGCGCTCCTCCTCCAGCTCGGCAACATCGTCCACCCCGACGTGCCCGTCGGCGGCGAGGAGGACTTCGTCGTCCTCGAGACGCACGGCACCATCCGCGACTTCGCGGCCGAGGGCTTCGAGCCCAAGGACCACCTGGAGCTCGGCGAGGCGCTGGGCGCCATCGACGTCGAGCGCGGCGCCAAGGTCTCCGGCTCGCGCTTCTACTACCTGACCGGCGTCGGCGCGCTCCTGGAGCTCGCCCTGGTCAACGCGGCGATCGCGCAGGCCACCGAGGCCGGCTTCATCCCGATGCTCACCCCCGCGCTGGTCCGCCCGCGCGCCATGGAGGGCACCGGCTTCCTCGGCCAGGCCGCGGAGAACGTGTACCACCTGGAGAAGGACGACTACTACCTGGTCGGCACCTCCGAGGTCCCGCTCGCCGCGTACCACATGGACGAGATCATCGACGCGGACAAGCTGCCGCTGCGGTACGCCGGCTTCTCGCCGTGCTTCCGCCGCGAGGCCGGCACGTACGGCAAGGACACCCGCGGCATCTTCCGCGTCCACCAGTTCGACAAGGTCGAGATGTTCTCGTACGTCGCTCCGGAGGACGCCGAGGCCGAGCACAAGCGGCTCCTCGACTGGGAGAAGCAGTGGCTGACCTCCCTGGAGCTGCCCTTCCAGGTGATCGACGTCGCCACCGGCGACCTGGGCTCCTCCGCCTCCCGCAAGTTCGACTGCGAGGCCTGGATCCCGACCCAGGGCAAGTACCGCGAGCTGACCTCCGCCTCCAACTGCGACGGCTTCCAGGCCCGCCGCCTGTCCGTCCGCATGCGCGAGGAGCAGGGCGGCAAGAAGACGGTCCAGCCGCTTTCCACCCTGAACGGCACGCTGTGCGCCGTACCGCGCACGATCGTCGCGATCCTGGAGAACCACCAGCTGCCGGACGGCTCGGTGCGCGTGCCCGAGGTGCTGCGCCCCTACCTCGGCGGCCGTGAGGTCCTGGAGCCGATCTCCAAGTGAGCACCTTCCCCTACCGCCTGGTGGCGACGGACCTCGACGGCACGCTGCTGCGGGCCGACGAGTCCGTCTCGGGCCGCACCCGTGACGCGCTCGTCGCCGCCACGGAGGCGGGCGCCGCGCACATCGTCGTCACCGGCCGGGCGGTGCCCTGGACCCGGCACATCCTCGACGACCTCGGCTACGAGGGGATCGCGGTGTGCGGGCAGGGCGCGCAGGTCTACCACGCCGGTGAGCACCGGCTGCTGACCTCGCTCACCCTGGACCGGCAGCTCGCCGGGCTCGCCCTGTCCAAGCTGGAGGCCGAGGTGGGCCCGCTGGCCCTCGCCGCGAGCCGCGACGGCCTGGAGGGCGAGGTCCTGATCGGCCCCGGCTACCGGGTCCAGGAGGGACCGCTGCCGTACGTCCCGTACGAGGACCCGGCGGAGCTGTGGGCGGCCCCGCTCACCAAGCTGTACCTCCAGCACCCGACGCTCGACGACGACCAGCTGACCCGCGCCGCGCGCGAGACGGTCGGCGGGCTCGTCGACGTCGTGATGGCCGGCCCGGGGATCGTCGAGGTCCTCCCGCTCGGCCTGAGCAAGGCGACCGGGCTCTCCCTCGCCGCGCGCCGGCTCGGCGTGAAGGCGGCGGAGACGATCGCCTTCGGCGACATGCCCAACGACATCCCGATGTTCGGCTGGGCGGCGCACGGCGTCGCGATGGGCAACGCCCACGAGGAGCTGCGCGCGGTGGCCGACGAGGTGACCGCCTCCAACGAGGAGGACGGCATCGCGCTCGTCCTGGAGCGGCTGCTCAGCGCCTGAGCGCGGAGCGTCCGCTCAGCGCCTGAGCGGGGAGCGTCCGCTCAGCGCCTGAGCGGGGAAGTCCGCGACGGAAGACAGGGAAGAAGAAGCGGGGCGGCCCGCGCGGTTCGCCCCCGCGCGCTCGAAGCGGCCGCCCCGTTTCCGTACCCCCAGTGTGGGCCGGACGCCCTCGCCGGGACCACCGGTTTATCCCGGACGGGCCAGGTGCGCCGCGTCCGCCGCCCCCGGCGTGTGCCAGGTCAGCGGCCAGAACGCGAGCCCGATGAGCAGCGAGATCGCGTGCCCCAGATCGGTGTACGTATGGTTCGAGACCAGCGGGACCGCGAAGAAGGCCACCGCGCCCGCCAGGTAGAACCAGCGCCAGGGGCGCGGCAGCCGGTAGGTGAGGATGCCGACCGAGGCGGCCAGGCCGTAGCTCACCCCGATGTCGACGACGTGCGCCATGCTGCGCGGCACGTCGTGGTGCTGGATCGCCTCCAGGACGACCTTCTGGCTGATGAGGGTGGCGGCGATGTGCGCCGTCGCGACGACGACCAGCCACTTCGCCGTACCGAGCCAGCGCTCGACGGGCGCGTGGAAGACCTCGAAGAGGACCGCGTACAGGAGCAGGCTCGCCGGGTTCTCGATCCAGAACGCGCTGCCGAGCAGCGCCTGCACCGGGTTGCGGGAGAGCTCGTGCAGATTGCTGCTGTTGCGGTGCAGCAGATAGCGGTCCAGGTCGTCCGGGGAGAGCGCGATGGACAGGCTGGTGACCGCGATGACAGCCAGCCAGACGTGCGTACCGGGTGACGAACGCACCCACGACCTGATCGGCCGGGACGGTTCGCCACCCGGGGCGGGAGAAGAGGATTCGCGTGGCACATCACCGTGCCTATCACCCGAACCTGAGTGAAACGCGTGCGAAACCTCAGAAATTGATCATATGTCCGGCGATGCCGTGGATCGCTTCCTTGACCGCCTCGCCCAGGGTCGGGTGGGCGTGCACGTTGCGGGCGACCTCGTGGACGGTGAGGTCCCACTGCTGCGCCAGGGTGAGCTCGGGCAGCAGCTCGGTGACGTCGGGGCCGATCAGGTGGGCACCGATGATCTCGCCGTACTTCGCGTCGGCGACGATCTTCACGAAGCCGGTCGCGTCGCCGAGGCCGTGCGCCTTGCCGTTCGCCATGAACGGGAACTTGGCGACCTTGACGTCGTAGCCCTTCTCGCGGGCCTGCGCCTCGGTGTAGCCGAAGCTCGCGATCTGCGGCTGGCAGTAGGTCGCGCGGGGGATCATCACGTAGTCGAGCTCCATGGTCTCGGCGTCCGCGATGGTCTCGGCGGCGATGACGCCCATGGCCTCGGCGGTGTGCGCGAGCATCAGCTTCGCGGTGACGTCGCCGATCGCGTAGATGTGCGGCGCGGAGGTGCGGCAGCGGCCGTCGACCTCGATGGCGCCGCGCTCGGTCAGGGCGACCCCGGTGTTCTCCAGGCCGTAGCCGGACACGTTCGGGGCGAAGCCGATGGCCTGCAGGACCTTGTCGGCCTCCAGGACCTTGCTCGCGCCGTCCTTGCCGGTGACGGTGACGCGGACCTGCGGGCCGGACTCGTCGATGGCCTCGACGCGGGTGGAGGTCAGGACGTCGATGCCCAGCTTGCGGTACTGCTTGGCGAGCTCCTTGGACACCTCCTCGTCCTCCAGCGGGGCCATCCGGTCGAGGAACTCGACGATGGTGACCTTGGTGCCGTAGTTGTTCAGCACGTACGCGAACTCGATGCCGATCGCGCCGGCGCCGGCGATGATGATCGACTTCGGGGCGTCCTCGGCGAGGATCTGCTGCTCGTAGGAGACGACGCGGTCGCTGAGCGCGGTGCCGGGGAGCAGTCGCGGGGTCGCGCCGGTGGCGATGATGCAGTGGTCGAAGGTGATCGTCTGCGCGGTGCCGTCGGCCTTGTTCACCTGGAGCGTGTGCGCGTCGAGGAAGGTGCCCCGGCCGTCGAACTCGGTGATGCCGTTCTTCTTCATCAGGAAGTGGACGCCCTTGACCCGGCCGTCCGCGACCGTGCGGCTGCGCGCGAAGGCGTCGCCGTAGTCGAAGGTCACCGTGCCGTCGACCTTGATGCCGAAGGTCTTGGCCTCGTGGTTGAAGATGTGGGCCAGCTCGGCGTTGCGCAGCAGCGCCTTGGTGGGGATGCAGCCGACGTTCAGGCAGACACCGCCCCAGTACTTCTCCTCGACGACCGCGACCCGCTTGCCCAGCTGGGCGGCGCGGATGGCGGCGACGTAGCCGCCGGGGCCAGCTCCGAGTACGACGACGTCGAAGCGGTCTGACATGACTGACTCCCGAGGGTGGTGAGGGTGTTCGGTCCGCGTACGAGTCCTACGAGCCCCCGTACGAGGCCACAGTAGTCCCGCCGCCACGGAGGGGCGGAGGAGTGCGGAGGAGTGACGGCAGGCCAGTTGTAGGATGACTGGGCAACCGGGCGAATCAAGGAGTGGTGGAACGGTGATGGCGCTGAAGGCGGCGGGACGGGTCTCGCTGGTCGACTCCGTGGTGGAACAGCTGCGGACCCAGCTCGCCGAGGGCGAATGGGCGGTCGGCGACCGCATCCCGACCGAGCACGAGCTCGCCGAGCTGCTCGGCGTCGGCCGCAACACCGTGCGCGAGGCCGTCCGCGTCCTGGTCCACGCCGGGCTCCTGGAGTCCCGGCAGGGCAACGGCACCTTCGTCAGGTCCACCGCCGACCCGGCCGCCGTGCTGCGCGGGGTGCGGCACGCCGGCGCCCTGGACATCCTGGAGCTCCGGGTGGCCCTGGAGACGGAGGCCGCCCGGCTGGCGGCGGTCCGGCGGGACACCCATGACCTGCTGCGGCTGCGGGCGGCCCTGGCCGGCCTGCGCGAGTGCGGCGACCGGGACGCCGCCGCCGACGTCGCCTTCCACCTCGCGGTCGTCGAGGCCACGCACAACGCGGCCTTCCGCGAGGTGTACCGCTTCTTCTCCGCCCAGGTGCACGAGTCCCTGACCGAGGCGCTCGGCGACCACGCCATGCCGCCGGTCGACATCGACGCGCACGAGGCGCTGGTCGCGGCGATCGAGGCGGCGGACCCGGACGCGGCGGAGGCGCGGACGCGCGAACTGCTGCGGCCCCCGATGGAGACCGTCGCGGCGCTGACGGAGGAGTCGCGGTGAGCCGGGAGACCTCCGAGGCACCCGTCGCCGACCCGCTCGCCGACTCTCCCGCCGACGCGCTCGGCGCCCTCCCCGCCGCCGTGCCCGCCGACGTCCTCGTCGACGCCGAGGCGGACGTCCGGCCCTCCGCGGCGGGCCGGGCGGCCCGGCGGGCGCTGCTCGCCCACCCGGCGGTGCTGCTGGTCGGGATCGTGCTGGCCTCGCTCAACATGCGGGCCGCGCTGGCCAGCGTGTCACCGCTGGTCGGCGAGATATCCGCGGCGTACGGCCTGTCGTCGGCCGCGACCTCCCTGGTGACCTCGGTGCCCGTGCTCTTCCTCGGTATCGGCGCGATGGTCGCGCCCTGGCTCGGGCGCCGCTTCGGCGCGGAGCGGGTGCTGTTCGCGGCGCTGCTGCTGCTCGGCGTCGGCGTCCTCGCGCGGGTCCTGCCCTGGTCGGCCGCGCTCTACGCGGGCGGCGTCCTGGTCGGCACCGCCATCTCCTTGCTGAACGTCCTGATGCCCGGCCTCATCAAGCGGGACTTCCCGGACCGGGCCGCCTCGATGACCTCCGTCTACACGGGCGCGATGATCGCGGGCGCCACCGTCGTCGCGGCCTCCTCGGTGCCGCTGGAGCGGGCGCTCGGCGGCTGGCAGGCCTCGCTCGGCTTCTGGTCGCTGCTCGCCGCGGTGGCGGCGCTGGCCTGGCTGCCGCAGGTGCTGATCGCCCGGGGCCGTACCGGGCACGAGGTGCGGGCCGGGAGCCCCGCCGCGGCGCCCGTCCGGTCCGTCTGGCGCTCGCCGCTGGCCTGGCAGGTGACGCTGTTCATGGGGCTGCAGTCGCTGTGGTCGTACGTCCTGATCGCCTGGATGCCGACGATCTTCACGGACCACGGGATGAGCCGCTCGACGGCCGGTGTGGTCTTCGCCTTCAACAACCTGATCCAGGTGGCGGGCGCCTTCGCCGTGCCGCTGCTCGCCGGCCGGATGCGCAGCCAGCGCCCGCTGATCGTGCTGGTCACGACGCTGGTCGCGGCGGGCTACACCGGGCTGATGGTGGCTCCGGTGGAGGGCGCCTGGCTCTGGTCGGGGATCCTCGGCGTGGGCCAGGGCGGTGCGGTGGGCCTCGCGCTCACCCTGATCGTGCTCCGCTCGGGCGACGCGGTGACGGCGGCCCGGCTGTCCGGCATGGCGCAGACCGTCGGCTATCTGCTGGCCGCGGCCGGCCCGCTGGCCGCCGGCGCCCTGCACCAGGCGACCGGCACCTGGACCACGCCGATCGTCGCCGTGCTGGGCGTGTGCGCGGCGGCCCTCACGGTGGGCCTGTTCGCGGCCCGGAACCGTACGGTCTGAGGACACGTGGTCTGAGGACACGTGGTCTGAGGACACGTACGGCTCCGGGGACGGGCGGGCTACTCCTCGCCCGCCAACGTCATCGTCCGCAGCTTCCGGCCGGCGAACCAGGTCGCCCCGACCGTCACGGCGGCCAGCAGCACCACCGCGGTCGGCAGGGCCACGTCGGAGGTGACCAGGCCGTCGCCGGTGACCTTCTCCGCGAGGGCCAGCGCCCACTGCTGCACGCTGAGCGTCTTGGCGCCGGCGATGAGGGAGCCGAACAGGGCCTCCCAGACCAGGGCGTAGACCAGGCCGATGACGACCGCGTGGCGGCTGACCGTGCCGAGCAGCAGGAACAGCGCGCTGTAGGCGATGGAGGCCACCAGGGCCGCCACCGTGTAGGCGACCGCGACCTGCTGCCCGTTGCCGTTGAGGATGAATCCGGCGATCAGCGTGGGCACGGCCGAGAAGACCATCGTCACGGCGATGGCGACGATCAGCTTGGTGAAGACGATCGTCGGCCGCTTCACCGGCTTGGCCAGCAGGTAGACGATCGAGCCGTCGTCGATCTCCGGGCCGATGGCGCCGGTGCCGGCGATGACACCGATCAGCGGCACCATCGTCGCCAGCGCGAATCCGCCGAGGACGTCGGCGGCGACCTGGTCGTCGGCGCCGTTGAACAGGCGGACCGCCGCGGCGATCACGATCAGCATGGCGGGCAGCAGGAAGAGGATCAGCGCCCGTCGGCGGCCGAGCAGGGCCCGGTAGGTGAGCCGGGCGACTGTGGGGTTGTACATCGGTCGGGCTCCTTTCAGGCCGCTACGAGATACGAGAACACGGATTCGAGGGACTCGTCCGAGGGCGAGACCGTGAGCAGCCGGATGCCCCGCTCCCGGGCCACCTTCGGCAGCAGTTCGGTGAACCGCCCGAAGTCCACGGCCTGGACGCGCAGCCCGCCCTCGGCCGTGTGGTCGACCTCGATGCCGGCCGTCGACGGATCGGCGATCAGCGCCGCCGCCAGGGCCCGGTCGTCGCTGGAGCGGACGAGGTAGCGGTGCGGCCGGTCCGTCATGAGGCGGCGGATGCGGCGGAAGTCGCCGGAGGCGGCGTGCCGTCCGGCCACGATCACCTCGATGTGCGAGGCGAGCTGCTCGACCTCCTCCAGGATGTGCGAGGAGAACAGGACCGTACGGCCCTCGGCGCCCATCCGGCGCAGCAGGTCCATCAACTGCATGCGCTGGCGCGGGTCCATGCCGTTGAAGGGCTCGTCGAGCAGCAGCACGGACGGCTCGTGGACGAGGGCCGAGGCCATCTTCACGCGCTGCCGCATGCCCTTGCTGTACGTGGAGATCTTGCGGTCCTGGGCGTACTCCATCTCGACCGTGGCGAGGGCCCGTCGGGCCTCCTCGTCGCCGAGGCCCTGCAACTCCGCGTTGGCGACGACGAACTCGCGGCCGGTGAGGAAGTCGTACATCGCCTCCCGCTCGGGGACGACACCGACCTTCCGGTAGACCGACTCGTTGCGCCAGATCGCCTCGCCGTCGAGGGTGACGGTGCCGGTGGAGGGGGGCAGGAAGCCGCCCATCATGTTGATCAGCGTCGACTTTCCGGCGCCGTTGGGGCCGAGCAGGCCCGTGACCCCGGGACCGACGGTCATGGTGACGTCGTTGACGGCCACGACGTTGCCGAACCAGCGCGAGGCGTGGTCGATGTTCAGGGTGGTCACAGCCCGACCTTTCGGTAGCGGCGCATCAGCACGCCGTACGAACCGGCGATCAGCGCGAGGACGACCAGCACGTAGAGCGCGCCGACCGCGGTGCCGGGTGCGGCGGCCTCCCCGCCGGGGGCGGCGGTGGGCGCACCGAGGAAGGCGTCCTGCACGCCGCCGATGAGGGTGATCGGCGAGAACAGGCCGATCCACTTGACCGCGCCGACGTTGTCGGTGCCGTAGGCGATGCCCTGGAGGGTGGAGACCGCCCCGTACGAGATCACCAGGGTGGCGATGACGGCGGCGACGCCGAAGCCGCGGCGCGGGGTGAGGGCCGCCATGACGAGGCCGATGCCGCCGAAGAGCAGCGAGAGCAGCGCCACGGAGACGAGGCCCTGGCCGAGCATCTTCGTCTGCTCGGCGAAGTCCATCTTGGCGAGCAGCGAGCCGATCCAGAGGATCAGCAGCGGGGAGGCGGTGAGGATGAACATCGCGGAGGCCATCGCCCCGTACTTGGCGAGCACGTAGTCCACGCGCTCGATCGGACGGGCGAAGTAGAGGGGGACGGTGCGGAACCTGAGGTCGCGGGAGACCGACTGCGGGGCCTGGGAGGCCACGAAGATGGCGATCACCATCTGGAGGAAGATCGCGTACTGCGTGTACTCGATGGCCAGCTTCGACGACTTGGTGAAGACCGCGACGGCGACGATGATCAGCGCCGGCACGCACATCACGGCGAAGAGCAGCATCGGCAGCACCTTGGACTTGGCACTGCGGCCCAGTCCGTACGCGCCGCGCAGCGACTGGGAGAACAGCGCCCGGCGTGCGGCGGGGCGGCCGAGGCGGGCTCCGTCGTAGCCGCGGTAGCCGATGTTGTGGATCTGGGTGTTCGCCGTGCTGTCAGTGGCCTGGGAGCTCATCGCGTCGGCACCTCCTCCTGCTGCTGCGGCTTGAAGACCTCGGCGATGTGGTGCCGGCGCTGCTCCATCCGGACCAGGCCGAGGCCGAGGTCGGCGACGGTGTCGCGGACCAGGTCGTAGACCTCCTCGCCCGGGGCCTCCAGGAGCAGGATGTGCCCGGCGCCCGGCAGGCCCTCCTCCGTCCCGCCGTGCAGGGTCGCTCCGGCGGCGGTCAGGGCGGCGCGGAGCGCCTCCGTGCCGTCGGGGTGGGCCTCGGAGTCGGTGACCTCGACCGCGAGGGTCGTGGTCGTGCGGGTGAATTCGCTGGTGGAGCTGGAGCGGAGCAGCCGGCCGCCGTCGATGACGACGACGTGGTCGCAGGTGCGCTCCAGCTCGCCGAGGAGGTGTGAGGTGACCAGGACCGAGATGCCGAAGTCCGTCCAGACCCGCCGGATCAGGCCGAGCATGTCGTCGCGGCCGACCGGGTCGAGGCCGTTGGTCGGCTCGTCGAGGAGGACCAGCTTCGGGTCGTGGACGAGGGCCTGGGCCAGCTTCACCCGCTGCTTCATGCCGGTCGAGTAGCCGCCCATGGGGCGGTAGCGCTCCTCGTACAGACCGACGTGGCGCAGGGTGTCCGCGGTCCGCTCACGGGCGGCGGTCGCGGGCAGGCCGGACATGCGCGCCATGTGGACGACGAACTCGGTCGCCGAGACGTCCGGCGGCAGGCAGTCGTGCTCCGGCATGTAGCCGACGCGCTCACGGATCTGGGCGCCGGAGGTCGCCACGTCGAGTCCGAGGACTTCGGCGCGGCCCTCCGTGGCCGGGGACAGACCAAGAAGGATCTTGATCATCGTCGACTTGCCGGCTCCGTTGGCACCCACAAGTCCGGTCACACCGGGCCCGATGTCCAGGGAGAGCCGGTCGAGAGCGGTCACCCGGGGGAACCGCTTGCTGAGGCTTTCGGTCGCGATCACAGTCACGCCTACGACGGTAGTGGTGTGCGCCACACAGGTCGTCAGCCCAACGGCTCGATCCCTCTCCGACTCCAGGCGTACAAGCCCGTAGGGGAGTCGAGACCAAAGTCGTTCCGGCCACGGGTTTTCCACAGGCGGCGCCGGACCCCTTGACGCAGCCGCCGAGCATTGTCACATTCATCGATGTCAAGTTACGTACGCGTAGCGTCGCCGGACGCTCACACGGGACGGGCGGGTGGCATGGCCTCAACAGGCACGGCAGGGACGCGTGGGCTCACCGCGGAGCTGCGCGGATTCAGAGAGGTGCAGCGCCTCTCGTACGAGTGCGCGGAGGCCGTCGCGGCCCAGCTCAAGCCAGGTGTGACCGAGCGCGACGCGGCCCGGATGCAGCGGGAGTGGCTGTACGAGCGCGGGGTGAAGGACTGGTTCCACCGCCCGTTCGCCTGGTTCGGCGACCGGACGGCCTTCGTGGACTTCAAGATCCCGCTCCAGTTCTTCCCGACCAACCGGCGGCTGGAGGCCGGGATGCCGTTCATCCTCGACATGGCCCCGGTCTACAAGGGCTACACGGCGGACATCGGCTACTCGGGCTCCCTGGGCCTCAATCCCGTCCAGGACAAGCTGCTCGCCGATCTCAGGGAGCACCGCGCGCTGATCCTGCGCGAGGTGCGCGAGCGCCGCACGCTGCGGGAGATATACGAGGACGTGGACCGCCTGATGGTCCGCCAGGGGTATGCGAACCGGCACCGGGCCTATCCCTTCGGCGTGATCGCCCACAAGATCGACCGGGTGAGGGAGCGGCGCTGGTCGCCGACGCTGTTCGGCTTCGGCACCCAGTCCCTCAAGGGCCTGGCGAGCGATGCCCTGCACGGCCACCGGGACGGCTGGTCGCCGCTGTGGTCGCCGTACAGGTTCTCCGACCACCCGCCCAGGGCGGGCCTGTGGGCGGTCGAGCCGCACCTCGGATTCCGGGGTACGGGCGCGAAGTTCGAGGAGATCCTGGTCGTCACCGACTCCCGGGACCCCGAGCAGAGCGCGTTCTGGCTGGACGACGACCTGCCGCACGTGCGGCGCTGGAGCGAGGAAGAGGTGGCGGCGTGACGACCGACGGGGCGCGGGAGCGCTGGGTCCGCACGGGCGGGATCGAGCTGTGCGTGGCCGAGCTGGGCGACGAGACCCGGCCGACCGTGCTGCTGGTGCACGGCTATCCGGACTCCAAGGAGGTCTGGTCGGAGGTCGCGGGCCGCCTCGCCGAGCGCTTCCACGTGGTGCTGTACGACGTCCGGGGCCACGGCCGGTCGACGGCGCCGGCCCCGCTGCGCGGCGGGTTCACGCTGGAGAAGCTGACGGACGACTTCCTGGCGGTCGCCGACGCGGTCAGCCCGGACCGCCCGGTCCACCTGGTGGGCCACGACTGGGGCTCGGTGCAGTCCTGGGAGTTCGCGACGGTCCCGCGCACCGAGGGCCGGATCGCCTCCTTCACCTCGATGTCCGGCCCGTCCCTCGACCACTTCGGGCACTGGATCAAGAGCCGGATGACCCGGCCCACCCCGCGCCGGGTCGGCCAGCTCCTCGGCCAGGGCGCCAAGTCCTGGTACGTGTACATGCTGCACACCCCGGTCCTGCCGGAGCTCGCCTGGCGCGGGCCGCTCGGCAAGCGCTGGCCTCGCCTCCTGGAGCGGCTGGAGCGGATCCCGGCGGGCGACTACCCGACGCCGTCGCTGCCGAGCGACGCGGCGCACGGCGCCTGGCTCTACCGGGACAACGTGCGGGCCCGGCTCTCCCGGCCGCGCGCCGACGCCTACGCGCACACGCCGGTGCAGCTGATCACCCCGACCGGGGACGCCTTCCTCTCCGAGCGGCTCTACGACGACCTGGCCGACTGGGTGCCGGACCTGACCCGGCGCACCCTGCCGGCCAAGCACTGGGTGCCGCGCACCCGGCCCGACCAACTGGCCGCCTGGATCACCGAGTTCGTCGAGGCCAACGAGGACCCGGCGACCAAGGCGCCTAAGACAGCGGCCAAGAGCGGGGTACGGCCGGAGTACGCGGAGCGCTTCGGCGGCCAGCTGGTCCTGGTGACCGGCGCGGCCAGCGGCATCGGCCGGGCCACCGCCTTCGCGTTCGCGGAGGCCGGCGCCCGGGTCGTGGCGGTGGACCGGGACGCCGACGGCGCCGCCCGTACGGCCGAGATGGCCCGGCTGATCGGCGCGCCCGCCGCCTGGGGCGAGACCGCCGACGTCGCCGACGAGGCGGCGATGGAGAAGCTGGCCGCGAAGGTGGCGAGCGAGTACGGCGTGGTCGACGTGCTGGTCAACAACGCGGGCATAGGCCTGACCGGCTCCTTCTTCGACACGACCAGCGAGGAGTGGAAGCGGGTCCTCGACGTCAATCTGTGGGGCGTCATCCACGGCTGCCGGGTGTTCGGCGCGCAGATGGCCGAGCGCGGCCAGGGCGGCCACATCGTCAACACGGCCTCCGCGGCGGCCTTCCAGCCCTCCCGCGCCCTGCCCGCGTACAGCACGTCGAAGGCGGCGGTGCTGATGCTGAGCGAGTGCCTGCGGGCCGAGCTCGCGGACCAGGGCATCGGGGTCTCGGCGATCTGCCCCGGCATCGTCAACACCGCCATCACGTCCACGGCCCGGTTCGCCGGCGTCACGGACGAGGCGGAGGAGAAGCGGCGCCAGAAGAAGGCCTCGCGGCTCTACGGGCTGCGCAACTACCCGCCGGAGAAGGTCGCGGACGCGATCCTGCGCGCGGTCCTGCGCGACCAGGCCGTCGTCCCGGTGACCCCGGAGGCCCGGGGCGCGCACCTGGCCTCCCGGTTCTCCCCGGGACTGCTGAGGGCCCTGGCCCGCTGGCAGCCGCCGGCGTAACGGCGGGCGGGCGGTCGTACCATCCCTCGCAGGGCAGATGGGAGCGGTCGGTGGGAGTGGGGTCGTCGGTGCATTCGTCGGAGCGGGCAGCACATCCGGAGTACCGGATCGAGGATCTGGCCCATCACAGCGGGGCCACGGTCCGGACGATCCGCGCCTACCAGGACCGCGGCCTGCTGCCCCGCCCCGAGCGGCGCGGCCGGTCGAACGTGTACGGGGACACGCATCTGGCCAGGCTGCGGCAGATCGCGGACCTGCTGGACCGCGGCTACACCCTGGCCTCCATCAAGGAGCTCCTGGAGGCCTGGGACGCCGGCCGCGGTCTCGGCGGGGTGCTCGGCCTGGTCGCCGAGGTCGACGGGCCGTGGACGGACGAGGAGGCGGACCGGATCTCGCGGGCCGAGCTCGACGCGCGCTTCGGCGGGCGGCCCGACGAGGACGCGGTCCAGGAGGCGATCGAGCTCGGCGTCCTGGAGCGCATCCCGGACCGGGACACCGAGTACCTGGTGCCCAGCCCGCAAGAGCTCGCGGTGGCGGCCGAGTTGTACGCGGCGGGCGTCCCACTGGCCGCGATCACGGGTCATCTGAGGGAACTTCGCGGCCAGGTCGAGCACATCGCCTCCCGTTTCCTGGAGTTCACGACCGAGCACGTCTTCGCCCGCTATCTGGAGCACCGCCCGCCGACGGACGCCGACGCGACCGAGGCGGCGACCCTGGTGCGGCGGCTGCGCCCGCTCGCCCAGCAGACGGTCGACGCCGAACTGGCTCGTGCCATGCGCCTGTTCGCGACCCGTCACCTCCAGCAGCACCTCGCGGCGGACACCCCGCTGCCGAAGGGCGGGGAGCCGCTCTCGGTGGCGCTCCCGCCGGAGACGATTCGGGCCGTTCAGCGTCTCGTTGGTCCGCAGAACGTGTCGGCGTTCATCGCGGCGGCGACCGAACGAGAGGTACAGAAGAGGACATTGGACACTCTTACCTCAAATAGCAACAATGACACCTAAGTCGGCCAATTCACCTGAGGGCATCCGGGCGTTGTCCACAGAATCGCCAATTGGCCTGTGGATAAACCCACTTGGCTGTGGATCAAACCTGGGGCTTCAATGAATTCATGAACGACGAGAAACGCACCGTGAAGGTGTCGAAGTACCTGTCGAAACACCTCCGCCACCAGCCCGAACGCATCGGGCTCACCCTCGACCCGCACGGCTGGACCGAGATCGACGCGCTGCTCCGGGCCACCGCCGCGCACGGCTTCCCGATCACCCGCGCCGAGCTCGACCACGTCGTCGCCGCCAACGACAAGAAGCGCTTCGCCGTCGAGGGCACGCGCATCCGCGCCAGCCAGGGTCACACCATCGAGGTGGACCTCGACCTGCCGGCCGCCGAACCGCCCGCGTACCTCCACCACGGTACGGTCGCCGCCGCGCTCCCCGCCATCCGGACCGAGGGCCTGCGCCCCATGGCCCGCCACCATGTGCACCTCTCGCCCGACCGCGAGACCGCCACCCGCGTCGGCGCCCGGCGCGGCCGCCCCGTGGTGCTCAGCGTCGACGCCGGGGCGATGCACCGGGCCGGGCACGTCTTCCACGTCAGCGCCAACGGCGTCTGGCTCACCGACGCCGTACCACCGCACTTCATCCGCTTCCCGGCCTGAGGCATGATCGTTCCCATGGGACACCCGCATCTGCCCAGCACCGAGTCGGCTGTCGCCGCGATCCGCGAGATCGCCCGGGAGTTCAACCTGGAGATGACCGTCACCGACGCCATAGGCACCGACCAGACCTCCCGCCGTACCTCCGCCCACGCCTTCAGCGTCCTCGACCCGGACGGCTCGCTCCCCCACGAGGCATTCGTCGAGCTCGGCGGCTCCCCCTCGATCACCGTCCGGCTGTACCCCGAGGACGACGCGAGGATCACGGTCGAGGGCATCCACTTCGACGACGTCCCCCGGGACGCGGTCCCCGCGTTCCTCCGCTCCGCCCACGGCGGGCTGGCCCATGTGAAGGGCCGCTTCTTCCCGACCGGCTGGTGGCTGATCGTCCCGCTCCCCGGCGACGAGACCTACAAGGAGCTCGTCACCGGGATCTCGCTCACCCCGTGGCTGTCACGCCAGGTCCGCTGACCGGCCGGGCCCTCCGCCTCAGCGGAGCTGGTCGAGCGCCCCCGTGGCGATCTTCTCGAAGACCGACTCGTCGGCCGCGAACACCGAGTCCGCGATCGGCATGTGGACGACCAGCTCGGTGAAGCCCAGCTCGAAGTGCTTCCCCGCGAAGTCCACGAAGGCGTCGAGGGAGTCCAGCGGACGGTCCGGGGTGAACCCCGTGAGCAGCACCTTCTCCATCGGCTCGACGTCCCGGCCGATCTCCGCGCACGCCTTGCCCAGCTTGGCCAGCTGCCCGCGCAGCGCCTCCAGGGACTGCTCCGGAGTGCCCGTCTCGAACAGCTTCGGGTCACCCGTCGTCACCCACGCCTGCCCGTGCCGCGCGGCCAGCTTCAGCCCGCGCGGGCCGGTCGCCGCCACCGCGAACGGCAGCCGGGGACGCTGCACGCAGCCGGGGATGTTGCGGGCCTCGTCCGCCGAGTAGAACGTGCCCCGTGCGGAGACCGCGTCCTCGGTGAGCAGCCGGTCGAGCAGCGGGACGAACTCGGCGAAGCGGTCCGCCCGCTCCTTCGGCGTCCACGCCTCCTGCCCCAGCGCGGTCGCGTCGAAGCCGTTGCCGCCGGCCCCGATGCCCAGCGTGACCCGCCCGCCCGAGATGTCGTCGAGCGAGATCAGATCCTTGGCGAGCGTGACCGGGTGCCGGAAGTTCGGCGAGGTGACGAGCGTCCCCAGGCGCATCCGCTCGGTGGCCCCGGCGGCGGCGGTCAGCGTCGGGATCGCCCCGAACCACGGACCGTCGCGGAAGCTCCGCCAGGACAGGTGGTCGTAGGTGTACGCGGTGTGGAAGCCGAGGTCCTCGGCCCGCCGCCAGATCTTCTGTCCCTCGGCCCACCGGTGGATGGGGAGGATCACCGTGCTCAGACGCATACCAACGACCCTACGGTAAGCGTCAGCGGCCGGCGCCCGCTGCCTCGACGGGCCGCTGCCTCGACAAGCCGCCGCCTCGACGGCCACTACCTCGACGGGCCGCTGCCTCGACGACCGCTTCGTCCCGGACGGAGCCGGTGCCGCGCCCCGGTCCGCGGCATGCGCGACGGTCAGGGCGCCGGATTCACCGCAGCAGCCAGCTCAACAGGGTCGTCGCCGTGAACACCGTGCCCGACGCCAGACAGACCGCGCGCGGGGTCAGCAGCCCGCGGCCTTCCAGGGGCCGGGGCTGCGGCACCGGAGCCAGCAGCGCGTCCGCGAAGGCCTGGGCCGTCGCCGGCCGGTCCGCCGGCTCGACGGACATCGCGGCCCGCAGCAGCAGGGCGACGTTCGGGGGGAGCTCCGCTTCGGCCGGGAGCGCCGGCAGCGTCGAGGCGGTCGGCTGGTCGGTCATCAGGGCCGTGGCCCGCCCGCCCGGACCGAACGGCTTACGCCCGGTCAGCAGCTCGTAGGCCACGACGGCCAGCGCGTACACGTCGGCCCTCCCGTCGAACCCGCCGGTCTGGAAGGCCTGCTCCGGTGCCATGTACGCGGGCGTGCCCGTGGTCACCGTCAGCCCGGACGCGTCGGCCAGCTGCTTCGCGCTGCCCAGATCCGCCACCAGCACCGCGGCGGGCGCGGGGCCGGTGGCGAGCAGCAGGTTCGACGGCTTGACGTCGCGGTGCACCACACCCGCCTCGTGCAGGACCTGGACCGCGTAGCCCGCCTCCGCGGCCAGCCGCAGCGCCTCCTGCGGGTCGCACTGCCCGACCCGGTCCGCCAGGGTGCCGCCGCGTACGAGGTCCATGACGAAGTAGGGCCGGTCCTCCTGCACCCCGACGTCGTGCACGCGGACCACCCGAGGGCTGGCGATCCGGCGCAACAGCCTCGCCTCCGCCAGGAACCGCTCGCGGACATCGGCGTTGGCGGCCCAGTTGTCGGCCAGCACCTTGACCGCGACCTCGGTGTCGAGCTCCGGGTCGTAGGCCTTCCAGACCGTCGCGAAGGAGCCCGCTCCGAGCCGCTCCAGGAGGAGGTAACGGCCGAGCTTGCGCATGTGGCAGCATTCTGCCGGAGTCGAGGGGGAGTGGGGAACTCCCGTTCGGCGGGCGGGATGCCAGGCGGGACGAATCGGGGGGATCCGGGTGTTCGAGGACGGCGAGCTGGAACGGCTCGTGGCAGCTGCTCAGGCGGGCGACCCGGGCGCGATGGAGTACCTGCTGGCCAAGCTGCGGCCGGTGGTGCTGCGCCGCTGCTCGCGCTTCCTGCCCCACCACGCCGACGCGGAGGAGGCCGCACAGGACGCGCTGCTCTCCATCAGCACGCACCTGGGCGGGTACAGCGGCCAAGGCTCCTTCCTCGGCTGGGTGACGGTGATCGCCTCGAACGCCGCCCGGGCCACCTACCGCTCGATGCGCCGACGCGCCGAGGACAGCCACGCCGACCTCCCCGAGTCCGTCGACCCGCGCACCACCAGCGTCATCGCCGGGAGCCGGCTCGACCTGATGGAGGCGCTGGCCGCGCTGGAGCAGCAGCACCCCGCCCTGGTGGAGTCCTTCGTGCTGCGCGACCTGGGCGACCTGACCTACGTCCAGGTGGCCGAGGAGCTGGGCGCCCCGCTGGGCACGGTCAAGGACCGCATCCACCAGGCCCGCCGCTTCATGCGCGAGCGCCTGGTCACCGGTCGGTGAACGGCGGTCCCGCCACGGGCGCCGGCCGCACCGTCGTCCGGACCCGGTCCGCCGTCGCCGCCCTGGTGGCGGCCGCCGCGCTCGGGCTGGCGACCGGCCGGTTCGTCCTGCCGCCGCCCCCCGGAGCCGACGCGGACCCCGCGGCGCGACCGGTCGCCGCGGCCGGCGGGGCCTCCCGGGGCGCGTCCGCTCCCGCGACGCCCGGCGGGCCCGCCCCGACGCCCTCGTCCTCCGGATCCGCCGCGCCGGCCGGTGCGACCGGTGCGACCGGGCCGGTGACGAAGGCGAACCTGCTGGGACCCGCGGCGTTCGGCCCGGACATCGCCACCGGGCGGATCCACGTCACCGACCGGTTCGGCGACGGGCATTACGCCAACGCGGCCTGCACCGGGGAGAAGACCCTTGAGGAGACCCTGGGCGGGCCCGGTGCCCACTTCCGGGGACTGATGACCGGCACCCGCACCGACCCGGGCGACCCCACCCTGGCCCTGGACAGCGCCGACCAGATCGCCCGCCAGTTCGCCGCCGAGGCCCGGAGCCCTTCCCTGGCGCAGAACTTCGCCGAGCGCCTGCTGCTGGAGCAGGTGCCCTGCCAGGAGGAGACGCCGGGGCACTGGGTCTACGGAAAGACCACGACCCTGCGGCTCGCCCCGGACGTCACCGCGCGCTGGATGGGCGCCTACTCGGGATCCCTCAACACCACCGGCACGGCGCCCGAGGACAAGGAGCCCTGCGGCGGCATCGCCGTGCTGCGCAGCGGCACCCACTACGGAGTGCTGGAGGTCGACGCCTGCCTGGGGACGGCCGCGATGGACCGCGTCGTCAGGACCGCTCTGTCACAGCTGTGAAACAGGCGGTCGGCGCTCCAACTTTCCGTCCCGCGGCGGCATCTCCCCCGGTTGTACGAGGACGCAGCAGGCGTCCCGACCAGCAGGGGGACCAGATGAACGAGAACCGGACCGTCCAGCAGAAGTCCGTTCGCCGCAACCGCGTCGCCGCCGCGGCCTGCTTCGCCGCCGCGGTGATGACGGCCACCGTCGTGGGCGCCCAGTCGGCCACCGCGGACGGGGCCGCCCACCGCACCGCCGGCGTCGCCCGCCCGGCCGCGGTCGCCGCGCCCGGACTCGGCTCCGCCGCCCTCGTCCAGAGCGAGGACTACGTCCGGAAGGGCCTGAACCCGGTCGGCGCGACCGTCGAGCTGACCGGACGGCAGGCGCTGTCCGCCTGCTCCGGCGAGACGACGATGCGCGACCTGACCAAGGCCAAGGCCACCGCGTACGCGTCCGTGAACTGGACCCTCGCCAAGGACGGCATGCTGACCGAGTCGGCCGCGAGCGCCCCCACCAAGACCACGGCCGCCACCTGGGAGAAGCAGCTCGTCGCCCTCGTCCAGGACTGCCAGGACGAGCCCGCCGGCCACTGGCGCTACGGCGCGGCCCACACCGTGACCACCACCGGCGGCACCGCCCGCTGGTACGCGTCCTACAACGGCGACGGCGCTGTCAGCGGCGGGGTCGCGGTCCTGCGCAGCGGCACCAGGATCGCCGTCGTCGAGCTGACCGGCCGGCCCGCCCCGACCTCCTTCGCGGGCATCGCCACCGCGGCACTGAACCGCCTCTCCTCCTGAACGGGACCCCCGCTCCGCCCGCACCACCGGGCGGAGCGGGCCCCGTCCGGGCCCCCGGCGGCTCCCGTCGGACCTCCGTACGGGTCCCGTGCGAGTCCCGTCCGGCCTCCGTACGGCTCCCGTGCGGCGCCCGTCCGGCTCCCGCCCGACCTCCGTGCGAGTCCCGTCACACCCCGTCCGACCTCCGTGCGGCTCCCGTCCAGCCCCCGCCGCCCCCCGTCACACCCCGGCCCCGCTCCGTCACACTCAGATGTGCACCCCCTCGCACGCCCGTGCATTTTCTGCGGAACAATGGATCGGTGACCTCACCCCATCTCGCGCGCCCCGAAGCCCCGGCCCCCCGGCTGATCGCCACCGACCTCGACGGAACCCTGCTGCGGGACGACAAGTCCGTCTCGGAGCGCACCGTCGCGGCCCTCGCCTCCGCCGAGCGCGCGGGCATCGAGGTCTTCTTCGTCACCGGACGCCCCGCCCGCTGGATGGACGTCGTCCGCGAGCACGTGCACGGCCACGGCCTCGCGATCTGCGCCAACGGCGCCGCGGTCGTGGACCTGCACGCCGGCGGCACGTTCCTGGAGGTCAGGCCGCTGGAGCGGCCCGTCGCCCTGGACGTCGTCCGCGCCCTGCGGGCCGCCGCGCCCGGCACCTCCTTCGCGGTCGAGCTCACCACCGGGATCCACTACGAGCCCGAGTACCCGCCGTTCTTCCTCGACCCCGGCGCCACCGTCGCCACCGCCGAGAAGCTGCTGTTCGAGGAGGCCCCCGGGGTCGCCGCGCCGGTGCTCAAGCTCCTCGCCCAGCACCCCGAGCTCGACCCCGACGCCTTCCTCGCCGCCGCCCGCGAGGCCGCCGGCGACCTGGCCTCGATCACCCGCTCCAGCCCCACCGCCCTCATCGAGATCAGCGGCCTCGGCGTCTCGAAGGCATCCACCCTGGCGCACTGCTGTGCCGAGCGCGGCATCACCGCGCAGGAGGTCGTGGCCTTCGGCGACATGCCCAACGACATCGAGATGCTCAGCTGGGCCGGCCGCTCGTACGCGATGGGCAACGCCCACCCGGACGTCATCACCGCCGCCTCGGGGCGCACCGTCGGCAACAACGAGGACGGCGTCGCCGTGATCATCGAGCAGCTCGTCGCGGAAGCGGCGGCGAACCGCTAGACACCGGCCCGGGGCGAACCTCCGTACCGCGAGGGCCCCGCGACCGGCCCCCGCCCAAGGCCCGGCGGCCCGCCAGGCACCTACAGCGGGGCCTCCCACACCACCGTCGTACCGCCGTCGTCCTCCCCGATGCCCGGGTCGCACCAGCTCGCGCCGCCCAGCGACTCGGCCCGCCGGGCCAGGTTGCGCAGGCCGCTGCGCCGGCCACCCTCGGGGATGCCGACGCCGTCGTCCGCGACCGAGAGCCGGACCCCGGCGGTGCCGTCCGGGAGCGTGACACCGGCGTCCACCACCACCTCGATCCGGGTCGCCCCCGAATGCCGGAAGGCGTTCGACAGGGCCTCGCGCAGGGCGGCGATGAGGTTCTTGCCGGTGAGCTCGCCGACCGTCGCGTCGATCGCGCCGAGGAAGCGGTGGGAGGGCTTGAAGCCCAGCGGCACGGCCGCCATGTTGATCTCCCGCAGCACCCGGGTGCGCAGCCCCGAGGGGGCCTCGGCGGGCCCCTGCTGGAGCGCGAAGATCGCGGTACGGATCTCCTGGATGGTGACGTCCAGCTCGTCCACCGCCTTGCCGACGCCCTCCTGCACGGCCGGCACGACCGACTTCCGCTGGGCGCTCTCCAGCATCATCCCGGTGGCGAAGAGCCGCTGGATGACCAGGTCGTGCAGGTCACGGGCGATCCGGTCGCGGTCCTCGAAGACCGCGAGCCGCTCCCGGTCCCGCTGCGCCTCGGCCATCATCAGGGCGAGCGCCGCCTGCGAGGCGAACTGGGTGGCCAGGGTCCGCTCGGTCTCCGTGAACTGCCGGGCGCCCCGGGCCCGCGGGGTGGCGAGCGCGCCCAGCACCCGGCCGCCGCTCTGCAGCGGCAGCAGCATCGCGGGCCCGTACTGGGCGGCGAGCCGGTGCACCATCCGTACGTCACTGGAGGCGTCGGCCACGAACACCGCCTCGCCCTCCATCAGCCGCTGCACGACGGGGCTCTCGGGCGGGATCACCACCCCGAGCGACTTGGTGGGGTGCGGCGAGGAGGCCGCGACGATCTCCAGGCCGCCCTCCTCCGCGGGCAGCAGCACGATCCCGGCGGCCGCGTCGGCGAGCCGGCGGGCCTGCTCGGCGACGACGGTGAGGGCGTCGTCGGCGTCGCCGCCGGAGAGCAGCGCGGTGGTGACGGCGACCGAACCGTCGATCCAGCGCTCGCGCTGCATGGCGGCCTCGTACAGGCGCGCGTTGCCGATCGCGATCCCGGCCTCGGTGGCGAGCACCCGGACCATGTGCACGTCGTAGTCGTTGAACTCGCCGCCGCCGCGCTTCTCGGCGAGGTAGAGATTGCCGAAGATCTCGCCCTGCACCCGGATCGGAACGCCGAGGAAGGTGCGCATCGGCGGGTGTCCCGGCGGGAATCCGGCCGCGCGCGGATCGGCCGACAGGTCGGCGAGCCGGATCGTCTGCGGGTCCTGGATGAGCGCGCCGAGCAGCCCGGCGTGCCCGTCGGGAAGGCGCCCGATCCGGCGGGCCACCTCGTCCCCGACGCCGTAGGTGACGAAGTCGGAGAGCCCGTCGCCCTCCTCGTCGACCACGCCGATCGCGGCGTAGCGGGCGTCGGCCAGCTCGGCCGCGGTCTCGCAGATCCGGTCGAGCGTGGAGTGCAGTTCGAGGCCGGTGCCGACCGAGCGCATGGCCTCCAGGAGCTGGGGCACGCGGGCGGTGAGCTCGGTGGAGAGCCCTTGCAGGCTGCGCGTGGCCTGGGTCGCGGCTTCGAGCGGGTCCGGGGCGTCGGGCACGGCGGCAGTCATGGGCCTGAGCCTAGTTAGTCCTATTTGCCAAGAAAAGTCGGCGTCTGGTCGGAGGCCGACAGCAGATCGCTCTCCCGCTCCCTTTCCAGCATCCGCCGCAGCGGTCCGTCGGCCGCCGCCAGCTCCGCGTACGCCCCGCGCTGCACGGTCCGGCCCCGGTCCAGGACCAGGACCTCGTCGACGGCGTCGAGGCCGTGCAGACGGTGGGTGATCAGCACGGTCGTACGGCCCTCGGTCTCCCGGAGCAGGTCGTCGGTGAGCGCGTCGGCGGTGGCCAGGTCCAGGTGTTCGGCCGGCTCGTCGAGGACGAGGACGGGGAAGTCGGCGAGGAGCGCCCGGGCGAGCGCGAGGCGCTGCCGCTGCCCGCCGGAGAGCCGCGAGCCGTGCTCGCCCACCAGGGTGTCGAGGCCGTCCGGCAGCCCGTCCACCCAGTCCAGGAGCCGGGCCCGGCCGAGCGCGCCGCGCAGGTCCTCGTCGGAGGCGCCGGTCCTGGCGAGCCGGAGGTTCTCCCGGATGGTGCTGTCGAAGATGTGGGCGTCCTGGGCGCACAGACCGACGAAGCGCCGGACCTCGTCCCCGTCGAGTTCGGCCGCCGCGGTGCCGCCGAGCCGGTACGTGCCGGACTCCGCGTCCAGGAAGCGCAGCAGGACCTGCGCGAGCGTGGTCTTGCCGGAGCCGGAGGTACCGACCACGGCGACCCGCCGGCCGGCCTCCAGGGTGAGCGCGAAGGCGTCGAGCGCGGGCCGGCCCTGCCCGGCGTGCCGGGCGGTGAGCCCGGCCAGCTCCAGCGGGAAGGGCGCGGCCGGCGGCGTCGCGGGGGTCTCCGGCTCGTGTACGGGCACGGGCGCGTCGAGCACGTCGAGGACCCGCTCGGCGCTGCGCCGCACCCGCTGGCGGTACTGGACGGCCAGCGGCAGCCCGGTGACGGTCTCGAAGGCGGCCAGCGGGGTGAGTACGACGACGGCGAGCGCGACGCCCTCCAGGCGTCCCTCGCGTACCGCCTGGACGCCGACGAGCGCGGCCCCGGCGACCGTGAGGCCGCAGATCAGGGCGGAGAGGCCGGCGCTGAGCGCGGTGGCGGCGGACTGGCGGGAGGCGATGCCGGTGAGCGTGCGGTCGGCCGCCCCGGCCCGCTCCTCGCGGTCCTTGAGGGCCCCGGCGACGGTGAGTTCGGCGCAGCCCCGCAGCAGGTCGACCACGGCGGTGGTGAGCGTGCCGCGGGCGGGCGCGAGCTGGCGTTCGGCCCGGCGGGCGAGCGCGCCGCCGATCAGCGGGACGCCCACGCCGGCGAGCACCAGGCCCGCGGCGAGCACGGCGCCGGCCTCGGGCAGCAGCCAGGCGGTGAACCCGACCGAACCGGCGCCGACGAGCAGGGCGGCGCCCGCCGGCAGCAGCCAGCGCAGCCAGTAGTCCTGGAGGGCGTCGACGTCCTGGACGAGCCGGGCGAGCAGGTCGCCGCGCCGCGTGCGGCGCAGCCCGGCGGGGGCGATCCGCTCCAGGCGCCGGTAGACGGCCACCCGCAGGTCGGCGAGCATCCGCAGCACGGCGTCGTGCGAGACGATCCGCTCGGCGTAGCGGAACACGGCCCGTCCGATGCCGAAGGCGCGGGTCGCGGTGACGGCGACCATCAGATAGAGCACGGGCGGCTGCTCGGAGGCGCGGGAGATGAGCCAGCCGGAGACGGCCATCAGCCCGACGGCGGAGCCGAGCGCCAGGCTGCCGAGCAGCAGCGCGAGCGCCATGCGGCCCCGCAGCTCCCCGGCCATGCCCCGGACCCGGCCGAGGACCGAGCGCGCGGGGGAGCCGTCGGCGTCGCGCACGGGCTCGCGGCTCTCGGGCGCGTCCCCTTCGGCCTCGTCGCTCGGGCGGGACGGGAGCGGCTCGCCCAGGTCGTCCGTGAGGCGGGCCGCCGTGACGGGGGAGTACGGGACGGAGGCCCGGTCGGCGGCCGGGGCGCCCTCGATCCGCACCACCCGGTCGGCGACCGCGAGCAGCGCGGGCCGGTGGACGACGAGCAGGACCGTGCGGCCCGCGGCGAGGCGGCGGACGGCGTCCACGACGGCGGCCTCGGTCGCGCCGTCCAGCGCGGCCGTCGGCTCGTCCAGGAGCAGCAGCGGCCGGTCGGCCAGGAACGCCCGGGCGAGGGCGAGGCGCTGGCGCTGGCCGGCCGACAGACCGGCGCCGTCCTCGCCGAGCACGGTCTCCGTGCCCTCGGGCAGCTCGGCGACGAACTCCTCGGCGCCCGCGTCCCGCAGGGCCCGGCGCACGGCCTCGTCGGAGGCGTCCGGCCTGGCCAGGCGCACGTTCTCGGCGATCGTCCCGGCGAACAGGTAGGGGCGCTGCGGCACCCAGGCGATCCGCGACCGCCACTCCTCCAGGTCCAGGGAGGCCAGTTCGGCGCCGTCGACCCGGACCGAGCCGCCGTCCTCCGGGGCCACGAAGCCGAGGACCACGTCGAGGAGCGTCGACTTGCCGGCCCCGCTCGGCCCCACCAGGGCCACCGTCTCGCCCGGCTCCACGGTCAGCGTGGCCGCGTCCAGGGAGGGCTCCGCGCGCCCCGCGTGACGCACCGTCACCCGGTCGAGCTCCAGCCGTGTCGACGCGGGCACCGGCCCCGTACCGGCCTCCGGCACCGGGCGCTCCAGGACCTCGAAGATCTCCTCGGCGGCGGCGAGCCCCTCGGCCGCCGCGTGGTACTGCGCCCCCACCTGCCGCAGCGGCAGATAGGCCTCCGGCGCCAGGATCAGGATGACCAGGCCGGTGTACAGGTCGAGGTCCCCGTGGACCAGCCGCATGCCGATGGTGACGGCGACCAGGGCCACCGAGAGGGTGGCGAGCAGTTCGAGGGCGAAGGAGGAGAGGAACGCGATCCGCAGCGTCCGCATGGTCGCCCGCCGGTAGTCGGCGGTGATCGACCGGATGTTCTCGGCCTGGGCCTTGGCCCGGCCGAAGACCTTGAGCGTGGGCAGTCCGGCCACCACGTCGAGGAAGTGCCCCGACAGACGGGAGAGCAGCTTCCACTGACGGTCCATCCGGGCCTGGGTGTACCAGCCGATCAGGATCATGAAGACCGGGATCAGCGGCAGCGTCACCACGATGATCGCGGCCGAGACCCAGTCCTCGGTGACGATCCGGGCGAGGACCGCCACCGGGACCACCACCGCGAGCCCCAGCTGCGGCAGATAGCGCGCGAAGTAGTCGTCGAGCGCGTCCACGCCCCGCGTCGCGAGCGCGGCCAGCGAACCGGCCTTCTGCCCGCTGAGCCATCCCGGCCCGAGCCGGGCCGCGTGCCGGAGCAGCCGCCCGCGCAGCTCGGACTTGACCGCCGCGCTCGCCCGGTGGGCGGCGAGCTCGGTCAGCCAGGCGACCAGCCCCCGCCCCGCCGCCACTCCGGCGAGCAGCAGCAGGGGCGTGGTGAGCCCGGAGGCCGACAGGCCCTTCTGGAAGGCCCCGACCACGATCTCGGCGATGAGCATCGCCTGGGCGACGACCAGCGCCGCCCCGACGAGACCGAGCACGACCACCGCCGTGAGGAAGACCCGGGTGGCGCGGGCGTGCTGGAGCAGCCGCGGATCGATCGGTTTCACGTGAAACATGCTCCCCTGATGAGGCCGGTGCGGGTCCGGCCAGGGCCTGTCGGACGGCCTAGTGGGCCTGGGCGATGTTCTGCGTGCCGATCCGCTTGCGGAACACCCAGTAGGTCCAGCTCTGGTAGAGCAGCACCAACGGGGTCGCGATGGCCGCGCACCACGTCATGATCTTGAGCGTGTACGGGCTCGACGACGCGTTCGTGACCGTGAGGCTCCACGCGGGGTCCAGCGAGGACGGCATGACGTTCGGGAACAGCGCCAGGAAGAGCATCGCCACCGCGGCGGCGATCGTGACGCCCGAGAGCGCGAACGACCAGCCCTCCCGCCCGATCTTGATCGCCCCGATCGCCCCGACCAGGCAGACCGCCGCGATCACCAGGGCCAGCAGGCTCCAGCCGTCGCCGTTGTCCACCTGGGTCCAGATGAGGAAGACGAGCGCGAGCACCGCGGTGACCAGACCCAGCTTGAGCGCGAGCGCCCGGGCCCGGGTGCGGATGTCGCCGAGCGTCTTGAGCGAGGCGAAGACGGCTCCGTGGAAGGTGAACAGGGTGAGCGTGACCAGTCCGCCGAGCAGGGCGTACGGGTTGAGCAGGTCCCAGAAGGTGCCGACGTACTCCATCTCGCGGTCGATCTTCACTCCGCGCACGATGTTGCCGAAGGCCACGCCCCACAGGAACGCGGGGACCAGGGAGGTCCAGAAGATGGCCTGCTCCCAGTTGCGCTGCCACTTCTCCTCAGACCGCTTCGCACGGTACTCGAAGGCGACACCCCGCACGATCAGGCAGAGCAGGATGATCAGCAGCGGCAGGTAGAAGCCCGAGAAGAGGGTCGCGTACCACTCGGGGAAGGCGGCGAAGGTCGCGCCGCCGGCCGTCAGCAGCCACACCTCGTTGCCGTCCCAGACGGGACCGATGGTGTTGATGAGGACCCGCTTCTCGGTGCGGTCGCGCGCGAGCAGCTTGGTCAGGACTCCGATCCCGAAGTCGAATCCTTCGAGGAAGAAGTAGCCGATCCAGAGGACGGCGATGAGTACGAACCAGACGTCGTGGAGTTCCATGCCTCGATCTCCTGAGCCTCAGTACGAGAAGGCCATGGGCCGGTCGGGGTCGCGGTCCCCGCCGATCTTGGTGGGCGGGTTGAGGTCGTCCTCGGTGAGCTCGGGCGGGCCGGCCTTGACGTACTTGACCAGCAGCTTCACCTCGATCACGGCGAGCACGGCGTAAAGCAGCGTGAAGGCGATCATCGACGTGAGCACCTCGCCCGTGGAGACCCCGGGGGAGACGGCGTCCCGGGTGCGCAGCACGCCGTAGACGACCCACGGCTGGCGGCCCATCTCGGTGAAGATCCAGCCCCAGGAGTTGGCGATCAGCGGGAAGGCCATGGTCCACAGGGCGACGATCCAGTACCACTTGCCCAGGCGGGGGCTGAGCGCCTTCCGCTTGAACAGCACCAGATTCGGCACCTCGTCCTCACCGGTCCGCAGCCCTGGCGCCAGCATGAACTTCTTGCGGGTCAACCAGAGGCCCACGATCCCGATGGTCAGCGAGGCCATGCCGAAGCCGATCATCCAGCGGAAGCCCCAGTAGGCGACGGGGATGTTCGGCCGGTAGTCGCCGGGACCGAACTTCTCCTGCTCGGCCTTGTTGACGTCGTTGATGCCCGGGACGTACGAGCTGAAGTCGTCGTTCGCGAGGAAGGACAGCAGGCCCGGGATCTCTATGGCGACCGTGTTGTGGCCCTTCTCGACGTCGCCGTACGCGAACACGGAGAAGGGTGCGGGTGCCTGGCCGTCCCAGAGCGCCTCGGCGGCGGCCATCTTCATGGGCTGCTGCTTGAACATGACCTTGCCAAGCAGGTCACCGCTGATCGCGGTGCCGAGGCCGGCGATGATCAGGGTGACCAGGCCGACCCGCAGCGAGGTCCGCATCACGGCGATGTGCCGCTTGCGGGCCAGGTGGAAGGCGGAGATTCCCACCATGAACGCGCCGCCGACCAGGAAGGCCGCCGTGATGGTGTGGAAGAACTGGGTGAGCGCGGTGTTCTGGGTGAGCACCAGCCAGAAGTCGGTGAGCTCGGCCCGTCCCCGCTCGGCGTTGATCCGGTAGCCGACCGGGTGCTGCATCCAGGAGTTGGCCGCGAGGATGAAGTACGCGGACAGGACGGTGCCGATCGACACCATCCAGATGCAGGCGAGGTGGATCTTCTTCGGCAGCTTGTCCCAGCCGAAGATCCACAGGCCGATGAAGGTGGACTCGAAGAAGAACGCGATCAGCGCCTCGAAGGCGAGGGGCGCGCCGAAGATGTCGCCGACGAAACGCGAGTAGTCGGACCAGTTCATGCCGAACTGGAACTCCTGCACGATGCCGGTGACGACACCCATGGCGATGTTGATCAGGAAGAGCTTGCCCCAGAACTTCGTCGCCCTGAGGTACTTCTCGTTCTCGGTGCGCACCCAGGCCGTCTGGAGACCGGCGGTGAGGGCGGCGAGGGAGATCGTCAGCGGGACGAAGAGAAAGTGATAGACGGTGGTGATGCCGAACTGCCAACGCGCCAGAGTCTCCGGCGCCAAAGCTAGGTCCACGTCGTCTTCTCCTTACATCGCCGTGTTCATAACGGCAGTTTGCCCCTTTAATCCCACCAATCCCGGGAGGAACAGGGACACGCTTGTGAACGCGTTCACATTCACAAGCATTATGGCTCATACGAAATCCGCACCTTCGATCGGGGGGTCCCCCTACCGGGGGTCACGCCCGAGAGCATCGAGAAAACCCCCACGAGCAAGGCGCTCGTGGGGGCTCTCCCGATCGTCTCCACCGCCCGGACACGGGGCGAGGAAGTCTGCTTCGACACACTCTCCGAGGGCTGATCAGCCCTCCTGGCGGAAGCCCTCCGCCGTCTTCAGGAACAGGTCGTTCGCCTCGGTCTCACCGATCGTGACGCGGACGCCCTCGCCCGCGAACGGACGCACCACCACGCCGTGCCGCTCGCACTCCGCCGCGAAGTCCATGGTCCGCTCGCCGAGCCGCAGCCAGACGAAGTTCGCCTGGGTGTCCGGCACGGTCCAGCCCTGGGCCACGAGCCCCGCATGGACCCGCGCGCGCTCGGCCACCAGCGAGCCGACCCGCCCGAGCAGCTCGTCCTCCGCCCGCAGCGAGGCCACCGCCGCGTCCTGCGCGAGCTGGCTGACGCCGAACGGCACCGCCGTCTTGCGCAGCGCCGCCGCCACCGGCTCGTGGGCGATCGCGAAACCGACCCGCAGCCCGGCCAGGCCGTACGCCTTCGAGAAGGTCCGCAGCACCGCCACGTTCGGCCGGTCGCGGTAGAGCTCCACGCCGTCCGGGACCTCGGTGTCACGGACGAACTCGCGGTACGCCTCGTCGATGACCACGAGGACGTCGGAGGGCACCCGGTCCAGGAAGCGCTCCAGCTCCGCACGGCGCACCGCGGTGCCCGTGGGGTTGTTGGGGTTGCAGACGAAGATCAGCCGGGTCCGCTCGGTGATCGCCTCGGCCATCGCGTCGAGGTCGTGCACATCGCCGTCGGTCAGCGGCACCTGCACCGAGGTGGCCCCGTTGATCTGCGTGATGATCGGGTACGCCTCGAAGGAGCGCCAGGCGTACATCACCTCGTCGCCCGGACCCGCGGTCGCCTGGATCAGAGACTGGGCGACGCCGACCGAGCCGGTGCCGGTGGCGATGTGCGAGACCGGGACGCCGAAGCGGTCGGCGAGCTCGTTCATCAGCCCCGTGCACGCCATGTCCGGGTAGCGGTTGAAGGTCGCGGCCGCGGCCAGCGCGCTCTCCAGGACCCCCGGCAGCGGCGGATAGGGGTTCTCGTTCGACGAGAGCTTGAAGGCGACCGGTCCGCCCGCGGCGGCCGGCTTGCCCGGCTTGTAGGTGGGGATGCCGTCCAGCTCGGCGCGCAGCTTCGGGCTGCCGGTGCTCGTCCCGCTGGTCTCGCTCACAGTGTGGCCTCCTCGACCGTCCGTACCGCCAATGCTGCTCACCTTATGAGGATTCGGCCCTGCTGCGAATGGCCTGTGGACAACGGAGCGACAACGGGGGGAGCGCGCCCAGGGGTGGCGCGCGCCGGTGGCGAGCGCCGTGGCGCGCATCCCCCGTAGAGGTGAGTTGAGACCTCTTCGAGACCTCGACCCCTCGCCAGGCTCACGGGTACCGAGGCCGACAGGTCACATGCCACGGGCCCGAACACCCTTTGTTTCCCAGGGTGTTAGCTGTTTTTGATCATGCAGAAACGTGCCTGTCAATGCGTGAATATGCGACCGGCCCAACCCACCTCCCTCGCCCTACTATCGGCTCGCCATGACAGCAGCAGGGAAGCACCAGGTGAGCCGGGCACAGACCCGGGGAAGTCGGCAGGGCCGAGCGGGCATCCGGGACGTGGCCGCCGCCGCCGGGGTCTCCATCACGACTGTCTCCGACGCGCTCAACGGCAAGGGCCGGCTCCCGGACGCCACCCGCCGTCACGTCCGCGAGGTCGCAGACCGGCTGGGCTATCGCCCGTCCGCAGCGGCCCGCACGCTCCGTACGGGCAAGTCGGGACTCATCGGCCTGACCGTGACCACGTACGGGGATGAACCTTTCACCTTCACCGAATTCGCGTACTTCGCGGAGATGGCCAGAGCCGCCACCTCGGCCGCGCTCGCTCGCGGCTATGCCCTGGTCATCCTGCCCGCCACCTCCCGTCACGACGTCTGGTCGAACGTCGCGCTCGACGGGACCGTCGTCATCGACCCCTCCGACCACGACCCCGTCGTCACCGAACTCGTCCGCCAAGGACTGCCCGTCGTCTCCGACGGGCGCCCGGCCGGCACCCTGCCGGTCACCGCCTGGGTCGACAACGACCACGAGGCGGCCGTCCTCGATCTGCTCGACCACCTCGCCGCCGCCGGCGCCCGCAGGATCGGCCTGCTCACCGGCACCACCACCGACACCTACACCCGACTGTCCACCACCGCGTACCTCAACTGGTGCGAGCGGGTCGGCCAGGACCCCGTCTACGAGGCCTATCCGGCGCACGACCCGTGCGCGGGCGCCGTCGCGGCCGACCGGCTGCTCGCCCGACCGGACCGGCCCGACGCCGTCTACGGCCTCTTCGACCCCAACGGCACCGACCTGCTGGCGGCCGCCCGCCGCTACGGGCTGCGGGTGCCGGACGACCTGCTGCTGGTCTGCTGCAGCGAGTCGACCGTCTACGCCAACACCGAACCGCCCATCACGACGCTCTCGCTCAAGCCCCGCCGGATCGGCACCGCCGTCGTCCAGCTCCTCATCGACGCCATCGAGGGGATCGACACGGACGGACCGGTCGAGCAGGTGATACCGACGGAGCTGATCATCCGCACCTCCTCGCAGCGAAGGTCGCCGCGGACGACGGTCAGCCCGCCGAGGTCTCCCTCGAAGGACTGATCCGGGAGAGCCCGCCGACCGCGACTCCGCGGATCGGACCGCACGTCACTTCAGGGCCGCGTCGAGGCAAAACCTCGGGGCGGCCCGGCCTCATCCCTGGCCTAGACCTTCCCAATTCGGGCGAAACAACCGGTGAACCCGGAGTGGACCCGGATTCACCACCCCTGGTGCGTCACACAGGAGGACCCTCATTCCTATGATGGGCGGACGACACCGCGGACCACCTCGACCAGACAGGTCCGCGATGTGCAGGGCATCGCGACGGTGGTGGAGGGGTCGATGACTCAGGGGGCCGGGCAGGAACCCGTGGTGCGCACGGCGACGTTGCGTGACTTCCGTGTACCTCCGTACGCCCGGGTGCCCGTCCAGGGACACGCGCCCGAGCCGTTCCCCGCCGACGCGCCGGACGCTCCCGTGGCACCCCCGGCACCCGCCGACGCCACCCTCCAGCTGGTCGGCGCCGCGACCCCTCCGCCCCTGGCGGCCCACCCGGCACCCCCGGCCCACGCGCCGGCCCCGGTCTCCGTGGCACCTCCGGCACCCCCGGCTCCCGCAGCACCCCCAGCCCCCGTGGCGCCTCCGGCTCCCATGGCACCTCCGGCACCGCCGGCCCCCGCGGCCGCCCAGGGCGAGCCGTACGCCGACCAGGGCGAGCCGTACCGCGACCCGAGCTCCTCGATCGTCGCCGTCGCCACCGGTCACCCCGGCAACGCGTACCCCGAGGACGAGCCGCCCGAGGGCTACACCCCCACCGAGCGCGACCTCCCGATCATCAACCGCGGCGACACCGTCCAGGTCCACGTGGCCCCCGCCCCGCAGCCCCTCGCGGCCACCGGCGACGGCCCCGGCCCGCTCTTCGTCGTGGGCGACGTCCACGGCTATCTGGACGAGCTGACCGAGGCCCTGCGCGCCCAGGGCCTCATCGACGAGAACGGCGGCTGGGCCGCGGGCAACGCCCGCCTGTGGTTCCTCGGCGACTTCACCGACCGCGGGCCCGACGGGATCGGCGTCATCGACCTCGTCATGCGCCTCTCCGCCGAGGCCGCCGCCGCCGGCGGCTACTGCAAGGCCCTCATGGGCAACCACGAGCTGCTGCTCATCGGCGCCAAGCGCTTCGGCGACACGCCCGTCAGCTCGGGCGCCGGCACCGCCACCTTCCAGGCCGCCTGGCTCCTCAACGGCGGGCAGAAGCACGACATGGACCGCCTCCAGGACGTCCACCTCCAGTGGATGTCGCGGCTCGACGCCGTGGTGGAGGAGGACGGACACCTGCTGCTCCACTCGGACACCACCGCGTACCTGGAGTACGGGACCACGATCGAGGACGTCAACGACACCGTCCACGAGATCCTCAACCGGAACGACGCGGACGAGGTCTGGGACGTCTTCCGGAAGTTCACCAAGCGCTTCGCCTTCCGCGACGAGGCCGCGGGCCCGCAGGCCGTCCAGGAGCTGCTCGGCACCTACGGCGGCCGCCGGATCGTGCACGGTCACAGCCCCATCCCGTACCTCCTCGGCCAGGTCGGCACGGAGGACGGCGAGGAGGGCGAGCGCCCGCCCGTCGAGGGTCCGCACGTCTACGCGGACGGGCTTGCGATCGCGATGGACGGCGGAGTGACCATGGCCGGAAAACTGCTGGTCGTACAACTCCCGCTGCCTGCCTGACGCATAACCGTACGCATCCGGGGAAGTCGATTTCCCGAAACACCCTGTCACCGCGTGCCGTAACCGCAATACCATCGGCTCATCCGTAGCAGGCTCTCCTCCGTTTCCGCCCAACCGGTCGCTTCACCAGGGCCGTTGCGGCCCTACGGAGCATCGGGGGATGCACATGAACGTGGCTCCGCACCTGCTGACCGAGGACCGCGCCGAGTTCGAGCGCGTTCTCGACGAGGCACTGCGCTCCGCGCGCGACAGGCCGGGTTTCGCCGCCATCGGCGACCGGTTCACGACCGCACAGCTGCGCGAGATGGCGCTGAACGCGACAGCGCTCATCACGACGGCCGCCGCGGTCGAGTACGACCACTTCGTGAAGGTCCGTGAACAGCTCCGGTCGGCGAGCACCACCGGCGCCGGCAGCCCGGCCGAGGCCCTCGACGGCTCGACCGGCGCGGGCGTCGTCGCGATCGTCACCGTCCTCGCCCCGATCCTCGCGGGCACCGCGGCCGTGCTCCTGCTCCTGGTCGGCGCGGTCCTGAAGCTGCTCGACCCGGCGCCCGCCTTCGCCGACACCCTGCTGACCGCCGGCCTGATGTTCGGCGCGGTGGCCGCGGCGGGGCTGGTCTGCGCGGCCGTCGGCCTGCTGGTGACGGCCCTCCGCAACAGCGCCACGGAGGTGCCGGCCGGGACTCCGGACGACGATCTGACCCGCGCGAGACAGGCCTGGGGCCGCGCCCTGGTGGACCGAGGCATCCTGCCCTTCCTCCGCGACGCCCTCGCCGCCCCCGCTCCCCCGCCCCTCCCGGAGCCGGAGCCGAAGCCGAAGCAGCGACCGCCGGCCGGCCGGATCCCCAAGGTCGGCTACAGCGGCCCGGACTTCAGCAGCCCGTCCGAGGGCCCCCCGGCCGCCCGTCCGACCTTCACGAGCCCGGACTTCACCGGCCCGGACTTCGGCTCACCGGACCACGGTCAGGAGTAGCCGGCCCGGGCACCCCGGCACCCCGGCACCCCGGCACCCCGGCACCCGTGAACGAGGCCGGCCCGCGGCTCCCCCCATGGGTCGCGGGCCGGTCACTGCCGAACTCAACGAAGCCGCAGGGCTACTGCGCGGTCGCGGAGGAATGCCTGTCGTGGAAACAGGGTGTACTGCCAGCCCGACGTGGACGCAAAGCGACCCATCGCTCGGAATTGAGCACCGGCCTCCGAGCGGCGCTCCAGACGACTCAGGTAGAACGCGACCAGAGATCGGTCGTCGACGATGCGTGGGTGCGGCGCCGGCCCGGCATCGATCCAGCGCTCCTGGACCTGGGCCAGGTCCATGCCGAGGCGTGCGGACCCCAGCCCCACGTTGCCGTCGGCCAGTCGCATTTCCAGGTTGGCGAGCAGCGGGAGTACCACGAGCGGATGGCCGGCAGGTGCCCGTTCCGCGGCGTTCCTGGCGAACTCGAACATCTTCTTGTGGGAGCCGGACCACTTGGCGCACAGGTACTGCAGAGCCTGACGGTGCCCGGTCCAGTGCAGTGGGTCCCGAGCGACAAGGGCGTCCCATCTCGCGTCGAACTCATGCCGGGAAACCTGCAGCCCGCGCGCTATGCGCACGGCGGTCGCCCGAGGGGTGGGGTCGTTCGGCGCCAGATCGCCCGCCAGCGCGGCCAGTTCGTCCGCCCGGCCAAGGATCTCGTAGAACGTCGGCCAAGCGCTCTTCCGAACGTACCTCGCCGGTCGGGCACTGCGGACGGCCCAGGCACGCGCGACCTCTGCCCGGGAGAGGACGGCGAGAGGATCCCCGCTCTCCGGCTCCGCCTCGGCCCACTCCCGCAGTACGGTTCTGCCGACGGCGCGGTCGGACAGGTACTGCACCCGGTGATCCTTCGCCGCCCAGTCGCCGTCACTGGCACGCAGGAGGTCCCGGGCAGGGCCCCAGTCACCACGCTTCACCAACGCATCGGCGGCGGCACGGAGCTCGCGATCGCCATAGGCGGGCTCGAAGGAGACGAACGGAAAAAAGCCGAACGAAAGCGCGTTGAGCATGGTCACGAGCGAACACTAGTGCTCCGCTCTCCCAGGATGAGGTGAAGGGCGCCGCTTCTGCCATGGGGACCGGCCCGCGGCTCCCCCCATGGGTCGCGGGCCGGTCCCTGCCGTGCGTCGGCGCGGTTACTCCGCCAGCGGCAGGTACACGCGGTTGCCGGCCGCGGCGAACTCCGCCGACTTCTCGGCCATGCCCGCCTCGATCTCGTCCGCCTTCAGGTCGCCGCCGTGCTCGCGCCGGATGTCCTGGGAGATCTTCATCGAGCAGAACTTCGGCCCGCACATGGAGCAGAAGTGCGCCGTCTTCGCGGGCTCCGCCGGCAGCGTCTCGTCGTGGAACTCGCGCGCGGTGTCCGGGTCGAGGGCCAGGTTGAACTGGTCCTCCCAGCGGAACTCGAAGCGCGCGTCCGACAGGGCGTCGTCCCACTCCTGCGCGCCCGGGTGCCCCTTGGCGAGGTCCGCCGCGTGGGCCGCGATCTTGTAGGTGATGACGCCGGTCTTCACGTCGTCCTTGTTGGGCAGGCCCAGGTGCTCCTTCGGCGTCACGTAGCAGAGCATCGCCGTGCCCCACCAGGCGATCATCGCCGCGCCGATGCCCGAGGTGATGTGGTCGTAGGCGGGCGCCACATCAGTGGTGAGCGGGCCGAGCGTGTAGAACGGCGCCTCCTCGCAGATCTCCTGCTGGAGGTCGATGTTCTCCTTGATCTTGTGCATCGGGACGTGGCCCGGGCCCTCGATCATGGTCTGCACGTGGTGGCGCTTGGCGATCGTGTTGAGCTCACCGAGGGTCTTCAGCTCGGCGAACTGCGCGGCGTCGTTGGCGTCCGCGATCGAGCCGGGCCGCAGGCCGTCGCCGAGCGAGTACGTGACGTCGTACGCCGCGAGGATCTCGCAGAGCTCCTCGAAGTTCGTGTAGAGGAAGTTCTCCTTGTGGTGCGCGAGGCACCAGGCGGCCATGATCGAGCCGCCGCGCGAGACGATGCCCGTCTTGCGGCGGGCGGTCAGCGGCACGTACGGCAGCAGCACGCCGGCGTGCACCGTCATGTAGTCGACGCCCTGCTCGGCCTGCTCGATGACCGTGTCCTTGTAGATCTCCCAGGTCAGGTCCTCGGCCCTGCCGTCGACCTTCTCCAGCGCCTGGTAGAGCGGCACGGTGCCGATCGGCACGGGGGAGTTGCGCAGCACCCACTCGCGGGTGGTGTGGATGTTGCGGCCGGTGGAGAGGTCCATGACCGTGTCGGCGCCCCACTTCGTCGCCCAGGTCATCTTCTCCACCTCCTCCTCGATGGAGGAGGTGACCGCGGAGTTGCCGATGTTGGCGTTGACCTTCACCAGGAACCGCTTGCCGATGATCATCGGCTCGATCTCCGGGTGGTTGACGTTCGCCGGGAGCACCGCGCGGCCCGCGGCGATCTCCTCGCGCACGACCTCCGGGGAGACGTTCTCGCGGATCGCGACGTACTCCATCTCCGGGGTGATCTCGCCCCGGCGGGCGTACGCGAGCTGCGTCACCGGCTGGCCGTCCCGGCCCCGGCGGGGCAGCCGCGGCCGGCCGGGGAAGACGGCGTCGAGGTTCTTGAGCCCGCCGCCGCGCGGCGAGGTGTGCTTGATGCCGTCGTCCTCGGGGCGGACCGGGCGGCCCGCGTACTCCTCGGTGTCCCCGCGCGCGATGATCCAGTTCTCGCGCAGCGGCGCCAGGCCGCGCCGGACGTCGGTCTCGACGGTGGGGTCGGTGTACGGGCCGGACGTGTCGTACAGCGTCACGTCCTTGCCGTTGGTGAGGTGCACCTGACGGACGGGCACCCGGAGGTCGGGGCGGGAGCCCTCGACGTATCCCTTGTGCCAGCCCGGCGTGCGCTCCTGCGGGCCGTTCTGGTCGGAGGCAGGCGTGCGTGCATCCTGAATGGTCATGAGACCGAATCTCCCTACGCCGGCATTACCCGGTAACAGGTTCGGCGGTCGGCGCAGCCTCCTCCCGTACGTACGTCCAGTACGCCCGTACGGTGATCAGCGCCCTCTCAGCCCGGTGCTCCGAGCTCCCGCGTGTGCAAAGGTGCCACCACGCTAGCGCCCTCCCTGGCGTGCTGAACAGTGGGTCCCCCGCGTTCTTGCGATGATCGCTCGGTGACTTCCACGCAGCAGACCCCCGATCCGCACGGTTCCGGTGGCCACGACGGCCATGGCGGACACGGCCACGACGATGGAGGGGACGGAGGGGGCGGAGGCCACGGCGGCGGGCACGGCGGAGGCCACGGCGGCGGAGGCCACGGCCACGCGCACGCGCACAGCCACGGCCCGGCGGAACCCGTCTCGCGTCATCTGCGCAAGGTCATCGCCGCGGTCCTGATCCCCTTCGGCGCCGCGGTCCTGATCGGCCTCGCGGTGCTGTGGCCGGGCGGCGCCCCGGCGCACGAGCGCACCGGCGTGGGCTTCGACCGGCAGACCGAGCAGGGCCGGGTCGTCGCCGTCGACCAGGTCGCCTGCACGGACGTGAACGTCGCGCAGCCCCCGCCGACCGGCGACGCCTCGACGCAGCAGGGGAGTGACACCCGGCAGTGCGAGAAGGCGACGATCGAGGTCACCTCGGGCCCGCACCAGGGCCGGACCTTCACCGAGATCGTGCAGCCGGACGCCCCGCGGCAGTTGCACGAGGGTCAGGGCGTGGTCGTCGCGTACGCCCCCGACGCACCGCGCGAACTCCAGTACTCCGTCACGGACGTGAACCGGAAGCTGCCGCTGGCGGTGCTCGCCGGCATCTTCGCGGTGGTGGTGGTGGCCGTCGGCAGGATGCGCGGCGTGATGGCGCTGATCGCGCTCGCCGTGAGCTTCCTGGTGCTGACCTTCTTCATCCTGCCGGCGATCCTCCAGGGCTCCAATCCCCTGGTGGTCGCCATCGTCGGAGCGAGCGCGATCATGCTCATCGCGCTCTACATGTGCCACGGCCTGTCCGCCCGGACCTCGGTGGCGGTGCTCGGCACGCTGGTCTCGCTGCTGCTGATCGGCCTCTTCGGCTCGCTCTTCATCGGCTGGGCCTCGCTGACCGGCAACACCGACGACAACACCGGCCTCATCCACGGCCTGTACCCGAACATCGACCTGTCGGGCCTGCTGCTGGCGAGCGTCATCATCGGTTCGCTCGGCGTGCTCGACGACGTGACGGTCACCCAGACCTCGGCGGTCTGGGAGCTGCACCACGCCGACCCCCGAATGGGTCCGCGGGCGCTCTACCGGGCCGGCATCAGGATCGGCCGCGACCACATCGCGTCGGTCGTGAACACCCTGGTCCTCGCGTACGCCGGCGCCGCCCTGCCGCTGCTGCTGCTCTTCTCGATCGCCCAGAGCAGCGTGGGAACGGTGGCCAACAGCGAGCTGGTCGCCGTGGAGATCGTCCGCACACTGATCGGCTCGATCGGTCTGGTCGCCTCGGTCCCGGTCACCACCGTCCTCGCGGCGCTGGTGGTCTCGGCCGACCGGCCGGGGGCCGCGGCGCAGCGCCCGGGCAGGGGCGGACGCCGCCGCCGGGCCAAGTGACCCGAGGGACCGCGGGGTACGGGGGTACGGGAGCCGGATCGGCTCCGTACGCCTCGGCCCTTCTCGTCCGGCGTTCTCAGCCGGCGTTCTCCTCCGCGAGGATCCGGCCGAGCGCCGCCTCCAGGTGGTCCTCGAAGTCGCCGAGGGTGCGTTCCTGACCGAGCGGGACCAGCTTGTCCGTACGGTCGAGGAAGGCGACCAGCGGTGGCGCGCTCGCCCGGAACAGGGCGCGGTCGCCGCCGACCTGGAGCCGGATGATCACGTCGGACAGCCCGTCCGGGTCGGTGGGCGCGATGTGCACATCGCCGTCCCCGCTGGGCCGGTTGATCCCGTCGAGCAGCAGTTCCCGGCCGAACGCCCAGGTCACCGGCGCGTCTCCGGGAAGGTGGAAGGTCATCCGCACCGCATACGGGTCGCGGGTCTCGTATCGCAGTTCCACCGGGATCCTGAAGGAGAGCTCCTCGGAGACGAGGAAGCTCATCAGGAGTTCGGCTTGAACCGTCTCTCGCATCATGTACCCCGCAGTAGACGAAGCAGTTGTGTAAACACGCTGCTGAAAGCTGTGGTCGAAACGGCCAGGAATGATCCCCCATGGCCCTCTTGACGCAATCGTGCTGTAAGCGCTAGCAGATCACAAGGAGTGATTTTTCAGATACTGATAGAGAAGGCGAGCGAGCTGAAGAGCGTTCCGATCTCGTTCTGTAGCTGAGCGATCGCAGGTAGCAACCGTTCTTCCTGGTGAAGAGGTACGGAAATGGCCATGGCGGCCGCCGTGGACCCCGCCGTGATGGGGATGGCGGCACAGACTGTGCCGAGCGCATATTCCTGACGCTCTACCAGGGGCTCCATACGCCCTATTCCGCCCAAACGGTCCAAAAGGGCACGCTGATTACGCACCGTATATGGCGTGATGGCTTCCACCGGATGGCGGTCAAGGTGGTCTTGACGGCTCTTCAGATCGAGTTGACTCAGCAGGCACTGCCCGATGGCGTGCGCGTGGCCGGTCTCCCGGAAATCGGCCCACTCCTCGACCGCGGGGACCGCGGGAGTGTCGGCGACGGAGACGAGCTCGATCTCGCCTTCGCGGTAGATCGCGAAGTACACCGGGACGCCGATGGCGTCACGCCAGTGCGCGAGGGAGTCCTCGACCTTGGTGCGACGATTCTGCAGAACTCCGCCGCCGACCAGACGGCCGGCGGCGTCGCCGAAGACGAACACACCCTTCTCGCGGCGCAGATAGCCCTCGTGCGTCAGGGTGCGGAGCAGGTGGTACGCGGTGGGAAGCGGCAGTCCCGCTTCCCGGGCGAGCTGTTTGGCGGGCGCCCCGTCCTCATGGGAGCCCACGGCCTCCAGAAGTCTCAGCGCTCGCTGTACCGATCCGATCAGGGTAGGAGCAGCGGTCTGCGAAGCCGTGGCCAAAGGTCACCCCCAGGCGAGTGACGGACGCGTCGCATCCGCCCGCGGGGGCCGCCCCCGCGCGCCCACCGCGACCTGGGACCGTCGGGTCTACGCCTGTTGTTCCTGGGGCGGCAGAGGTTTCCACTCTAATGGCAGCCCCCATGGCCACGGCCGGTTTCAACCGGTGCGTTCCCTCGCCCGGGCTAATCCCCGGCCGTTGGCCCCTGCCTCGGCGGAGCGCCTGCTACCAGTCCTCGCGCGATCCCGAGGACGACGAGGTGAACTTCCGTACGACGTAGATCAGGCCACCGACGAGCGCCACGAACACCAGCAGCTTGAAGAGCAGGCCGACCACGAAGGTCAGGACGCTGGTGATCAGTCCGCCGAAGACGACGAGCGCGAGAACGGGTATGGCGACCCACTTCACCCACCACGGCATCCCCGCGAGAATCTCCTTCACCGCCATTGCGCTTACCTCATCTCCCGAAGAGTCCCGTCCCGCGGGATCCCTCCGGACCCCGGGGCCGTCGGCGTTCCCATCGTTCTCTGTCGCCGACACCCTCGATGCTAGGCGCGCACCCCAAGCGAACGGGGGCCTCACGGCCCCCGCTCTTCCCTGATCCGACCCCTAGGGGGTGCGGCTCACGCCTCGGGCGGCGAGAAGACGACCATGACGCGCAGGTCCTCGGTGATGTGGTGGAACCGGTGCGGCACCCCGGCCGGCACATAGACCACGCTGCCCCGCGCCACCGGGGTCGTCTCCTCCCCGACCGTGATCGCGGCCCGGCCGCTCACCACGAAGTACACCTCGTCCTGGCCGTGCGGCTGCTGCGGGTCGAGCTGCCCCGCGTCGAGCGCGTACAGCCCGACGGACATGTTCCGCTCCCGCAGGAACTGGAGGTACGCGCCGTCGTTGGCGGCCCGCTCCGCCTCCAGCTCGTCCAGTCGGAATGCCTTCATGGTTCGTTCGCCCCTGCCTTGGCTCGATCATGTCTGCCACGATCTGACACATGAAGAATTTCGTAGTCAAGACGCTCGCGAACGCGGGGGCCCTGGCCGTGGCCATCTGGCTGCTCCAGGACATCACCCTGACCGGCGACAGCACCGCGAAGAAGGCCTGGACCCTGATCCTGGTCGCCCTGGTCTTCGGCCTGGTCAACTTCCTCGTGAAGCCGCTGGTGAAGCTGCTCACGCTGCCGCTCTTCATCCTGACGCTCGGTCTGATCACCCTCGTCGTCAACGCGCTCATGCTGCTGCTGACCTCCTGGCTGGCCGACCAGCTCGGCCTCAGCTTCCACGTGGACGGCTTCTGGACCGCGGTGCTCGGCGGCCTGATCATCTCCGTCGTCTCCTGGGCGCTGAACGTCGTCCTCCCCGACGGCGACTGAGGGCCGGCCATGACGTACCGCGTCTGTTTCGTCTGCACGGGCAACATCTGCCGCTCGCCGATGGCCGAGCACGTCTTCCGCGCCCGCGTGGCCGAGGCCGGCCTGGCCGACGCGGTCGTCGTGGACAGCGCCGGCACCGGCGGCTGGCACGAGGGCGACGCCGCCGACCCGCGCACCGTCGCCGTCCTGGAGGAGCACGGGTACGGCTCGGCGCACGCCGCCCGCCAGTTCCGCACCTCCTGGTTCCCCGCGCTGGACCTGGTCATCGCCCTCGACGAGGGGCACCTGCGCGCACTACGGCAGCTCGCCCCCACTCCCGAGGACGCCGCGAAGATACGGCTGCTGCGCTCCTACGACCCCGGTGCGGGCGCCGAGCTCGACGTGCCCGACCCCTATTACGGCGACCGGGAGGGGTTCGAGGAGTGCCTGGACATGGTGGAGGCCGCGAGCGAGGGACTGCTCGCCGCGGTGCGCGACGAGGTGGAGGAACGGACCCGATGAGCGGCACGCACGACGGCGAAGGGCTGCGGCCCGAGGAGACCGGCCCGATCGGCGACGGCACCCGGGCGGTGCGGGCCGGCCTGCCCGAGCCCGTGAAGTACGAGCCCACCCTGCCCGGTCCGGTCTTCGCCGCCCACTTCCACCTGCCGGGCGACCCCACCGGCCCCTACACCTACGGCCGCGACGAGAACCCCACCTGGACCCTGCTGGAACGCGCCATCGGCGAGCTGGAGGCCCCGGGGGAGACCGGCGTCGAGACCCTGGTCTTCGCCTCCGGGATGGCCGCCATCTCCGCCGTCCTCTTCTCCCAGCTGCGCTCCGGCGACGCCGTCGTCGTCCCCGACGACGCCTACCAGGCGCTGCCGCTGCTGCACGAGCAGCTGCGGGCGTACGGCGTCGAGGTGCGCACCGCGCCGACCCGCGGCGAGGCCCAGCTCTCTGTCCTCGACGGCGCGAAGCTGCTGTGGCTGGAGACGCCGTCCAACCCCGGGCTCGACGTCTGCGACGTGCGCCGCATGGTGCGGGCCGCCCACGAGGCCGGGGCCCTGGTCGCCGTCGACAACACCCTGGCCACCCCGCTCGGCCAGCGGCCCCTGGAGCTGGGCGCCGACTTCTCCGTCGCCAGCGACACCAAGGGCATGACCGGGCACGGCGACATCCTGCTCGGCCACGTCAGCTGCCGCGATCCGCGGCGCGCCGCCGAGGTGCGCCGCTGGCGGAAGATCGTCGGGGCCATCCCCGGCCCGATGGAGGCATGGCTCGCGCACCGCTCCCTGGCCACCCTCCAGCTGCGCCTCGACCGGCAGTGCGCCACCGCGCTGACGCTCGCCGAGGCCCTCCTCGCGCACCGGGACGTGACCGGACTGCGCTACCCGGGGCTGCCCGGCGATCCCTCGCACGAGGTGGCCGCCCGGCAGATGCGCCGCTTCGGCTCCGTCGTCTCCTTCGTCCTGCCGGACCGGGCCTGGGCGGACCGGTTCCTGGACGCGCTGCGGCTCGTGGACGACGCGACCAGCTTCGGCGGGGTCCGGTCGACCGCGGAACGGCGCGGACGGTGGGGCGGCGACGCCGTGCCCGAGGGCTTCGTCCGCTTCTCGGTGGGCGCGGAGGACCCGGAGGACCTGCTCGCCGACGTCCTCCAGGCCCTCGACACCGCGGCCAAGGGCGCCTGACAGACGCGGGCGGTCCCCTGAAGAGGCGTTCCGAACCTCCCCCCTCGTGGCTCGGAACGCCCTTCTCCCCCTTGCTTCCCCCAGCGGTTCCCCCGGCGTTCCCAGCGCCGACGACCCGCCTGGACAAGGCTAGTTGACTGTGCGTCAGTGTCCAATCACGGTAGCGACAGCGGCCTATCGACTTATTTATAGTTGGACGGTCCTGAGGCGCCGTCAGCGGAGCGCCCGAGTCGAACGGCCCCCGCGGCCGGGAGGGGGCGGACATGGATCTGGCCCTGCTGCGCACGTTCGTCATGGTGCACCGGGCCGGCTCCTTCACCCGCGCCGCCGCCCTCCTCGGCCTCTCCCAGCCCGCGGTCACCGGCCAGATCCGCACCCTGGAACGGCAGCTGGGCCGCCCGCTCTTCCTCAGTCAGGCCCGTGGGGTCACCCCCACCACCATCGGCGACGAGCTCGCCCACCGCGCCGCCCCTCACCTGGACGCGCTCGTCGAGATCGCCGAGACGGGCCTCGGGGAGCAGAGCGGCCTCCGCACCCTGCACCTCGCCGGGCCGCCCGAGTTCACCTCGGTCCGGGTGCTGCCCGCCCTGACCCCGCTGGTCGCGCAGGGCCTCGCACTGCGCGTCTCGTTCCTGGGCGCCGCGGACGAGGTCCTCGACGGGCTCGCCGCCGGGCACCACGACCTGGCCGTCGCCACCGCCCGGCCCCGCGGCGGGCTCTTCACCGCCACCCCGCTCTGCGACGAGGAGCACGTCCTGGTCGCCGCCCCGCGCTGGGCCGCCCGCCTCTCGCCCGGGGTGCTGCTGCGCCGGGGCGCGGTCGTCCTGGAGCAGCTGCCCGTGGTCGAGGTGCACGAGTCGCTGCCCTTCGTCGCGCGCTACTGGGCGGCCGTCTTCGAGTCGAAGCCGGCCGCCGCCGCGACCGTGGTCGCACCGGACCTGCGGGCCGTCCTGGAGGCCACCGCCGCCGGAGCGGGGCTCGCCGTGCTGCCCCGCTACCTGTGCGAGGAGGCCCTGGCCGACGGCCGGCTCGTGGCGCTCCTCGACCCGCCGGTGCCGCCGCTGCGCACCTACTTCCTGGTGGTGCGCACCGGCACCCTCGCACTGCCGCATATCGCGCGGGCCCACGAGCGGCTGGTGCGGACCGCAGGGGGCTGGTGAGTTTCAGGACACCTGGGACGGGCCATTTTCTTCCCATGACCGAACGACCTGTGGTCAAGCGCACCGCACGCGCCATCCTGCTCGACGGGGACGACCTGATCCTCATCAAGCGCACCAAGCCCGGAGTGGATCCGTACTGGGTGACGCCCGGCGGCGGGGTCGAACCCTCGGACCCGACCGTCGTCCAGGCCCTGCACCGTGAGGTGCACGAGGAGCTCGGCGCCAAGATCACCGATGTGGTGCCCTGTTTCGTCGACACCGTCGAGCACATCGTCGACGGCGGGGTCTCCGGCGTGAAGGTCCAGCACTTCTTCGTCTGCCGGCTGGAGTCCATGGACACCTCGCTGCGGCACGGCCCCGAGATCGAGGAGCCACAGGGCGAGTACGAGATCGTCCGGGTGCCCTTCAACCGGGTCGGCATCGCCGCCGTGCACCTGGTGCCGCTCTCCCTGCGCCACTACCTGGACGGCAACATCGAGGGCGTCCGCGCGATGCACGCGCCCGACCTGGGCTAGGCCGGGTCCGGACACGGCCTGGGGCCTGTCGCCCTAGCCCTGCGGGACCAGTTCCGTCAGGAAGTCGTGGCGGATCCGGTCGGTGGGGATGCCGACGCCGCGCAGGGCGTCCACCCCGCTGCGGATCATGCCGAGCGGCCCGGAGAGATAGGCGTCGTACTCGGCCCACGGCCCGTACTGGCGCACGGCGTCCGGGAGCCTTCCCTGGTCCTCGGTGACGGGGCGGACGGCCAGCCAGGGGAAGGTCTTCTGGAGCCGCAGCATGGTGTCGATGTCGTAGAGGTCGTGGTCGCTGCGCGCCCCGTAGAAGACCTCGACGCGCCGCCGGTCGCCGTGCTCGGCCACGTCCTCGACCAGGGCCTTGATCGGGGCGATCCCCGTCCCTCCGCCCAGGCAGAGCAGCCCGTTGTCGGTGGAGTGGTCGACGGTCATCGACCCGGCGGGCGGTCCGAGCCGCAGGACGTCCCCGGGACGGGCGCGGTGCACCAGGGCGTTGGAGACCCAGCCGGCCGGCACCGCCTTGACGTGCAGCGAGAGCAGACCGTCCGGGCGGGGCGCCGAGGCGAAGGAGTAGTGCCGCCAGATCCGCGGCCACCAGGGGGTCTCCAGGCTCGTGTACTGCCCGGCGAGGAACGGGTACGGCTGATCGGGCCGGAGGGTGATCACCGCGATGTCCGGGGTCCGCAGGTCGTGCGAGACCACCTCGGCCTGCCACCAGGCCGGCGCGTGCCGCTCGTCCTCCGCCGCCGCGTCGATCATGATCTGGGAGATCGTCGTGTACGTGCGGACCCAGGCCGCCTCGGTCTCCTCGTCCCAGCTGTCGGCGTACCGCGTCAGGGCCCCGATCAGGGCCTCGCCCACCGCCGGGTAGTGCCCGGGCTGGGTGCCGTACTTGCGGTGCCCCCGGCCGAGGTTCCGCAGGTACTCCGTGAGCACGGGCACGTCGTCCAGGTGCTCGGCCGCCGTGAGCAGCGCCTTGAGCAGCCGGTCGCGCTGGGCGTCCATGGCGGCCGGGAACATCGCCCGCAGATCGGGCTGGTGGGTGAAGAGCAGGGCGTAGAAGTACGAGGTCACCCGGTCGGCGACCGGTCCGATCTCCACCATCGTGCGACGCACCAGCACCGCGTCCGGCGAGGGCGTGTCGCTCTCGTCCGGAGGTATTCGGGGCGGTGATGCGTCCGGGGCCGTAGCCAGAGCATCCGTCATGTCCTCGCCTCCCCGTAGCCGACCCGGATGGTCGCCTTCCGTGTTCGCAGGATGACAGTCCGGCGCGAATCCCGGGCAGAAAGCGGAATTCCCGGCCGGTCGCCTCCCGTCGGCGACTAGGCTGCGCTCTTTCGCACGAGTGCGTACGCCTCGCGCAGGTCCGCTCCCGCGTAGCGGTGCCGGGCGAGACCCGCGAGGTGATGGTCCGCGTTCACGGCCACCGTCTCGGGCACGACCGCGAAGAGCTCCGCGTCCGACATCGAGTCCCCGTACGCCACACAGGCGTCCAACGGGAGGTCGAAGCGCGCGCAGAGTTCCCTGGCGATCCGGACCTTCGCCGACGCGTCGAGGATCCCCGGGCGGTGGATCGGTTCCGTGAACGGAACGGAGGGCCAGAGCGAGCCATGGGCCGCGTCGGCGCCCCAGGCCAGCAGCCGCTCGACGAAGAAGTCCGGCGACAGCGAGATGACCGCGCAGTGGCCGCCCTCGGCCCGGATCCCCGCCCAGACCTCCTGGATGCCGGCCAGCCAGGGCGCCCCCTCGAAGGCCGCCGTCACCTGCTCCGGGGTGAGCTCCGACCAGAGCGCCCTGGCCCGCACCGCGAACTCGTCGGGAGTGAGGCCGTGCAGCAGGAAGCCCTGCTCCAGCTCCGCGATCTCCTCGCTCAGTCCGAGCTGCCGCGAGATCTCCACCGCGGCCGCCGAGCCCCGGATGAGGGTGCCGTCGAGGTCGAAGAGATGGAGCCTGCGGCTGCCGCTGAGGGTGGTCATGTACGCCGAGGCTAGTACGACCGGTTACTCCCCCGGCCGGACGCGGGAGAAGAGCCCCGGACGGCACCGTGTTTCACGTGAAACAACTCCGGCGGCCCGCTCGGCGGGCGCTCCTCGTCGTCCATGTCTCCGTCTCCGTGTCCTGGCTCGGCCTCAGCCTGGGGCTGCTGACCCTCGGCATCACCGCGTACACGACCCAGGACCCGTCCCTGACGGACGCGTCCTACCGCGCCATGCAGGTGTTCGCGGACTGGCTGCTCGCGCCCGTCGCCCTGCTGACCCTGGGCACCGGCCTGGTGCTCTCACTGGGGACGCCCTGGGGGCTCGCCCGGCACCGATGGGTCTGGATCAAGTTCTGGATCACCCTCGCCACAGCCACCGCCACGATCTTCGCGCTCCGCCCGGAGATCGCCCACGTGGCGGCGGCCGGCGTGCCGGACCCCAGCCTGGTCGCCGCCCCCGCGATCTCCACCAGCGCCTATCTCTTCATGACCGCCATCTCGGTGCTCAAGCCCTGGGGGCCCACCCGACGCGGGCGCCGCCTGCGGGACGCCGCCCGCCCCCGTAAAACGGTGGACGCCTCCGCACCGCTTCGGAGAGCCTGAACCCCATGCCCTCCTCGCAGCCCTCGCTCGACCAGCTCCCCATCCGCCACCTCACTCCGGCCGACGTCCTCGCCTGCGCGGACCTCTCCGAGGACCGGGGATGGGAGCGGGAGGAGCACAAGTGGGGGCTGCTACTCACCGCGGGCACGGGATACGGCATCGACGACCCGTCCGGGAAGGGCCTGGTGACCGCCTGCGTCGTCACCTCGTACGGGCCCGGTCTCGCCGCCATCGGCATGGTCCTGGTCGCCGCGCGCCACGCCCGCCAGGGCGTCGGGCGCCGGCTGATGCGCCACGTGCTCGCCGAGGCGGGGGACACTCCGGTCACCCTCTACGCCACCCCCAACGGCCAGCCCCTCTACGAGGAGCTGGGCTTCGTGGACGTCGGCCGTTCGGAGATGCTCACGGGCCGCTTCACCTTCGCCGAACCGGCTCCCGCCCTCCCGGTCCGCCCCGCCACCGCGGAGGACCTCCCGGCGGTGCTGCGCCTCGACCACGAGATCTTCGGCCTCGACCGCACCGCGATGATCACCCGGCTGCCGGCCTTCGCCGACCAGCTGCGCGTCGCGGAGCAGGACGGCGAGATCACCGGCTTCGCCGGACTCTGGCCCAACATGGACACCCACGTCATCGGCCCGCTGATCGCCCGCGACGTCGCCACCGCCCAGGCCCTGGTCGCCTCGCTGGCCGCCGCCTCCGACCGCCCGCTGCGCACGGACGTCGACAGCCGGCACGACTCGCTGACCACCTGGCTGAAGGCGAACGGCCTGGAGCGGATCATGGACAACGCGATCATGATCCACTCCCTTCCCGACCTCCCGGGCGACTGGCACCGCCGCTTCGCGCCGCTCACCGTCGCGGCGGGCTGATTCCGAGGCCGGCCGACAGCTGCTCGACGAGGCCCGGCCGACCCGACGGGCGGAACGTACTCTGCCCTCCATGAGCGATCTCGAGATACGGCCCGCCCGGCAGGACGACCTCCCCGCCATCGTGGCGATGCTGGCCGACGACCCCCTGGGCGCCCGGCGCGAGTCGCCCGACGACCTCACGCCGTACACGGCCGCCTTCGCCCGGCTCGCCCAGGACCCGAACCAGCGCCTGGTCGTCGCCGTGCGCGAGGGCAGGGTCGTCGGCACCCTTCAGCTGACGCTGATCCCCGGACTCTCCCGCAAGGGCATGACCCGCTCCCTCATCGAGGGCGTCCGCATCCACGCCGACGAGCGCGGCAGCGGACTCGGCACCCGGCTCATCGAGTGGGCCGTCGAGGAGTCCCGCGCCCAGGACTGCGGACTGGTGCAGCTGACCTCCGACGTGACGCGCGTCGACGCCCACCGCTTCTACGAGCGGCTCGGCTTCGAGGCCTCGCACGTCGGGTTCAAGCTGAGCCTGTGAGGGAGAGCGCGCTGTTTCACGTGAAACAGCGCGCTTCTGGTCAGAGGCCGCGCCAGCCCGCCTCGTCCACGCCTCCGGGAACGGCGTCCCCGGGCTCGTACGGCTCGCGGGTGAAGACGAAGGAGCCGAGGTCGAGATGGCTCACCGAGCCGTCGGGGCACCGCATCACCCGGAGCGTCTCCCCCGCGTAGTAGCCGTCCAGGCCGACCCAGCCGCCCTCCGGGAGCGCCCGGAACGTGGCACGGCGCCCGACACCACGCAGCGGCTCCAGGGTCACCACACGGCCGGCACCGACCCGCAGGCCGTAGGCGTACGTCCCCCAGTACCAGGGACCGGTGAGCGCCAGGAGCTCCTGGTCGACCTCCGCCTCGGGAAGGGGGCGCCAGGGCTCCGGCAGGCGCGGCTCGGCCTCGGCCACGATCCGCACGAGATCGGCGGCCACAAGGCCCGTCAGGGGCCCCGAGGTGGCGTTGGCGAGCGCCACCGCCGCGAGCCCGTCCTCGACGCTCACCCAGAGGCAGGCGACGAAGCCCGGCAGCGAACCCGTGTGGCCGACGAGCGTCCGGCCGTCCTTGCGCAGCAGCTGGAGCCCGAGGCCGTAGCCCAACTCCCCGTCACCGGCCGCCGGGGGAGATGCGGGTACCCGCATCTCCTCGACCGAGGCCCGGGCCAGCACCCGGTCGTCCCCCGCGGCGAGGAACGCGCCGAACCGGCAGAGGTCGCCGACCGTCGACCAGAGCTGCCCGGCCGGCGCCATGATCCCGAGGTCCTGCTGGGGCTCGGCCAGCATCACATCGGCCCAGGGATGCACGGCGAAGCCACCGGCGTGCGGGGCGACCGGCTGCGCGGTCGTCCGGCTCAGCCCCAGCGGCTCCAGGATCTCGGTGCGCAGCGCCTCCTCCCAGGACACCCCGCGCAGGGCCTCGACCAGCGAACCGAGCAGGGTGTAGCCGGGGTTGGAGTAGTGGTACAGCCGCCCGGCGGGGTGCCGCCTCGGCTCCTCCCCAAGGACGTCGTCGAGCTCGGGCCGTACCGTGCCGGGCGTCCGCTCCCACCAGGGCGCCGGGCTCTCGGCGGCGAGCCCGGCGGTGTGGCCGAGCAGTTGAGCGATCGTCACCTCGCCGACGCCGGTGCCCTTGAGGTGCTTCTCCAGCGGATCGTCGAGGCCGAGCAGCCCCTCGTCCCGCAGCCGCATCACCAGCACCGCGGTGAACACCTTGGTGATCGAGCCGATCCGGAACTGCGTGTCGGCCTCCGGGGCATGCCCGTCGACACAGCTGCGCGACCCGAACCAGACGGTCTCGCCCTCCCGGACCAGGCCGGCCGCGAAGGAGGGCGAGCGCCCCTCGGTCTGCGCGACGGCTACGCGGTGCAGCAGGGCACGTTCGGTGCTGGGAAGCAGGGCTTCGAAGGATGAGGTCATACGGTGATCATGCCGCGCGGCCGCGGAGAACTCGATCAGGTTTGTGCCATGTCCACGAAGCGCGAGTAGTGGCCCTGGAAGGCCACGGTGATCGTCGCGGTCGGACCGTTACGGTGCTTGCCGACGATGATGTCGGCCTCGCCCGCGCGCGGGGACTCCTTCTCGTAGGCGTCCTCGCGGTGCAGCAGGATGACCATGTCCGCGTCCTGCTCGATGGAGCCGGATTCACGCAGGTCGGAGACCATCGGCTTCTTGTCCGTGCGCTGTTCGGGGCCACGGTTCAGCTGCGAGAGCGCGATCACCGGGAGCTCCAGCTCCTTGGCGAGCAGCTTCAGGTTTCGCGACATGTCGGAGACCTCCTGCTGGCGGCTCTCGGACCGCTTGGAGCCGCCGGCCTGCATCAGCTGGAGGTAGTCGATGATGACCAGCTTGATGCCGCTGCGCTGCTTGAGGCGACGGCACTTGGCGCGGATCTCCATCATCGACAGGTTCGGCGAGTCGTCGATGAAGAGCGGGGCCTGCGAGACGTCCGGCATCCGGCGGGCCAGCCGGGTCCAGTCCTCGTCGGTCATGGTGCCGGAGCGCATGTGGTGCAGCGCGACCCGGGCCTCCGCCGACAGCAGACGCATCGCGATCTCGTTGCGCCCCATTTCGAGGGAGAAGATGACGCTGGGCAGGTTGTGCTTGATGGAGGCCGCGCGGGCGAAGTCCAGCGCGAGCGTCGACTTACCCATGGCGGGACGGGCCGCGATGATGATCATCTGGCCGGGGTGCAGACCGTTGGTGAGCGCGTCCAGGTCGGTGAAGCCGGTGGGCACGCCGGTCATCTCGCCGCTGCGGGAGCCGATCGCCTCGATCTCGTCGAGCGCGCCCTCCATGATGTCGCCGAGCGGCAGGTAGTCCTCGGTGGTCCGCTGCTCGGTGACCTGGTAGATCTCGGCCTGGGCGCGGTTGACGATGTCGTCGACGTCGCCGTCGGCCGCGTATCCCATCTGCGTGATCTTGGTGCCGGCCTCGACGAGGCGCCGCAGCACGGCCCGCTCGTGGACGATCTCCGCGTAGTAGGAGGCGTTGGCGGCGGTGGGCACCGACTGGACGAGGGTGTGCAGGTACGAGACGCCGCCGGCGCGGGTGATCTCGCCGCGCTTGGTGAGCTCGGCGCCGACCGTGATGGGGTCGGCGGGCTCGCCCTTCGCGTACAGGTCGAGGATGGCCGCGTAGACCGTCTCGTGGGCCGGCTTGTAGAAGTCGTGGCCCTTGAGGATCTCGACGACGTCGGCGATGGCGTCCTTGGAGAGCAGCATGCCGCCGAGCACGGACTGCTCGGCGTCCAGGTCCTGCGGGGGGACGCGCTCGAAGCCGGACATCCCGGAGTCCCAGGAGTCCTCGCTGCCGCGCTCGTGCTGGTCCTCACGACCGCGCCCCCGGCCACGGCCCTCGCCGCGGCTGCGGGTGGGCAGCCGGTCACCTGGTCCGCTGTCGGCCCAGGGATCGTCCATGGGCTCGGGACTGCTCACCAAGCCACCTCCTGCCGTCCGCTCCGCGGACCTCGCCGTGCCACTCTTTCTTACGCCACGGCTCCGACAAACGAGAGGCTTTGACTCCGCTTCTGGCGCGTCGTGCGCCGGTCCACGGTAGGCCCGTCGGCACCGTCAGCCAATCTGGTTATCCACAGGGCCTGTGGGTGAAGGCCCGGATGCTGTGGAGAACTCCCCGGAACCTGTGCACGGACCGGGGGACAGCCATGTGGACAAACTCATATCACCCTCGACCGAACCCCTCTGACCTGCTGTTTTTCCATCCACCGGCTGTGGGGGAGAAAAACTTCGCCGTCTGGACCAAGATCAGAACAAACGGCGCACACCCGAAGGTCCACTCCCTCCCCAAGTAAGGGTTGTAAGGGCATTGCGTCTCTTACCTGTGGAAGATTAGATTGTGCCCATGCATCAGGCTCCCGCGCCACCCAAGGCCGTTCGACGGCAACACGACCGCGAGATCGTCTCGCTGGCCGTCCCGGCCTTCGGCGCACTCGTCGCCGAGCCCCTGTTCCTGCTGGCCGACAGCGCCATCGTCGGGCATCTCGGCACGCCCCAGCTCGCCGGACTCGCCATCGCCTCGACCCTGCTCTCCACCGCGGTGAGCGTCTTCGTCTTCCTCGCCTACGCCACCACGGCGGCCGTCGCCCGCCGCCTCGGCGCCGGCGACCTCCCGTCCGCCATCCGGCAGGGCGTGGACGGCATCTGGCTCGCCCTCCTCCTGGGGGCCGGAGTCGTCGCCCTCACCCTGCCCACCGCCCCGTGGCTCGTGGGGCTCTTCGGCGCCTCCGACACCGCCGCCCCCTACGCGATCACCTATCTGCGGATCTCCATCCTCGGCATCCCGGCCATGCTCGTCGTCCTCGCCGCCACCGGCGTCCTCCGCGGCCTCCAGGACACGAAGACCCCCCTCTACGTCGCCATCGCCGGTTTCGCCGCCAACGGGCTCCTCAACCTCGGGCTGGTCTACGGAGCCGGGCTCGGCATCGCCGGATCCGCCTGGGGCACGGTCATCGCCCAGGTCGGCATGGCCGTCGCCTACCTGTTCGTGGTCGTCCGCGGCGCCCGACGGCACGGCGCCTCCTTGCGTCCGGACCTCGCCGGGATCCGGGCCGGAGCCCAGGCCGGCGCCCCGCTCCTGGTCCGTACGCTCTCCCTGCGCGCGGTGCTGATGATCGCCACGGCCGTGGCCGCCCGGCTCGGCGACGCCGATGTCGCCGCGCACCAGATCATCCTGTCCCTGTGGAGCCTGATGGCCTTCGCCCTCGACGCCATCGCCATCGCCGGACAGGCCATCATCGGCCGCTACCTCGGGGCCGAGGACGCGGACGGCGCCCGCCAGGTCTGCCGCCGGATGGTGCAGTGGGGCGTGGTCTCCGGAATCGTGCTCGGGCTGCTGCTCATCGTCACCCGCCCGCTCTTCGTCCCGCTGTTCACCAGCGATCCCTCGGTCCAGGACACCCTGCTCCCCGCCCTCCTGGTCGTGGCGCTCTCCCAGCCGGTCTCCGGAGTGGTCTTCGTCCTCGACGGCGTCCTCATGGGCGCGGGCGACGGGCGCTACCTCGCCGGGGCCATGCTCGTGACCCTGGCCGTCTTCGCCCCCGTCGCCCTGCTGGTCCCCACGCTCGGGGGCGGGCTGACCGCGCTCTGGGGCGCGATGACGCTGATGATGACGGTCCGGCTGGCGACCCTCTGGATCCGCGCCCGCTCCGGACGCTGGATCGTCACCGGCGCCACCCGCTGACCGGCGCCACCCGGTGACCGAGGCCGCTGCGGTCCGAGGCCGCCGGTGTCCGATCGATGACGTTTCACGTGAAACACGATGTTTCACGTGAAACGAAGGAAGGGCCGCACCCCGAGGGGTGCGGCCCTTCCTCACTGCTCAGCAGAGACTGCCGAGGCCGGCCTTAGGCGGCGATGACCTCGACGCCCAGCTTGGCGACCACGTCGGCGTGCAGACGCACGGAGACCTGGTGCGCGCCGAGGGTCTTGATCGGCGAACCGAGCTCGACACGACGCTTGTCGACGTCCGGGCCACCCGCGGCCTTGATCGCCGCAGCGACGTCAGCCTGGGTCACGGAGCCGAACAGGCGGCCGGCGTCGCCGGAGCGAACGGCCAGCTTGACCTTGACACCCTCGAGGCGGGCCTTGAACTCGTTGGCCTGCTCGATGGTCGCGATCTCGTGGATCTTGCGGGCGCGGCGGATCTGCGCCACGTCCTTCTCGCCACCCTTGGTCCAGCGGATCGCGAAACCACGCGGGACCAGGTAGTTGCGAGCGTAGCCGTCCTTGACGTCGACGACGTCGCCAGCGGCACCGAGGCCAGAGACCTCGTGGGTGAGGATGATCTTCATTTTTCGGTCACCCTTCCCTTATCGCGCGGTGGACGTGTAGGGCAGCAGCGCCATCTCACGGCTGTTCTTGACGGCCGTGGCGACGTCACGCTGGTGCTGCGTGCAGTTGCCGGTCACGCGACGGGCACGGATCTTGCCGCGGTCGGAAATGAACTTCCGCAGCATGTTCGTGTCCTTGTAGTCAACGTACGTGACCTTGTCCTTGCAGAATGCGCAGACCTTCTTCTTAGGCTTGCGCACAGGCGGCTTCGCCATGGTGTTTCTCCTGTGTGATCAAGAAGTTTGGGTACGAGCTGCTTCTTGGGGCGTAGCCCTAGAAGGGGGGCTCGTCCGAGTAGCCGCCGCCGGAGTTTCCACCCCAGCTACCGCCGCCCTGCTGCTGCTGGCCGCCGGCCGGGGGGCTGGAGGCCCAGGGGTCGTCGGAGGGAGCTCCGCCGCCCTGCTGGCCGCCACCGGAGTTTCCACCCCAGTTGCCACCGCCGCCGCCCTGCTGCTGCCCGCCGCCGTATCCACCCTGGCCACCGCGACCCGTGGTCTTGGTGACCTTGGCCGTGGCGTTCTTCAGGCTGGGGCCGACTTCCTCGACGTCCAGCTCGTAGACCGTGCGCTTGACACCCTCGCGGTCCTCGTAGGACCGCTGCTTCAGACGGCCCTGCACGACGACGCGCATGCCTCGCTGAAGCGACTCGGCGACGTTCTCCGCCGCCTGTCGCCAGACCGAGCAGGTCAGGAAGAGGCTTTCGCCGTCCTTCCACTCGTTGGTCTGGCGGTCGAAGGTGCGGGGAGTGGACGCGATACGGAACTTCGCGACCGCCGCACCGGACGGGGTGAAGCGCAGCTCGGGGTCGTCGACAAGATTGCCGACGACCGTGATGACGGTCTCGCCTGCCATGGGTGAACCTCTCGGCGGGATTGCTTCTGGCTGCTTACTGCTACTCGAACCCGAAAACCTGTGAGCCGAAGGCTCAGTGGGTCTCGGGGCGGAGGACCTTGGTCCGGAGGACCGACTCGTTCAGGTTCATCTGGCGGTCGAGCTCCTTGACGACCGCAGGCTCGGCCTGCAGGTCGATGACCGAGTAGATGCCCTCGGGCTTCTTCTTGATCTCGTAGGCGAGACGACGACGGCCCCAGGTGTCGACCTTCTCGACCTTTCCGTTGCCCTCACGGACGACAGAAAGGAAGTTCTCGATCAGCGGGGAGACAGCGCGCTCCTCGAGATCGGGGTCGAGGATGACCATCACCTCGTAGTGACGCATGTGGAACCCACCTCCTTTGGACTCAGCGGCCACGGTCGTTCCGTGGCAGGAGGGTCGTGATGCGTAAGCAACGGTATCGGCCACCACTGACAATCCCCCTCGACGAGCGAGGGTTCCGTCGGGCTCCAGGAAGGACCTGGGCAGACACCGGTGCAGACCGTACAGAGTACCCGCACATCGGCCTGCGGTTGAAATCCTGTGGTGAGGGGACGCAATCTGTACACAACGGATGTCGGCGGCGTCACAGTGCGCCGCCTTCCCGCAGCCACGCCAGGAGGTGCCCCATGGCACAGGCAATGCGACCCGACCCCGGACACTCCCTCTTCGCCACGGACGGCAAGCCCCACCCGCTCCAGGACACCCTGATGGCGGTGACGCTCTTCCTCGGAGTGCTGTCCTTCATCACCGCCCAGTTCCACAGCCTGCACGTGCTGGCGTCCTGGGCGGGCCTGATCGGCATCCTGACCGGTGCCGTCGGACAGTTCGTCTCCGTCACGACGAGGGAACGCTTCGTCCTCATCGTCGGCCTCGGCGCCTCGGCCGTGGGCTTCTACCTCGGCATGTTCTACGGGGGCCTCGCCTGATCCCACCCGAGGGCCGGACAGGCTCAGGGACACACGTCCCATCAGGGGCGCTCCCCGGTCGCAGTAGGCTTCGGCGCGAGAGCCGGAGCCCCTGACCGATGGGGACACACCTGCCGAGGAGCGCCCCGCATGAGCCTGACCCTGAGGACCATCAGCCGTGAGCAGCATCTGGCATTCATCCAGAGCCAGCCCGCGGCGAGCCACTGCCAGGTCCCGGCGTGGGCGGACGTGAAGACCGAGTGGCGCTCGGAGAACCTCGGTTGGTTCGACAAGGCCGGCGAGCTCGTCGGTGTCGGTCTGGTGCTCTACCGCCAGCTCCCCAAGATCAAGCGGTACCTGGCCTACCTGCCCGAGGGCCCGGTCATCAACTGGCACGCCCCGAACCTCGACGACTGGCTCCAGCCGATGCTCGCGCACCTGAAGCAGCAGGGCGCCTTCTCCGTGAAGATGGGCCCCCCGGTCGTCATCCGGCGCTGGGACTCGGCCGCCATCAAGTCCGGCATCCAGGACCCGGACGTCAAGCGCCTGAAGGACGTCGAGGCCACCCACATCGAGCCGCGCGCCTTCGAGGTCGCCGACCGGCTGCGGAAGATGGGCTGGCAGCAGGCGGAGGACGGCGGCGCCGGCTTCGGCGACGTGCAGCCCCGCTACGTCTTCCAGGTCCCGCTCGCCAACCGCTCGCTCGACGACGTCCTCAAGGGCTTCAACCAGCTGTGGCGCCGCAACATCAAGAAGGCCGAGAAGGCCGGTGTCGAGGTCGTCCAGGGCGGTTACGAGGACCTCGCCGAGTGGCAGCGGCTGTACGAGATCACGGCCGTCCGCGACCACTTCCGGCCGCGCCCGCTCTCGTACTTCCAGCGCATGTGGACCGTCCTCAACAACGAGGACCCCAACCGCATGCGGCTCTACTTCGCCCGGCACAACGGCGTGAACCTGTCCGCCGCGACCATGCTCGTCGTCGGCGGCCACGTCTGGTACTCCTACGGCGCCTCCGACAACATCGGCCGCGAGGTCCGGCCCTCCAACGCGATGCAGTGGCGCATGCTGCGCGACGCGTACGCGATGGGCGCCACCGTCTACGACCTGCGGGGCATCTCGGACTCGCTGGACGAGACGGACCACCTCTTCGGTCTGATCCAGTTCAAGGTCGGCACGGGCGGCGAGGCCGTCGAGTACGTCGGCGAGTGGGACTTCCCGCTCAACAAGCTCCTGCACAAGGCGCTGGACATCTACATGTCGCGTCGCTGACGCCACGCCCGAGGCTTGCGTAGTCTCGTACACACGTACACCCCCTTGATCCACCGCAACTGACACCACCGCAGCCACCAGAAAGGTTCCGGGCCGGCCATGGCGCTCTCCCTCTACGTCGACACCGCTCGTTGGCGGGCGCACCAGAAGACGGTCATCGACCAGTTCCCCGGTCTCGTCCCGGTCTGCAAGGGCAACGGCTATGGCTTCGGCCACGAGCGCCTGGCCGACGAGGCCGCGCGCTTCGGCGCCGACATGCTCGCCGTCGGCACCACGTACGAGGCCGCCAAGATCAAGGACTGGTTCAGCGGCGACCTGCTGGTGCTCACCCCGTTCCGGCGCGGCGAGGAGCCCGTGCCGCTGCCCGACCGGGTGATCCGCTCGGTGTCCTCCGTGGACGGCGTGCACGCCCTGGTGGGCGCCCGGGTCGTGATCGAGTGCATGAGCTCGATGAAGCGCCACGGCGTCCACGAGGAGGACCTCGGCCGGCTGCACGCGGCCATCGAGGACGTACGCTTGGAGGGCTTCGCCCTGCACCTGCCCCTGGACCGCCCGGACGGCACCGACGCCGTCGAGGAGGTCATCGCCTGGATGGACCGGCTGCGGTCCGCCCGGCTGCCGCTGCACACCATGTTCGTCAGCCACCTGCGCGCCGACGAGCAGGCCCGGCTCCAGCAGCAGTTCCCGCAGACCCGCTTCCGGGCCCGGATCGGCACCCGGCTGTGGCTGGGCGACCACGAGGCCACGGACTACCGGGGCGCGGTCCTCGACGTCACCCGGGTCGCCAAGGGGGACCGCTTCGGCTACCGCCAGCAGAAGGCCGCGTCGGACGGCTGGCTCGTGGTCGTCGCCGGCGGCACCTCGCACGGCGTCGGTCTGGAGGCCCCCAAGGCGATGCACGGTGTGATGCCGCGCGCCAAGGGCGTGGCCCGCGCCGGTCTCGCGACCGTCAACCGCAACCTCTCCCCGTTCGTCTGGGCCGGCAAGCAGCGCTGGTTCGCCGAGCCGCCGCACATGCAGGTGTCGATCCTGTTCGTGCCCTCCGACGCGCAGGAGCCGCACGTCGGCGACGAGCTGGTCGCCCACCTGCGCCACACCACGACGCAGTACGACCGGCTCGTCGAGCGCTGAGCGCCGAACGCGGAGCCGACGTCAGGCACGGTACGGACAGGAGAGCGGCCCCCGGGATCACCCGGGGGCCGCTCTCGTGTCTCCGTACGCTCACTCCCGGGAGGCGCTCCCCGGAGCAGCCCAGGGATCGCCCCCGGGGATGCCGTAGGGGGCACCGTCGGGTGTGCCCCACTCCACCCGCGGGCCCTCCGTCGCCGGGGCCGCGTGCAGCGGCGGACGCGCCGCCGAGCCCAGCAGGAAGACGTCCTCGGCGCCGTCCAGGACACCCCCCGAGGGGTCGTCCGAGCCGTCCCGGCGTACCGGGTCCCGGTCCGGCGCGAGGATGTCGCGCACGACCAGGGCGCACAGGTAGAGCGTGCCGAGGACGTGCAGCACGATGGCGAACTGGTAGCCGTCGGTCGGCAGGCCCTGCTTGCTCCCGCTGCTCGTGTAGGCCAGGTAGAACCAGATGGCCAGGAAGTACATGACCTCGCAGGCCTGCCAGACGAGGAAGTCGCGCCAGCGCGGCCGGGCGAGCGCGGCGAGCGGGATCAGCCACAGGACGTACTGCGGCGAGTAGACCTTGTTGGTGAGCACGAACGCGGCCACGATCAGGAAGGCCAGCTGGGCCAGCCGGGGCCGGCGGGGCGCGGCGAACGCCAGGATCGCCAGGCCGACGGAGGCCAGCAGCATCAGGAGCAGCGCCCAGAGGTTGGCGGTCTCCGGCTGCACCTGACGGCCGGTGGTCTGGCTGAGGAGCAGCCAGACGGAGCCGAAGTCCACGTTCCGGTCGGTGCTGAAGACGTAGAACTGCTTCCAGCCCTCGGGCGCGAGCAGCATCACCGGCAGGTTCACCGCCAGCCAGGCGCCCACCGCCCCGAGCAGCGCCGTCCCGAACGCACGCCACTTCCCGGCCCGCCAGCAGAGCAGGAACAGGGGGAGGAGCAGCAGTATCGGGTAGAACTTGGCGGCCGTCGCGAGCCCGAGCAGCACGCCGGCACCGAGCGCCCGGCCGCGCGACCACATCAGCAGCGCGGCGGCGGTCAGGGCGACGGCCAGCAGGTCCCAGTTGATCGTGGCGGTCAGCGCCAGGGCGGGCGCGAGCGCCACCAGGAGGGCGTCCCAGGGGCGCCGGCGGTGGGTCCTGGCCACGCACACGGCGAGGACGGCCGTGCACACGAGCAGCAGGCCCGCGTTGACCATCCAGTAGCCCTGCTCCTGCTCCGACAGGGTGCCGCCGGGCGTCAGCCAGGCCGCGACCTGCATGAAGAGACCGGTCAGGACCGGGTACTCCAGGAACGGTATGTCGCCACCGATCCGGTCGAAGTAGGGCACCAGGCCGTCCGCGAAGCCGCGTCCCGAGAAGAGGTGCGGGATGTCGGAGTAGCAGGCGTGGGTGTACTGGGAGGTGGTGCCGCGGAACCAGGCCCAGTTGTAGCAGGGCAGCTTCTGCACCATGCCGAGCGCGAACATCCCGATGGCCACCAGGGCCACCACGCGCACCGGGGTGAGCTGCCCGGCGCCCAGCAGCGCCCGGCGGCCGATCGGCCCGCCGATCAGTTCGCTGCCCGCGGCGGCCACGTCGTCGCTGCGCGTGGGGCAGACCACCGCCGGTTCCCGCGGCGGGGTCGTCTTCTGGAGGCTCGGCATGGGGGACATCCTGCCGTACGGGCCTGGGAAAACGGTGAGGGCCGCCGCGGCCGGTTCCGTACACGGGGTACGGACCGGGCGCGACGGCCCTCGACGAGGCCGCTCGGCCGGTGGGCCGATCAGCCGCCCATGCCGGTCCAGCCGGTGCCGCCGTTGGGCTTTCCGCCTCCGCCGCCCGCTGCTGCGGGATCGGTGGACGGGGAGTCCGTCGCCGTCGGCGGGGGCGTCGTGGTGGCACCGCCGTTGGACGCGCCGCCGTTGTCGTTGCCGTTGTTGGCGCCGCCGGTCGGGTCGCACGGCCAGTCCCACACGGAGCAGGTCTTGCCAGGGTCCGCCGTCTTGGTCGGCTTCGTGGTGGGCGTCTGCGTCGTCGCGGTGGCGGACGGCGTCTCGGACTCGGTCTCCGTCGGCGTCGGCGTCGGGCTGACCGCGCCGCCGCCGAAGACCGCCTCGGCACCCAGGTCCTCGGGCGACGGGAAGTCCACCGGCTTGGTCCCGCTCAGCGCGTCGGTCATGTAGTCGTGCCAGATCTGCGACGGGAACGACGAACCGTGGATCTTCGGCTGGGCACCCGTGCCGAACATGGACTCGAACTTACGGTCCTTGATCGTCTCGTCGTCCGCGAAGCGGTACATGTCGATGGCGGTCGACAGCTGCGGGGTGTAGCCCACGAACCAGGCCGAGTTGTTGCCGTCGGTCGTACCGGTCTTGCCGGCCGCCTCGCGGTCGTCGAGCGCGGCCTTCTTGCCGGTGCCCTTCTTCACGACGTCCTTCAGCACGTCGGTGACGTTGCTGGCGACGGCGGTGGAGAACGCGCGCTTCGGCGCGGCCTCGTGCTGGTAGACGACCTCGCCCTTCTGGAGGACCTTGGTCACGGAGAACGGGTCGTTCTGCTCGCCGTTGTTCGCGAAGGTCGAGTACGCGCCGGCCATGCGGATCGCGCTCGGGGAGGAGATACCGAGCGAGAACGACGGCACATCGGCCTTGATCAGCGAGGACTCCAGAAGGCCCGCGTCGACGGCCGACTTGCGGACCTTGTCGATGCCGATGTCCATGCCGAGCTGCACGTACGGCGAGTTGGCGGAGACCTGCATGGCCTTACGAAGCGTCACGTTCCCGTAGCTCGCACCGTCGTCGTTCGTCTGGAGCCACTCGCCGCCCTTCTCGTCGTGCCAGATCGAGCCGTCGTACCTCTTGATCCTCAGCTTGTTCTGGCCGTTGTAGAGGCTCTTGTCGGGGTCGACGATCGTCCGCGAGGACGGACCCTGCTCCTGACCCAGCGTCTTGTCCCGCACACCGTCGCGCATCGCCGCCGCCAGGACGAAGGGCTTGAAGGTCGATCCGACCTGGGCACCCGTCTGGTCGGCGTTGTTGGTGAAGTGCTTGGTGGCGTCGGTGCCACCGTAGATCGCCACGATCGCGCCGGTCCTCGGGTCGACCGAAGCGCCACCGAACTGGACGTGGGTGTCCTCCTTCGGGCGCTTCTTCGGGTCGATGTGCTCCTCGTAGACCTTCTTGATCGCCTTCTCGAGAGACGCGACCTTCTTCTTGTCGAAGGTCGTGTGGATCTCGAAGCCACCCTTGGCAATCTGCTGGGCGGTGATGCCCTTGTCGTTGTTGTTGAGGAAGTTCGCCTCGGCCGTCCGGACCAGGTAGCCGACCTGGCCGCCCAGCTGGGCGCCCTGGGTCCGGCCCTTCACCTTGGGGAACTCGGTGTACTTGGCGCGCTCGGTGGCCGGGAGGTTCCCGTCCTTGACCATCTCGTCCAGGATCCACTTCCAGCGCTTCTCGGCGCGGGCGCGGTTGGCCTGGGCGGTGGCCTGCGGGTCGATCTCGGGGGAGCCGGCCGGGTCGTAGTAGGTCGCGCCCTTGAGCAGCGAGGCGAGGAAGGCGGACTGGCTGGGGTTCAGCTTGCTGGCGTCCGTGCCGAAGTACGTGCGGGCCGCCGCCTGGATGCCATAGGCACCGCGTCCGTAGTACGAGGTGTTGAGGTAGCCGGCCATGATGACGGGCTTCTCCAGGTCGTTGCCGACGCGCATCGAGATGAAGAGTTCCTTCACCTTGCGGGTCACGGTCTGCGACTGGTCGTTGAGCCGGTTGTTCTTCACGTACTGCTGGGTGATGGTCGAACCACCCTGGGTCTCGCCGCCCTTGGCCATGTTCCACACGGCGCGGCCGATGCCCATCGGGTCGATACCCGAGTCGGTCCAGAAGGTCTTGTTCTCGGCCGAGACCACCGCGTTCTGCATCGACTTCGGGATCTGCTCGATGCCGACGATCTGCCGGTTGACCTCACCGCCGGTCGCGGCCATCACCGTGCCGTCGGACCAGTAGAAGACGTTGTTCTGCTGCTTGGCGCTCAGGTCCTCGTTGGGGATCCCCACCATGGCGTACGCGATGGCACCCGCACCCATGAGACTGCCGCAGAAGGCCAGGAACAGGCCCGTGACGAGCTTCCACGACGGCATCCAGCGACGCCAGCCGTACTTGCCGTAGCGCGGGTAGTCGATGAGCCGCTTCTTGCCGGGCGGGCGTCCGCCGCGGCCGCGTCCGGGACCACCGCCCTGACCGCCGCCACCACCGCCGCGCCGTCCGCCTCCGGGGCCGCTCGGGCCGCCGGGCCCACCGGCCTCGGGCGCACGCCTGCGACCGCCCCGCTGGGCGGCTCGCCGGGCCTCGGCACGCCCCCCGTAGGGGCGCTGCTCCTCCCCATGGACGGAAGGCGGTCCGTACGAGTCCGAAGGGGACCCGGAACCGACGTCATGGCCTTGGGCCGGCCTGTGGCCCATCGGCTGCTGGGCCGCGCGCCGGGCCGCAGCGCGACCGCCACTCGGCGGCTGTTGCTGCGGCATTTTGCGACGGTGCTCGCTCATCGAACGACTACTCCTCGGGCAGGCGCGTACGCCTGGAAGCGGCAGTTGAGTTCCGGTCCCCCCGAAATGCACACGGCGGGACCTCGGGAAAAGCCCCACCGTGCCGCAGCCGGTCACCCGGTTCACTGACGCCCTGCGGCATCGCTCGGTTCCCGGTGGTCTGCATGCCGCACAGACTACGCACGGCCAAAACCCACCTACATACGGACTTCATCCCAAATCCGGCAAGTCGAACGCTGTGAATTGACATTGTGACGCCGGTCACCCGTGCCCCACTTGTCGCAACCGGGGGCTCGTTCTATCGTCGGGATGTATCGAGTCGATACATCGGTGCGGCACATCGACTCGGCATAAGAGTTTTCTGGTTCCGAGAGACGAGTCCCGAGAGCGGAGGAGGCGGCGAATGAGCAGGCGCTCAGGAATCCTTGAGTTCGCCGTTCTCGGCCTTCTTCGCGAGGCGCCGATGCACGGTTACGAGCTGCGCAAGCGGCTCAACACCTCGCTGGGCATCTTCCGGGCCTTCAGCTACGGGACCCTCTACCCCTGCCTCAAGACGCTGGTCGCCAACGGCTGGTTGATCGAGGAGCCGGGCAGCGCCCCCGAGGACGCGCTGGCCGCTTCACTCGCAGGACGCCGCGCCAAGATCGTCTACCGGTTGACGGCCGAAGGTAAGGAGCACTTCGAAGAGCTCCTCTCCCACACCGGCCCCGACGCCTGGGAGGACGAGCACTTCGCCGCCCGCTTCGCGTTCTTCGGCCAGACCGAGCACGACGTGCGGATGCGAGTGCTGGAGGGCCGCCGCAGCCGGCTGGAAGAGCGCCTGGAGAAGATGCGCGCCTCTCTGGCCCGGACGCGCGAGCGCCTCGACGACTACACGCTTGAGCTGCAGCGCCACGGAATGGAGTCCGTGGAGCGCGAAGTGCGCTGGCTGAACGAGCTCATCGAGAGCGAGCGGGCGGGCCGGGATCAGCGATCCCGACCCGAGGACCCCGCTCAACAGCACAAAAATTCTGGAGAAACGGGCGGCCTGCCCCGGCACGGGGGCAGTACCCGGCCGGATCCGTCCGACGACACCGCAAAGTGAAACCCTGCGTCAGCAGGGCTTCCACGACATACAGGGAGCAACCGGAATGGGTTCGGTTCGCGTAGCCATCGTCGGCGTGGGCAACTGCGCCGCCTCGCTGGTGCAGGGCGTCGAGTACTACAAGGACGCCGACCCGGCGTCCAAGGTGCCCGGCCTCATGCACGTCCAGTTCGGCGACTACCACGTCGGCGACGTGGAGTTCGTGGCCGCGTTCGACGTGGACGCGAAGAAGGTCGGCCTCGACCTCTCCGACGCCATCGGCGCCAGCGAGAACAACACCATCAAGATCTGCGACGTCCCGAACAAGGGCGTCACGGTCCAGCGTGGCCACACGCTCGACGGCCTCGGCAAGTACTACCGCCTGACCATCGAGGAGTCCCCCGAGGCTCCCGTGGACGTCGTCCAGGTCCTCAAGGACCAGCAGGTCGACGTGCTGGTGTGCTACCTGCCCGTGGGCTCCGAGGCCGCCGCGAAGTTCTACGCGCAGTGCGCCATCGACGCCAAGGTCGCGTTCGTCAACGCCCTCCCGGTCTTCATCGCCGGCACCAAGGAGTGGGCGGACAAGTTCACCGAGGCCGGTGTCCCGATCGTCGGCGACGACATCAAGTCCCAGGTCGGCGCCACCATCACGCACCGCGTGATGGCCAAGCTGTTCGAGGACCGCGGTGTCCGTCTTGAGCGCACCATGCAGCTCAACGTCGGCGGCAACATGGACTTCAAGAACATGCTGGAGCGCGACCGCCTCGAGTCCAAGAAGATCTCGAAGACCCAGGCCGTCACCTCGCAGATCCCCGACCGCGAGCTGGGCGAGAAGAACGTCCACATCGGTCCGTCGGACTACGTGGCCTGGCTCGACGACCGCAAGTGGGCGTACGTCCGCCTTGAGGGCCGTGCCTTCGGCGACGTCCCGCTGAACCTCGAGTACAAGCTCGAGGTCTGGGACTCCCCGAACTCGGCCGGTGTCATCATCGACGCCGTGCGTGCCGCGAAGATCGCCAAGGACCGGGGCATCGGTGGCCCGATCCTCTCCGCGTCCTCGTACTTCATGAAGTCCCCGCCGGTGCAGTACTTCGACGACGAGGCCTTCGCCAACGTCGAGAAGTTCATCAAGGGCGAGGTCGAGC